>CAYNDB010000015.1:13912-30174 GCA_964395915.1 uncultured Nitrospinota bacterium | reverse complement strand
ATACCACATCCATGCTTCCGGGTTGATAGGTTCGCCTACGGAGCCGAGCAGACGGAGGCTGGAAAGGTCGCACCCGGCCGGCCATTTTTCCCCTTCGCGGGCGATGGCGCGGATGGCTGTGGGAGCTGTATAAAAAATATTTACCTTATGTTTGTCCACCACTTTCCAGAACCTGTCCGGGTTGGGATAAGTCGGCACACCTTCAAACATCAGCGTCGTGGCGCCGTTTGCCAGCGGGCCGTAGACTATGTAGCTGTGGCCTGTTATCCAGCCGATATCGGCGGTGCACCAGTAGATATCGTTTTCATGGTAATCGAAAATATATTTGAACGTCTGGTGGGCGTATAGCAGGTATCCGGCTGTGGTGTGCAGAACGCCTTTCGGCTTGCCGGTGGAGCCGGAAGTATACAGTATGAAAAGAGGGTCTTCGGCGTCCATATGTTCAGGCTCGCAATCGGTGGAGGCTTTTTCCATCTCATCGCTCCACCACACGTCCCGCTCTTCATGCCAGGCGATGTCGCCTCCCGTTCTTTTTACGACGACGACTAGTTTGACGGAAGGACATTGGTCGACCGCTTTATCCACCGCGTTTTTAAGGGGTATGGCCTTTCCTCCGCGATAAGCCTCATCGGCGGTAAGGACGGCCACGGCCTTACTGTTGTCTATGCGGTCTCGTAAAGAGTCGGCGGAAAAGCCGCCGAAAACAATGTTGTGCGCGGCCCCGATTCTCGCGCAGGCAAGCATAGCCACAGCAAGCTCCGGTATCATGCCCATATATATCGCCACAACGTCACCCTTTTTAATGCCGTTGTTTCTCAACACATTGGCGCATTTTTTCACTTCGTCGAGCAGCTCTTTGTAGGAGATATGTCTTTCCTCATCGGAGTTATCGCCTTCCCATATGATCGCGGTTTTGTCTCCTCGCTGTTCGATATGCCGGTCGAGGCAATTATATGTAACGTTAAGCTTTGCGCCCTCGAACCATTTAACATTAGCTTTCACGAAATCATATTCGCGGACTTTGTCCCATTTCTTATACCAGTCGAGGCTTTCCTCAGCCCGCTCCGCCCAGAATTCTTTGGGGTTTTTAATGGACCTGTCGTACATATTCCTGTACTCAGCCAGATTTTTGATCCACGCATTGGCGGACAACTCCTTCGGGGGATTGAAAACAAGACTGGTCGCATACATGGAATCGATGGTTTTATCTTCTCCCATAGACTTCTCTCCTTGTTGAACTGTAAAAGGTCGCCATACCTTTAAAAGCCTGTACCCGACCTTGAAACGCTTGTTTCATCATTGTTTACGCTATTGTCTCATTTTGATTTTAAAAATAACAGAATACCATGACAGTTATTTAACAAATCACCCATATTTACCTGAAAATCCAGGCATTTAGAGAAGGTGTTCATAAAAGTTGCAATTTTCTTTAATATCTGCCATCATACTCTGCTTTAGTTGAAGATAAATTGTCTGTGAATTGCGATGGGTTAGGAAAATGAAGTTAGATAAATATCATGATATTAAGAAAGTTTTGATACAAAAGAAATTGTCGCTGCTCAAAGCTGATAAAAATATCGCTAAAGATTTGCAAAATGATTTTGATGAGCGGCATGGAGATTCAGCCGACATCGCTGAGTCTATTCAGGAGCAGGAGCTGGCGATTTCTTTGAAAGCCAAGGCTCAGGATGAGCTTCGGGATATTGAAGAAGCTTTGGGAAGAATAGAAAAGGGCGAATATGGCTTATGCGCCGAGTGCGACGAGGAAATACTTAAAAAGAGACTTTCTATACAACCGTATTCGATCTATTGCGTGGCTTGCCAGGAAGAAAGGGAATTGGCTAAGAGTTAAGTTTTTGTAAAAACAGGTTTTAATTTAGCAATTTATTATTTGGAGATTTGCGACATATGTTTGATTCAAATCTTTTTGCGGTCGCCCTGAAAAAAGTCGGGCATAAATATCTTTTGGCGAACCTTGTTACCATGAGGGTAAGACAGCTGGCCCACGGAGCCGAGCCGCTTGTAGAAGCTGAGGGCATGACCGCTATAGATATCGCCTTGAAAGAAATAACTGAAGGAATGATTGAGATGCGGGCGCCTGAGACGACTACCAGCGAAGACCTTTTTGCCTGAGGCGTTGACTATGAATGAAAAAGAGGATCAGGAAAAATCTTTTAGTTTTGTAGATAAACGACGCGTTATCTCTGATGAGACTGAGGAACAACCTTCGCACAGCGCGGAAGAGCCGGAAGCTGAGGAAAAACAGCTCGAGGAGACAAGCGAAGTTATAAGCAATGCGGAAGAAGAAGGAACTCCGGCGCCACCGATCGATTTTTCCACTTTCATTCTTTCGCTCTCTTCCAGCGCCGCTTACCATATGGGAGGGTTTCTGGACCCTGTTTCCGGGAAGACTTCAGTAAACCTCGATCTTGCCAAACAGACGATAGATATCATCGCCATGTTAAAAGAGAAGAGCAAAGGCAACCTTACAGAAGATGAGGAAAAGCTAATCTCATATGTTTTGTATGATTCCCAGATGAAATTCGTCGAAGCGTCACAAGGCAAACTAAAGCCGGAATAGCGGATTTTCTCACTTTCTATCCATACTGCTCAGCAAGTCAGCAAGTCAGCAAGCGGCGAGAGCCATTATCTTTTTTTCAGGCACAGGGCCTAACGCCAGCATGGTGCGGTTATCTGCGCTGAAAAGCTCCACGGCAAGTTCCCGCACTCCTTCGCTCGTCACGTCATTAAGCTCTTTTATCATATCTTCCAGCGATAAAACGCGCTCGTAGTAAATTTTGTAGTATGCCATCTGGCCCATTCTGGAGCCTGGGGACTCGAATGAAACCTTGAGATTGTCTATCGCCATGGTTTTTGCTCTTTCAATTTCATCTTTCGTTGGCGGCTCTTTTGCTATCCGGTCCATTTCGCCACAGATGGCTTTCCACATTTTTTCAAGCTTGTTTGGCGAGCAGGCGGAATATACACCGAAGAGGCCGGTATCCGTATACTGGTCGTAAAAGCTGTATATAGAATAGGCCAGCCCCATCTCTTCACGAATTTTCTGGAAAAGACGGGAAGAAACACCGCCGCCAAACGCTGTGTTAAGGACACTTAGCTCATTTCTTTTAGGATGCGTGACAGGAAGTCCCGGTACCGCCAGCAAAGCATGTTCCTGCTCCAGTGATTTTATGAATACTTCAACTGTGCGGGATGGTTTTTGGGTTTCGAGGTTACGCTCAAAACTTTGTGATGGCTCAAGGCGCCCAAAATATTTGTTTGCAAGCTCAACAAGAGCTTCATGGCTTACATTACCGCAGGCGGTCACTATAATGTTCGGTGGTCTGTAAAACCTGTCCCGGACATCGAAAAGGTCTTCCCGGGTGATAGAATGAACCGTTTCCTGATCGCCAGTTATAGGGTGACCGAGCGGAGAAGATTTCCACCTGACAGAGTACAGTTTGTCATGTATAAATTCAGACGGGTTATCCTCGCCCATTCGGATTTCTTCTAAAATTACCTGCCGCTCACGCTCAACCTCATCTTCGGGGAAAGTTGAGTTGAGAGTCATATCGGCCACGAGGTCGAAAGCTTCTTCAAGACGGTCTCCGATAACACGCCCGGAGTAGCAGGTCAGTTCTCTGGAAGTGAATGCGTCTATCTGCCCGCCCAGCGCGTCTATCTCCACCGCTATCTGGCGGGCGTTACGCTTTTCAGTTCCTTTAAATACCAGGTGCTCGAGAAAGTGGAGCAATCCCGCTTTTTCTTCAGGCTCGTTCCTGGAGCCTCTGCTTATCCATATGCCGAAAGAAACAGAGTGAAAAAACGGTATTTCCTCGCAGATTACCTGGATACCGTTACCGACGGTGGCTTCTATCACCGCCACCGCGCCCACCGCGTGAGTCACGTCCGCCACCGCCGCCACGAGAATCTCGTCTCGGTCCACGGTCGCCGGAATCTCCATCCCCTGCCGGTTTGTCTGATGAGCCCGAAGAGCCTCTGTCGCCTTCTGGTCGCATGGCTTCTTTTCTCGAAAGTCGTATTTTGCCTGAGCGGTCTACATCTATTACCTTTACCAGCATCTCCTCGCCCATCGTCACCTCGTCTTCCATTGACTGGACGCGGTGATGAGCCATTTCGCTGATATGGCATAACCCTTCCGTTCCGGGGAATATCTCCACGAACGCGCCGAAATCCACAATCTTTTTAATTGTGCCGACGTAAATTTTGCCGATGATAGCTTCCTGTGTGATGTGGTTGATGATATCCAGAGCGGCCTTCAGCTGCTCTCCATTGGTCGAGGCGATCTTGACGATACCTTCATCATTTACATCTAATTGGCATCCGGTCTCCGCCACGATACCCCTGATGACTTTACCGCCGGGCCCTATGATGTCACGAATTTTATCGGGGTTGATCTGCATGGTGTGGATACGTGGGGCATTCTTGTTTAGTTCCTCTCTCGGAGCTTCGATAGCCTCTGCCATCTTCCCAAGGATATGCATTCTGCCTTCCTTAGCCTGTTCCAGCGCATTTTTCATGAGCTCAACAGGAAGCCCCTTGATTTTGATATCCATTTGAACAGCGGTGATTCCGTTTTTTGTGCCTGCGACTTTGAAATCCATGTCGCCCAAAGCGTCTTCAAGGCCGAGAATGTCGGACAATATCGCCACCCTCTCTCCATCCTGAACAAGACCCATGGCTATTCCCGCTACGGCTGACGATACAGGAACACCAGCGTCCATAAGACTTAAAGAAGCGCCGCAAACAGACGCCATCGACGACGAACCGTTTGACTCCAATATCTCCGAAACTACCCTGATCGTATAAGGGAAGTCCTCATGAGACGGGAGAACAGGCTCGATAGCGCGTTCTGCAAGAGTTCCGTGACCGATCTCTCGGCGGCCCGGACCCATGATCCTTTTCACCTCACCTACGCAGAACGCCGGGAAGTTGTAGTGCAGCATAAAATGCCGCGCCTTACGTCCAGCAAGGCTATCGACCATAAGCTCATCCTGGCCGGTGCCAAGGGTAGTGCAGACAAGGGCCTGCGTCTCGCCTCTCGTAAATATCGCCGACCCGTGTGTTCGCGGAAGGGCGTCCACTCCGATATCGATATTTCTTATTTCGTCGGTTTTTCGGCCATCGGCGCGAATGCCTTCGGTTAATATCATTTCGCGGATGAAACCTTTCTGGACGGTTCCATATGCTTCTTTATACGTTTCAAGAACCTCCTCTTCAGGATCTTCTCCAAGTATTTCTTTTAAAATTGAGTTCCGGACAGCTTTTAAAGCCTTGGACCTTTCTTCTTTCCCCGCCGTCAACACAGCTTCCTTCAGGTTGTCGCCCACTTTTTCACGTATCGCCGCAATCTCGGAGCTTAAATCCACCGTTGTGATTTCCATTTTTTCTTTGCCCAGGCGCGACATAAGCTCCACCTGAAGGGCGCAAATCTTTTTTATCCATCCGTGGGCGAACTCGAGGGCTTCGATAATATCCTCTTCGGAAATTTCGTTGCCACCACCTTCGACCATGCCGAGCGATTCTTCGGTGCCGGCGCAAAGTATGTTGATATCCGATTTCTCCATTTGCTCGAAGGTCGGGTTGCAGATGAATTCGCCATCCACACGGCCGATCCTTACTCCGGCCAAAGGAGTGGGAAAGGGAAGGTGTGAGATCGCCAGACAGGCCGAAGCGCCTATAAGGGCTAGCGGCGCGGTCTCGTGCTCGTAGTCGAAAGACAACGGGTTGATGATTACCTGGGTTTCGTTCGAATATCCCTCCTCGAACATAGGGCGGATGCTTCGGTCTATCAGCCTTGATGTAAGGGTTTCGCCATCAGATGGGCGCGCTTCACGCTTCAGGAAGCCTCCAGGTATTCGTCCCGCAGCCGATGTTTTGTCTCTATAGTCAACAGTTAATGGAAGGAAATCTCCTCCTCTCGGGCTGTCTCCCGCGGCGGCGGCGGCCAGTATTATAGTCTCTTCAAAACCAACAACAACAGATCCGGCGGCCTGTTTGGCCAAAATGCCGGACTCAATAAATAATGTCTTACCGTTAATTTCCAGTTCCAGTCTTTCTGCTTGCATTTTTTCTCTTTTTTTCCTATATGATCTATCTTTATGATTATGTCTAGGCTCTTCTACATGAGCCTCAAGTGGCTTATCGCTTAAGTTCTCTCAAACAAGAGATATTCAGGTAATACGTCCTTGAAAAGGCGGGGATAACGAAAAATCCGTTATTTACGGATGCCGAGAGCCGAAATCAAGGTTTTATATCTGTCAAACTCTTTACTCTTGACGTATTCAAGCAGCTTCCTCCGTCTGCTTACCATTTTCAGAAGGCCGCGACGGGAATGGTGATCTTTTTTATTATCTTTGAAGTGCTCGGTTAGCTTGCTGATCCGTTCTGACAGAAGCGCAACCTGCACTTCGGGGGATCCTGTGTCATTATCTTTATTGCGGTATTCTTCTATGATCGAAGTTTTTCGTTCTTTCGAAAGAGCCATTATGATTTCAACCTCATGTCCAAATTTCTTTCCTCATTCCTGTTTTCCTTCTTTCACCACCATAAGTGAACAACCTTGAATATCAGATTTTAGCTGTTATTGCAAAGCTTTTCCGCATTATTCATCATTTTGTCAAAATTAATGGCCTTGGTGACAAACTGTTGTCTCACCTTCGGGTTGTGAAGACGCTCGGAGCTTTCCACCGGCGGCATGGTTGGTATTCTCATCAAAATTTCAGTAAAAATCCCGGTTCCATCGTTTAGTGTGTCTCCATTTTTACAAGTTATCCGAACGTTATTTAACCCGCACGAAGGGGATTTGCTTTTCAATATAAACCCACGCACATGGGAAAGCTCCTGTAGCTTCGATATTGCGTGATTTTTTAGTATATCCGAATAATTCTTACCCGATTTTTCCCCGATCGCTTCGATGAATTTTTCTGACTTACGCAAAATCATACGTTCTCTTGGAACGCCAAGGCCGGCCTCCACCTCTGGGCATATTGGCTCCCATTCAAAAATATCACCGAGCGTTTCCAATATTTCACGGTCCAGCTTATGGCTTCCATCGTAGCGGACGGTAGCTCCGAGCAGGCAATGGCTGATAGCGACAGGTATTTTGATTTTTTCGCCACCTTGATTAATTGCTTGGGGCATAACGGTAGAATTTTCTATTTCAGGTGGGCGGAGCCGCTTCCGACGGGTTACAGTCGGACATATCACCCTGGAATTTCTCTATGCCGTGGACGACAGCTTTGAAAACCACACGCAAATTTTCCAACGCCGCTTTTGGACTGCCGGGCAGGTTGATTATCATCGTTTTACCCCTGAATCCGGCGTATCCACGGGAAAGGGCGGCGTAGCTGGTGATTTTCATCGACTCGGCCCGCATTGCCTCTGGAATCCCCGGTATTTCACGGTCGAGCAGAGGCCTTGTCGCTTCAGGCGTCACATCCCTTGGTGATACACCGGTTCCGCCGCCGGTTAATATAAGGTCGAATTTCCCGGACCCGGTCCACTCAATAAGCTTGCCGCCGATAGCTTCAATTTCATCTGGAACTATTTCAGTGCGGGAAAGCTTCTGGCCACTTTCGTTCAGGAACGTTGTCATGGCGTCTTCGACCAGATCGCGGCGGGTTCCTGCGCTGGCCCTGTCGCTTATCACAAGGAGGGCTATCGATATACTTTTGTTGTCACTCATAATTATATTGGGGCTGGAAGGTACACATTGTCTGTGCCTAAAAAAGAGTCTGGCCCTGTTGAGTATAGTGTGAAACTGTTTCCCTTGTAGATGAGCTTGTAAGGGTTGTTCCACGGGTCGATAAGGTCGGCCTTTTTCAGTATCCCCGTTTCGACCAGGTTTTCTAATTTTTTGGGAACGGTTTTATTAATGCTTATGAAGACTTTCAGGTCATGCTCGATTTTTTTCAACCCTCCCACCGCTTGTATTCGTTTCACTTTGATAATCCCGTTTTTTTGGGCCTCAAGCATTTGCGGCCATAACATACTTTGCCAAATAAACCCGCCTACAACTATTGCCAGGAGGATTATACCGGTGAATAACTGCAACGCGTTTTCTGACTTGTAAGTTGCCTTATCTTTTTTCTTTTTCTTTGATTGTGTTGCGATGCCCCGTCTTAGCAGGCTTTTTACCGCTTCCAGGCTTTCAAAGTTCCCTTGTCGGGCGCAGTCCAATATTTCCTGCACGGTTTTCCCTCTATCGATAATAGATAGCACGGCGATCTCGGCATTGCTTAACGTAACGCCTCTGTCGCTTAATATCTCGTATTCGAGCGAAGTAGTGAAATCTCCACCGGTCATCGCCTGATTTTTTGTTTCCAGCGAAGCGTCCATGTCGGCTTCACCTAGAATATTTTTTACAATAAAGGTTTCCAGGGGGGGGAGCGATAACGCTATACGGGGCCATTCATCCGCTATTCTGCATCCTTCCATCAGGAGCGCGTCAACGTCTATAGGGCTCATGATTTTGCTGTTGTACTTCAGGTTTTTCATCTGAGCGACATCGTAATCACCTTTTTCCCAGCGCAGAGCGCGATATACCGTATCGACCACCTGGCGCCTGATAAGCTCGACCAGGAGCTTGGAGCTGGTCCTTTTCGCCAATAGTTCCCAGTATGGCCGCAATTTGTTTTCGTGCTCCCTCTTAATCTCTTGCCATACCGCAGGATCGATAAGCTTGTTAGATAGCAAGACACCTTCGATGCGGGCCTCGTCAACATGGGGAGAGCCTTCGGCGTAAATGATCGCTCCGTTATCGAAAGTTATTTTGACCATATCGTCACCTTCGGTTAACGTGAGCCTTCCAGTCTTACCCTCAAGCTTGATCATCTGAAGTATATTCAGGATGTTGAAGTCGTCCAGGTTTCCTTGCAACGCCATATTAATAAAAATCCCTTTTAAAAGCGGTGTTCATCAGCAACCAGTAAAAAGCCGCCAAACCAAGGAAAATTACATGAGCCGAAACGGCATCTTTTACAGGAGTTTTATATATGACCATATCGGAAAAAATTGTAAACGAGCCATATACTATCGCAAGGCTCGTGAAGAAAGTGAAGACCAGAGCGGTGGCATGGCTTTGGAAAACCGCTCGCCCAACTCCGGGGATCAGCCGGTCGAGAAGGCCGGCCCTTGTCACAGATCTCGCCGCATATTGCCTTATCTCTTTTAGTTTCTTATCTTTTTTGACTGTGGATACGGCGCTTTTGGAGCTCTGGGCGGCGACGCACTGGTTGCAACGACTGTCGTTAGATGGTAGCTGTATCGGGGGAAGGAAAGAGGAGCCGCAAGTCGGGCATGTCTGGTGGGATATAGCCTTTTTCCATAAAAAGTGCGACAAAATTATCAGAATCAGAAAACCTGACGCCACCTTTTGATATACATCGGTGGATATTGCGCCAAAATAGATGTTCCACAGAATTTTTGAGATCTCTTCGGTTTTCTTTGCGAGAACGCGTTCAAATGATGAAAGATCATCATTGGAGATCGGGATATCTATAACTTTCTTATCCTGGTTTAATCGAGCCAGCTCCACAAAATCATTGGTCTTGTTTTTGTCTATTGCCAGCGCCATTTTATATTCTTTTTCCGAATCTTTAGTTTTGAACATCCTTACATAAGCGTTGGAGAGGTTGAAATGCGCCTCGACAGACTCGGGATATACTTTAATCGCTTTTTTATACATTTCTACCGCATGGCTATATTCTTTTGCGATGAAATATGCGTTCCCCTTGTTCACCAGAGCTCGCAAATCAGTCGGACGTTTTTTGAGAACGGCGTCATACGCTTTTATCGACGCGTTTTTATCTTTTCGCATATTGTTGAGTAAACCCAGCGCAAAAGATATAAGTTCGTTATCAGGGTCTTTGAGACTTTCTCTCTCCAGAGTTTTTTTGGTCTCATAGTCCCATGTGTCCTTGGATAAAAGGTAAAGCGCCCTATACGTGTCTGCGTTGCCCAGGACCGCTTCTTTTGCCAGAAAGTTGAACGCGTAAGGCGCGGAAAATATGAACAACGCGAAAATGGCGATCACCGCTCTCCCGTCACGGCGTAAATAGGGCCATAAGGCAAGTGGAATCGCCAGAAGGAAAATAAGCCAACCTCCCACAGCAAGCGGAATGAGAATCGTAAGCCCCCCAAGAATAACGCGCCATATCCCTGCAGGTTTAGACGGCAGAAAAATGGCGATATCGGATAGGAGCGACCGGTAGTGCCTTCCAAACATCGCCAGAAAAACAACAAGAAATGATAGAAACGCCGCAAGAAACGCAAACCTGATTGAAAAAGATAGCAACCTGTCCCGTTGAATCCTGTCCGCAAACATCGCTTTTATTCCGGACATAATATTAGGAGCGATATTTTTTACATCAGCTTTATCTGCGGTAAACGAAGCTTTCGCCATGAAAAAATAGGCGTCAGGATGATCTGGGGCGAACTTTATAGAATCTTCCGCGGCAATAACAGCCGCGTCGTAATTTCCCTTGTCGAGCTCAACCTCTCCTGCGGCAATGCATATATCGGACAGGGAAACAAGGTTTCTTGTTCCAAGCTGTCTCATTATATCCAGGATTCGGTTGCCGGCGTTAAACGCGCCAAGCTTATCTTTTTTCCTTACAGTGGTAATCCAGCTATTCATAGCTGTGGCAATGTCTGAATCAGACGCAAGGTCGGCAAACCTCAGGGAGCTTAAAGGATAGAAGTATTTGTTTTCCACATTGCTTTGCCCGAAAACGGGAGCCGCGGAAAATAGAACATAGATTAGCAGGGATACAGTAAGTTGTATGTGGCTTTTCATCAGAGGAATAAAACGCGCCTTAAAAGTTGCCTAGGTCGGATAATCAACTTTTGAACATATCATCAAGCCTGTCTTTTACCGACTCGGAATAACCGCTTTCCATTTGCTCATCTTTGCCAGTCTTTTTAGACGCTATGTTGAATATTTTTTCCAGCTTGGTGATAAGCTCCTTGGAGTAAAGGTTCACCATTCCTACGGTGGTTTTTTCGTCGAAAACTATTGCTGTGATAGCGCGATCGCTAACCAAGGAAATGTGTATATGGTCTTTTTTGCCTTGATGAAACATGACCGCGAACTCAGGCTCCCCAAGTATACGGGCAAGCTCTTTTGTGGCCGCAAAAGCCCCCGCAACCAGGGCTGAGAGTGTTTCTGAGTTAATTGTCTGGCTAAAACCGCTTTGTGTTATAAGGTGCCCGTCTTTATCTATCAGATAAATACTTTTAGCGCTTGAAAGCTTGAGGAACTCTTCAAGCAGCTTATCTATTTGGTCGAGGTCTTCTTTATAATAAACAAGACGTCTATCTCTAAGTCGCTCATCTTTCATACGGTCTTACAAGCCTTTATAAATATTTTCAGTGTAAATTTCTATTGTCGCCTCTTTTCTTAGCTTTTCGAAAAATTCATCAAGCAACGCCCGCTTTCTGATGTTTTTTATTCTTGAGACCACTACGTTTTTTACATCATCAAAAGCTTTGCCGCCAAGCTTTGCCTTGTTGTCGTTATAAAATTCCCTTACCTCACCCTCAGTGATTTTAAGCCTTTCATTCACATTTGGAATTACGTCTTTTATAACCTTGCCTATTATGACATTTTTAGTAGCTTCATTGCGAAGGTTATCGACAGTAAGCTTTCGGGCGGACAGGTACTCTTCCAGATTATTAGAGCCATTTAATCTTTTAGCGAAATTGTCCACCTGGCGATCTATCTCTTGACTCAAAGCCTCAATATTTCTTTTTTTCGCGTCCTGTAATAGCAGCACGTGATTAATCAATGACTCGATAAGCCTTTTCCTCGCTTCCGGGCTGAATTTCTTAAAGTCCTCTATATCTTCACTTTTTGTGGCCAGGCGATATTGAACCTGACAATACTGGTTAAAATAAGACTTGGAAATATTGTCATCGTTAATCTTAGCGACATAAGTTTCCTCTTTGACGGGCTCTTTTTTGGGCTCAGACTCTCGAGCGCTTTTTACGGCTTTTACCACTTCGTCCGGCTCTTTGGCGTTGAGACGGTCCAGTATCAGGGATGCGGCGAGCTTTAATGTGCTGAGGACACCTTCTCCTGTGACGGCTACGGCGTTTGTGGTTGGCGCTCCTGGCCAGTTTATTTTTTCTTCCAGTTCCTCCACGCTCATAGCGTTAGGCAGGTCGCGTTTGTTCCATTGTATTACCAGCGGGATTTTATTCAGCTCCAAACCATAATCATCCAGGTTGCTCTCCAGGTCTTTTAGAGACTCCAGGTTTTCCGGCAGTTTATCTTTTTGCGAATCCGCCACGAAAATAACTCCATCCGCTCCCTGCAGCACAAGTTTGCGGGTGGAAGAGTAATAAACCTGCCCTGGAACAGTGTAAAGCTGGAACTTGGTGGTCATCCCGCGCACATTTCCGAGGTCAAGTGGTAGGAAATCAAAAAATAGCGTTCGATCACCCTCAGTGGCGATAGAGGTCATTTCTCCCTTGTTTTGATCGGGCACTTTTTGATGAATTATTTCAAGGTTGGTTGTTTTGCCACTCATGCCGGGCCCGTAATATACAAGCTTGCAGGAAATTTCACGCTTGCCATAATTTATCTGCACTTACTAACCCTCCACTTTTTCAATCCGGTCGTCATACGTCAAATCGCCCCATTTTTTTTATTCCATTAGCCGCCTGAAACAACGCAATGTTTATCTCTCCAGTGTCAATATCTCGCTCTGTAAGCGATATAAGAAAAGATTTTCCCATGTCCACAAGGTAAATCCGTCCATTATCCGACTGCATAACGTATCTGGTAAAGTCTTCGTGCCCCATGCTATTGAGAGAGTTTTTAATGGTCACTGCGACAAGCGACATAAAAGCTCCGATAGTCTCGCCATCGAATTTGTCGCCCAGGTCCGATTCGATTATCATACCGTCTTTTGTAATTACCAGCGCTCCGAAAATCCGCTTGTTGTTACAGAGTATTTTCAGAGTCGATTTTAGAGAATTCAATCCTTAACTTCCTCCAGATAGCGTTGGATTCGTTTCTCAACGGTAGCCATATTGGTGTCGTTATCAACAATAATCGCTATTATAGCGTGTGGAGTCGCCACGAGAAAAATAGTTCCTATGGGGCTTACCAGGACGCCTTGGTGAAAGGAACCCAGCCCAGACCGTCTGATGCCTTCGGCGGATGTTTTTTGTAAATTAAATATAAAAGAGGGGATGATATTTTCATCGATATTTTTTTTGTTGATGATTTTTAGCGGTTGTCCGTTCTTATCGATTATAAATATGGCAAATAAACCTTCAAGCCTGCTGAAGATGGAAAGTTTTGCGCTTAAAGCCTCAAAAATAATTTCATCAATAGGCTCCTCATCCTCCCCAATATCCATTTTTTCATCCAATTCCCATTGATCAGCGACAGTATGGTCCAAGAGGCTCTCTCCTTTTTTCCGCGGGATGTCATCGGCGGCTTTGTCTTTTGCCGTTTGCTTGGTTTTCGCCTCTTTGTTTTCCGTCTTCGCTTTCTCCTTTTCCCTCTCCTCGATAAGGGTCATCATGGCGTTGGCTTTTTTGTCGTTTGGGGATGTTTTTAAAATGGCGGCAAGCAGCGTTTTGGCTTGCTCCTTGGCCCCCGCTTTAAGATAAATCTGGCTGGCCAAAAGCTTCGCAAGATAGTTTTGAGGGTCCAGTTGCAAAGCCTTGCCAAAGTTGGTCAGAGCTTCTTTTAAATGATCGGACTTGCTGTCCTGATTGTAACAGGCGATCTGTATCTCGCCTTTTGTGATATAGATGGCGCTGTTGTTTGGATATCTTTGGAGCCCTTTTTCACAAACGTTGAGGGCCAAAGACACTTCCCCCAGCCTGCGCAAACCTTTGGCTATTCTCCCATACGCAACTGCTATGGTAGCTGGGCTATTGTCAAAAGTGGTGTGCCCTGGCATTACTCACCGGAATTAATATGGAAAATTTACAACCCGTTTATTTTATTCCACTTTTCAATAGGGCACAACGGCGAAAGGCTTAATTTGCAATGATGTGGTTTCCTCGAACTTTTTAACAAAACCAGGCAGATACGTTTTATTTTCAGAATTGACCTTTGCCAAACAATATTAAGAGGTCAAAGATATGTGTTAAGTGTGCTTGGAACAGATGCGCTATGATACATAACCTTTTGTATATTTGGGAAATATAGAAAAATACAGCATTATTAGATATGTCAGACTAATGACAATTAGAATAAAATATGGGTAACTAGTCATGGCTCATATGTTATTAATAGGATATAAAATCAAAAACATTTGATCAGGAGAAAACCATGTTCGGAATAGGAATGCCGGAGCTCATCATTATCCTTGTGATATTGCTTGTTGTTTTTGGCGCAAGACGCTTGCCGGAAATAGGGTCTGGTATGGGTAGGGGGATCAAAAATTTCAAAAAATCCTTGAGCGATACCGAGAAAGAGCTGAAGTCCGCGCCAGGCGATTCTGATGGCGTTAGTGAGGATGAGAAAAAAGTTTCTTGATTGCGCGCTCTTCTGGTTATGGAAAAGGATATAAAGGTTAATTGTCCATGTTGCGATTCCATTCTCATCGTGGACAGGATATCCGGAAAAATACTGGAAACCCGCAGACCGCTTGTGGAGCAAAGCTCTGGAGACAGGCTTGAAGACGCGTTCCTGAAGTCAAAACAGGATAAAGAAAAAGTCGCTTCGGCTTTCGACAACATAAAGGAAAAGCAGGAAGAAAAAAAGAAACTGGCGGAGGATCTTTTCAACGCCTCGCTTAAAAGCGCCAAAGACAGCGGGGGTGAAAAGCCGCGCTCCATTTTTGACTCTGATTGATATGCCATCGAGGCGCTCCGGCGTCGCGCGATTTAAAAAAATTCGTTGTGTTTTGCAATTTGTGGAACATAACGCAGAGAACCCACAGATGAAACTGGCGTCAGCCCGATAAGCGCATGCCCGATCACTTCAACCATAATTTGGACATACTTCGGAAACGATTTCCACAAGTCGCCTTAATGGCGGAATCAGCTCCTGAGATAATAACCTTGCAATTGTCAAGGTCAGGGAAGATGTCGGGGAAGATCGGGGAGATGTGGCTTGCCAGTAAATACGACCCTGTCAAAGAGGCCGAAGTGTTCGTAAAAGGTCAAAATATTTTGCCCGGTATGAACGTGGCTCTTTACGGCATAGGGTTGGGGTATCATATTCGTCCTTTGCTGGACGCTGTCGGCCCCGATGGAAAAGTCGTAGTGGCCGAAGCGAACATATCCATCCTCAAAATGGCGCTTAAGGTCATTGACGACCCTGCAATATTTGACTATCCGAATCTGGGTATTGTCTCCGGGCGCAGTGAGGGCGAATTCCTTGCTGGCTGGTCAGAGGCTTTATCCGGGTTTGACACCGGAAAGACACGTGTTGTCATTCACAACCCTTCGTTCCAGGCTCTTCCGGACGGGTATGATAATTCCAAAAATTCCATAGAGCTCATCAAGATGGAGCGCAGGTTTCCATTACTTATGGGCGAGTCTGAAAAGCTTTGCTTCAGGCGCAACCTCAAAAAAGCGCTACGGTCGCCCGGTATTGCAAATCTGGCCGGCGCGCTCAGGGGTGGAGTGGTGGCGGTGGTGGGCGCTGGCCCCTCGCTTGATAAAACTATCATGTATCTTGCCGCAGAAAAGAATTTAACGATTTTTGCCAGCGACACATCGTTGCCAGCCCTGCTCGATGCGGGAGTAACTCCAGATTTTGTGGTCACTGTGGATTCACAACCTCATACGACGCTACATTTTCTTATGGCCGACAGGTTTGATATTCCGATGATAACATTGCCGACATCAAATTCAGATGTGATTGAGCGATGGGAAGGTCCACTGTTTTTCGGGTACAAGAATCCTGAGAAATTTAAATCTCCAGCCAGAGAATGGGCAGAAAGCATGGGTAAGATTGAGTCGGGAGGCTCCGTATCCTGCGTCGCTCTTGAAATGGCCATTAAAATGGGAGCTTCTGTGATATTACTTTTCGGACAAGAATTCGGCTATCCTGACGGGAAAGCATATGCGTCTTGCACCGTCCCTCACATTACGGGACAAAAACTTACCGACGAAAGCGAGATGACCTGTCAGGTCGACTATTTCGGGCGAAATATTAATGTGCCTATAAACTTTCACTCATACCGGCGAGTTTTTGAAGAATTGGCGCGTAGCTCTGACGCGCAAGTTGTGACTCTTTCACCTGAAGGACAGCGTCTTGACGGCGT
>CAYNDB010000015.1:0-13812 GCA_964395915.1 uncultured Nitrospinota bacterium | reverse complement strand
TTTCCTCTTCCTTTTTTGCGCTCGCTAATACGGAGTTTGTGACTGTGCCAGCCGAAGCGATTGTGGATGTGGAGGAGGGAAATTACGCCAAGGCTCGGGAGGACGCGATTGAGCTCGCTTTCACGGAAGCTGTGCGTATGACTGTGACCGGGCTTGTGCGTGGCGATACGCTTCAGGAAAATATCGAAACTGTAAACGAGTTGATAATCGACCACGCCGCCGATTATGTTAAAAGCTATAAATTCCTGGATGAAACGACCGATGTTGTAAATAGACAACTTAAAATGCGTCTGCAGGTGACACTTTTCCTGAGTGATATTCGCACCGCGATAAATAAAGCGGGGCTCCCCACAAAAAGGCGCGACCTGCCAAAAATTCTGGTTATCGTCGATGAAAGAAACGAGGAGTTTTTTACCGGTGAGAATTTCCTGTTGTTAAAATCGGTATCGGAAGAGGTTCTTTCGCAGAGTTTCAGGGATAAAGGTTATCAGGTGGCCGACAGGAAAAATGTCGTGAAGGCTTTGCTTGGGAAAACAACCCTCAGGGCTGTAAAAGGAGACGCAGGCGCTATAAAATCGCTTAACTCGATATTAGGGGCGGATATGATGATCTTCGGAAAGACAGTAGTAAAAGCCAATCCTACGGCCGGTGGGGAGCTTGTGGAAGCGATCGTAAGTCTTGAGCTTGTCTCTGGCGTAGATGGGAAAAAAATTATGTATGTCCAAAAACTGGACAGTGGCATATATGGCGACGTGCTGGCCGGAACTCTTGAATCCATTCAGTCCGCCAGCAGAGAGGCGGCAAGAAGCCTTTTGCTGGCCATCCCTCAAAAGTGGAAAGAGCTCAGGGATAAACGTGATGAATGAACTATTGTCCAGGCCTGCTGTAAAAGCCGTATTAGCTCTGGCCGGTCTCTTTATTTTCCTGTGGCTTGTATATGCGTCACGCACAGTGTTATTTCCGTTCGTTGTGGCTTTTGGTTTGGCATATCTTTTCGACCCGTTGATAGACCGGTTGGAAGCTAAAGGGGTGGGGCGGTCAACCGCAATCTTCATTTTGCTGACTGTCCTTTTTATTTTCGTGTTTGCCGCCGCTGTTTTTATCGGGCCGATTATCTGGGGGCAGGTGGACGCGATGGCGGAAAATATCCCGCATTACATAGCGCTTGTAAAAGAGAAAATAAAGCCGATGATCGAATCGATGCCGGATATGGACCGGGAGAAAATAGAGGGAGCGCTCCAGGAAGGAATGCGGCGGATGGGCGACATCCCGCTGAAAGTTTTGAAAGGCGCGTCGCAGGCTCTATGGACCGGGCTTTCCAGCGTCATGGGCGTTATGCTGGCTTTGTTCAACCTGGTCATTATCCCTGTGGCAACGTTTTATCTTTTGAAAGATTTTGATATTATCACCGAAAAAATAACTGTTCGCGTTCCGCCGAGAAGCCGGGATAGGTTTGTCGGGTTTTTCAAAAAGATCGACACGGTGTTAAACGCTTTTTTTCGGGGCCAGTTTACAGTGGCTCTTGTCATGGCGCTGATTCTCGCCACCGGTCTTTTCTTTATCGGTTCGCCTATGGGGGTTCTCATAGGCTTGCTTGCGGGACTCTCCAACATCGTTCCCTACCTGCCGATAGTGGTGGGGCTTCTGCCCGCCCTGATTCTTACTTATCTGCAGTTTACCGATTTGCTCCACCCATTGCTTGTGCTCCTCCTGTTCGGTGGGGCGCAGGCGTTTGAAGGATTGATACTTACACCTCGCATATTGGAAAAAGCGGTTGGCCTGCATCCTGTGGCCATAATGGCGGCTCTGCTTATCGGCGGTCATTTTTTCGGTTTTTTAGGTGTGTTGCTCGCAGTCCCCGCCGCCGCAGCGCTGAAAGTGGCTCTGTACGAGCTGGATGAGGCGTATTTAAAATCCGATTTTTTTAATGAAGACGGCGATTCTTAAAATAAATCATTTTTCCGAAGCTTTAAACTCCACTTCACCTTTTGAATGATCTATCTCGAACACGAAACGGGATAGAAAATTCATTCCGATAATAGCGCTTACAGGGCCACGTCCCTCGAAATCTATAACCGCCGCTGAAACGTTGGAAACAAAAGCCGGGCCGACCTGAAGCGATTTCAATGAAACCACGGGAGCTGATACCGATCCACCGAAAACCTTGAACCTGCTTTTGCGCGCATTTTCAAGGTCGTATCCAAGCGCGATGGCAAGCTTTGTCGTTATGATGGCCCACCCGGAGCCGGTATCCAGAATCGCGTTACGTTCCGTCAATCCGTTAAATCTGGCGAGCGATACAATACCTTCTTTTTTTGTATCGAAAGCGATTTTGGAACCGCCGACAAGTTTTGCGCTTCCTTTCACTTGGTCAGGCTCCTGTGAATCGATAACAACCATCTCCATAGGCTTGGCTGACGCCCTATATTTCTCCGGCGCGTCGGATAACCTGTTGGATATATGAACGGCGCCATTACCATCTGTCCATCGATATACTACGGAAGAGTCCGCCATGACAAGCTGAGGGGTTGCGACGATAGCGGCAAAGGCGATACAAGTAAAAAGCCTTGTCATGGCCCCGCCACGACAAACGAGTTTGGATAACCTTTCCCCATCATTTTCGCAAGAAAGTCGTCCGCTTTTGAACGCTCACCAAAAGGCCCTACCTGCACCCGTACAAGCTTTCTTCCGCCCGGCAAGCTTACTGGCTGCAGCCTGATTTTCCCTACTGGCAGCAGCAAACGCTCACGGACTCTTTCAGCGGCGCCAGGAGCTCCAAAAGCGCCAACCTGGACCCAAAATGTTCCATGGTTGAAATCAGGTAGAGGCTCCACGGGCTCTGGCGGAGACCCTTTGCGCCCGGGCTTGCCTTTTGCCAGCGCCACAACACGGACAGGCGCCGTTCCGCTTCCTATCATGTTCAGCTTTTGGGCGCCTGTTTTGGACAAATCGATAACCCTGTTATTTACAAATGGGCCGCGGTCGTTTATCCGCACAACAATTTTTTTTCCGGTGTCCAGACGAGTCACCTCAACAATCGTTTGCAGCGGAAGTGTTTTGTGCGCCGCTGTCATGGCCCGCATGTTGTATGTTTCGCCGCTGGCGGTAGGCTTGCCATGAAAGGCGTTTCCATACCATGAGGCCACCCCTTTTTCCACAAATCCATACGCGTCTGCAATAGGGTAGTATGTAATACCGTTGATTTTGTATGGATTAGCGCTTTTAAGCCCGCCTGTGGCAGGTGGTCGCGGCTCTCCACCTATCCACTTTCTGGTCCTGCTTTTGGACGCGCAACCGGAAATAACGATCGCCGCCATTAATGAAATCGCGGTAAGCTTTTTGAGGCTCCAATGTATTTTTATCTTCATAACGGTTACAATTCTCGCAGAACAATGGGAAACGAACAAAGAAAAATATCTTTTCCTCTTTTGAGGGAAGGGACGGATTGCCACCGCATACTGTTTAAGGTGAAGCCTGAGGATATCTCATATGTTGTGAACATTACGGAATGTTATGACAGTGTTGGCGTCGCCCGAACCGTCGATCAACTGGACGGCATTGTCGAGATACTGGTCGCACCGGATTATATCGAGGATGCGAAAAGCCTGATTCGGGCCCTTGAAAAAGATGTTGACCTTTTCGTTATACGGCTGTAGAAATTAGAGACTTTTCGTTATGCGGCGCGTCTGTTTTTCCACAGCCTGACTTTTGCATTATGTTTACTACCGCGCGTTTATTGCAAACATTGTTATAGGAGTGATTTAAAATGAAAAAATTATTTTCACTAACGACGCTGTTTCTTTTTCTAACCATAAGTGTTGGGTCCGCCATTTCCATAGCCTCGGAAACTACGGATGACGCCAAACCGGCCGCTTCCAAGCCTGCTGGCGACGCTGTAGTCATGCTCTCCAATGAATGGGGGAAGAGAGCTTGTGAAGTATGGAACAATGACGATGTATTAACCGGGGGATTGTTTGAAAGCGGATGGGTGAACAACCTCAAAGACGATAGAAAGTACAGAATCATAGAAGTGTATCGGGAAGATTGCGCTGACTCACCTCATATACAGCTAAAACTGGAACCTAAAGATAATAAAGCCCATTGTCTTTCCGGTGGAGTGGCGGATGACAAGTGGTGGGATTTTCTTATGTGGGCGACCACTGAAGATTGGACCGCGATGGGCAATGGCGAATTCGGCCCGATGTGGGGCATGATGAGCGGAAAACTTAATTTCGAAGGGTCGATGTGGGAAGCGATGCAGAACATGGGGCCGTTCAAAAATTTCCTGCTTATGTTCGGCAAAGTCGCCACAGACGCCAGTAAATGCAATTGAGCCGGGGTTAAAACTATCCGGGGTTTTTCTTGCTATAGACGCTGAGGGCTTTTACGATCCTACGCCGCGGAGTCCGATTTGCGCGCGTCAAATGCGCTGGTGTCGTTATCTTCGGCCAAAATAACCTCCCCTGCGGCTCCGGCTTGCGCCCCATCAGGCTCTTTGGTGATAGTGAAGCGCACCTTCTGTCCAGCCTGCAGCTTCGACCATTCCACATTTGCAAGGTTGGTCATATGAAAAAAGTAACTCAAGCCGTTGCCCTTTTTTATAAAACCGAAACCACGGTCTGGTTTTAAGTTCTCAATTGTTCCTTCGAACTTGCCTTCCGCATGTTCCGCCGTATCGCCCCAATTTTCCGCGCAGTTTCCTTTTTGTTCGATTCCTGAGCCCGTATATTCCAATAGCTGTTCTTCTCTCTGCACGGCGAATTTTGCGCGGCACTCGTCACAGAAGAACGACTGACCCTCACGCAAACGAACAGTGGTCTTAACCTCGCGCGGCCCCTCATGCAACGGCGACTTGCACTCAACGCTATATTCCTGAGATTTTAAAGCTATCTGATCGACGATATCGTTGAGCCAGATTATTTGGTAGTCCTTAAGTTTTTTTTCGTCTTGCCTGTCCGCATACATTTTAGCGCACGACTGACGAATGGAAGCCACCGCCACCCTTTTACCGAGACACCGGATTTTCTGGAATAGCGGAAAATAGTCCTTGTCGCCTACGACGGCCAACGCTATGTCGTAACTGCCAGGGATTGAGGCGTAATACATCATCGACGTGGCCAGAGCTATATCGACACATTTTTCCTTGGGGGAAAAATCGTCATCCATCCTGTCATCATAAAGTATCCGCCGCCGCTGGTAGTCGACAGGAAAAGCCTCCACTTCATAATGGTAGTCCTCCCGAAGCATGGAGAAAAAATCTCTGCGTCTTTTCGCGCGATCGTCATCAATGGTGTCAAAATTTACGGGGTAGCTTCCGAAAAGAAACGTGCGCACAACATCAAGGCTGTCAAGCTGGTTTCTTTGCACAAGCTCCCGCTTCAAGACATGCGGCAATACGCCGTAATCTATGTAAAAGCCAGATTGATTTGAGTCTTTGGCGAGATGCCTCAGGTTTGAATAAAGCCAAGTTCCGTCAATAAAAACCATTAACTTTATCATCAGAAAAACTCCTGGAAATTGCCGCAAATAATAAACCGGCAAATTTAAATTTTGGGCTTCAATTTTAATTTTATATTGTATTTATTCAACGCTAACATATGGCCTATAGCGCGTCAATCGCCGCCAGATTATTTTTTGAAAAAACGTGACGCGTCGAGTTTGTGTGTTTTTATTTTTTCCTGCAGGTTTTTTCTGGCGATATCGATGGCGGCCGCGGTTCTTGATATATTGCCTTGAAATTTCATTAGCGCGCGTTCAAGATATCTTTTTTCCCACGCGCTTTTTGCATTTCGCAAAGACAATGCCTCATTAAAGTCAATTTCCTCAACAGACGTTACGATATCAGAGCCTGAGGCTCGTATGGCCGCTGGCAAATCCTCCGGCTGAAGCGCTGTGTTGCGAGTTAAAACAACGGCTCTTTCAACGACATTCTGAAGCTCTCTTACGTTTCCGGGCCAGTTATAGTTTGCAATCATCGCAAGCGTGTCGTCTGAAAATGAAGTGACTTCCTTGTTAATTTCCGCGCTGTAACGCTCCAGAAAGTGATATGCCAGAAGGGGGAGGTCATCTTTTCTTTCTCTTAGCGGTGGAGCTTCTATTGTTATAACATTGAGCCTGTAATAGAGGTCTTCCCGGAAGGAGCCGTTCTCCACTTCGCGCGCCAGGTTTTTGTTTGTCGCGGAAATTATACGGGTATCGGTTTTTATGGTCTTTCCGCCACCACCAATCCTTTCAAATTCCTTTTCCTGGATAACGCGCAAAAGCTTCACTTGCGTAGCTTTTGATATCTCACCTATTTCATCTAGAAAAATGGTTCCTTTGTTCGCAAGCTCAAACCTTCCCTTGCGAGTAGCCACAGCTCCGGTAAAAGAGCCTTTCTCATGCCCGAACAGTTCCGATTCTAGCAGTGACTCCGGCAAGGACGCGCACGACACTTTAATAAAAGGCTGTTTTGCCCTTGAGCTTTTAGTGTGCAAGGCGCGGGCGATAAGCTCTTTGCCGACACCAGACTCCCCGGTTATAAGCGCGGTGGAGCTTGTCTGGGCCACGTTGTCTATTAACTTGTAAAGCCTTTGCATCGCCTGGCTTTTCCCAACCATCTTGTCATATCGGCGTTCTCTGTTAAGCTCTTCTTTTAGCAAAGTGTTTTCAGACCTGATATCCAGAATCTCGAATATCTTATTGATCATTATCACCACTTCTTCCGGTTCGAAGGGGCGCAGTATATAGGTGTATGCGCCTTTTTTTATTGCGTCTATTGCGGTGGGGATGGAGCCATACGCCGTCACGATAACAACCTCGATACCCGGCCATTTTTCTTTGACACGCGTCAACAGCTCCAAGCCGTTCATAGCGGGCATCATAAGGTCTGTTATCACAAGATCATATGCGCCGGCCTCAAGCCTTGAAAGCGCTGCCACGCCGCTGTCGGCGGTGGCATAATCCCAGCCGTTTCGCTCTAGAAGGACGGCCAGCAGCTCCAGATTTTCCGGGCTGTCGTCCACGAGCAGTATTTTTTTGTCACTCATATTGTGTTATTGCGCGGCAATTCATATTGAGCCGCTACTGTTTCCATAACATATACATTATATACATTCAGAAACGTTCAAGCTTATATCCTTCTACGTTACTTTAAGGTTATATGTCACCTTTGTGTGAGTTTTTTGAGGATAAGTAGCTATAACTCAGCGCACTTCATAAACAATAATGGCCCACTACCAAGAGTTGTTGCTTTTTTTCCTACTTCGACCGATTATATCGTTATGAAAATAAATCTCTTTGTGGCCTTAGTTTTATTGCTTCTAGTTGGGATAGCCGGATTTTGGTATGTCACCACGCCTCACAGCTTTGAAGACTGTATTGTTAAGAATGTAAGAGGGTCTGCCAATAGCGGAAGAATGGTCATGCATACATGTGGTAAGAAGTTTGGAGTCAATCCAGGCAAATATTTTAAAAAAGCTTATTAGCCATAATAAAAGCTTATTAGCCATAATAGTAGTTTCCCATAGCATGAATGATTGCTTTGACCTTGATGGAGTTAGTTGTTAGCATTACATGAAAGTTAGTGCGTTGGCGAACCTTTTCAGTTGTGGCGGCATCAAAATGACCAAAGAAATAAATACCGAGTCTTCCTCTGCCAAAGAAAACAGCAAGGAGGAAGACCTTAAGCTGATAGAAGAAATCAAAAAAGGTGATTTTTCGGCTTTTGAAAGGATTGTCCAGAAATATGAAAGCAGGATATACAATCACTGTTTGAAATTTTTAAACAATCAGGAGGACGCTGAAGATGTTTTGCAAGAGACATTTCTTCAGGTGCATCGGTCCATAGAATCTTTCAGAGGCGAAGCGGCTTTTTCTACATGGATGTTTAAAATAGCCACGAACGGTTGCCTTATGAAGCTGCGTAAGAAAAAGAAAACAGACATGGTTTCGATAGATAAACCATTGGAGTTCGACGGGTCTACGCTACAAAGAGAGATTACTGACTGGTCGAAAAACCCGGCCTTGTTGCATAGCAATGACGAGGTGAGGGGCGTGCTGAAAAATATAATGGACGAGCTTCCAGAAGATAAACGGGTCGTGCTTGTTTTGAAAGATGTTGACGGGTTTAGTAATATTGAAATAGGTGAAATACTAGGGATGTCTGTAGCGGCCGTCAAATCACGGTTGCACAGGGCCCGGCTTATTATGCGGGACGGGTTGTCAAAATATTTTGATGGCGCTATTGAAGTGGCCAAGGTGGGTAACGAACGACTATGAAATGTAAAGAAATTTTCGAAAAGCTAGGCGATTACATTGAGAGGGATCTTGACGATCATCTTTGCGATGAAATCGAAGACCATATAAAAGATTGCGAGCCATGTATAGCTTTTATAAACACCTTGAAAAAGACTGTGGAAATTTTTCAGCGTTCCGTTCCGGAGGAAGATGAGATACCAGAGCCTGTGTCAGAGAACCTGATGCAGTTTCTCAAGGATAAAATCGACGCTTAGAACCTTTTAGAAGATAGTAATAATCCGCCATGTCTGAAGCCTGCGATATAACGAAAAGACCTCAAGAGCCGGAAAACAACCCGGGGCCTTCCGAGATTAAAAATATATTAAGTGAAGCTAAAACCATAGCCATTATCGGTTTGTCTAACAAGCCGCACAGAGAATCGTATATGGTCGGACGATATCTTAAGGACCATGGATATACTGTTATACCGGTTCATCCCAATATAGATGAATGGGAAGGTTTGAAAGTTTATGGAAACTTGGGAGATATTCCTGGCGATGTGGATATTGTTGATATTTTTCGCCGGGCGGACGCCATCGGCGACCTTGTTCCCGAGATAGTTGCGAAAAAACCTAAAGTGGCATGGTTGCAGCTTGGAATCGTTAACAATGAAGCCAGTAAGGAAATGCGTTCCGAAGGGATCGTGGTAGTCCAGAATAAGTGCATGAAAATTGAACATACCACTCTTTTAGGTGGTTGAGCGGGAACTTTATCGGAGGAAAAAATGTCAGAAAATATAGGGATCGAAAAGGAAATCACAGGAAATTATAATGATATTCTTGCCAAAATAGAAGCGGAGCTAAAAACCGAAGGGTTTGGCGTGCTTACAAGAATAGACGTAAAAGAGACTCTGAAAAAAAAGCTGGACGTAGACTTCACAAACTACACGATACTGGGAGCATGCAACCCCAAGCTTGCTTTCAAGGCTCTTTCAACCGATAAAAATATTGGCTTACTGTTACCTTGTAACGTAATTGTGTATGAAAAAGAGCCTGGAGTTGTGACAGTCTCCGCCGTGAACCCGAAATCCATGAGCGCGATGATGCCAGACGTTGATTTGAGCGAAATCGAAAGTGTGGCGACAGAAAAGCTGACAGCGGCTATAGAAAGACTCTGATATCGCCAAAGCCCATACTCTCTCCCATCGGCAGAGCGCGTTATAGCCCGGTTTTCTGGTCATAAGCCAAAGCCGTACTTGAAGCCGTTGATTGTTAATTACTTGTCGCATATACTTGTAAGATTTGACGGCTGGGCTATCCACATCCAAAATACGAATATCCGGGAAAACGTAATGTACAAAGCTGTAACAGAAGTTTTGGGCTCTTTATACCTACGGCGCGAGCTTATCTGGACACTGGTGTCGAAAGAGCTGAAGGCGCGGTACAGGGGGTCTACTTTGGGTATGTTATGGACATTTTTAAACCCATTGTTGCTGTTGCTGGTTTACGCTCTTGTTTTCTCCGTATACATGAGAGTCCAGGTGGAGAATTATGCAGTATTTATGTTTGTAGGTTTGTTGCCGTGGATATGGTTTTCGTCGTCCTTAAGTGACGGCGTGAACTCCATAGTGGGCTCTTCTTCGCTTATTACGAAGTCGATGTTCCCGGCGGAGATTTTGCCGATGGTTAAAATCATTTCCAACATGATGAACTACATATTCAGTCTGCCGCTTTTGTTTTTTTTCATGATACTGTACAAAGTTCATATCGGCGCATCTATACTGTGGTTGCCTGTGGTGGCGTGCGCTCAGTTCCTGCTTACTACCGGGCTTGTCTATTTTCTCGCGTCGGCTAATGTCAAGTACAGGGATACGCAGCATGTGTTGTCAAATTTTCTTGTCCTCTGGTTTTTTCTTTGCCCTATCATTTATCCAATATCGCAAACCCCTGAAGAATGGCGGTTTACCTTTTATTTGAACCCGATGGCTGTGCTTACTATCGAATATCAGAAAATATTTTTAAACGGAGGCGCGCCCGACCCTTTGGTCATCGGCTTGCTTGCATTGTTCGGTCTTGTTCTTACGGTTCTCGGGTTCCACCAGTTTGAACGGAGCAAGGAAACATTCGCCGAGGATATTTAACACAAAACAATATCCATGATCGCCAATAAAATGGGCGATCATGCTAGCGCCTTGCCTCTATTAAGCCCCTGCGGGATGGTCGGAATTTTGTGGAAGCTTAACCATGAAAAGCCAGTAAAAGGCTGTGCTTTGGATCATCCATATAAATTCATCTATGTCTGGCGGCTTCGTGATATATGCGTTCGCCCCCAAATTATAGGATTCGGAAATATCACGTTCGCTACTTGATGTGGTGAGCATCACAATGGGGATAGAATTGAAAAACGAGTCGTTTTTAACTTCGTGCAAAGTTTGCTTGCCATCCATCAACGGCATGTTAATGTCCATGAATATGATATCCGGGCGTGGACTGGACTCAGGCTCTGAAAAACCACCTTTTCGCCGAAGGTAGTCGACAACATCTTTACCGTTTTCAACTACCTTAAGGGTAAAGTACTTGCTGAATTCTTGTGCGTCGTCGAAGGCCATGTTGATTATATCTGTATCAGCGGGATTGTCTTCAGCAAGAAGTATGACCGACGACTTGCCGTCTAAGGGGTATGGCATTAGAGTTCCTCCAAGTAAATAACAAACTTGCCACGCCTAGGCGCGGTGTACCGCTTCAGGGAGCTTGCTGGCGATAAGTCATAAACCCATCAAAATTACTAAAAAAGAGCTTTTATGATACCCCAATACCACGCAACAAAACTACCAGTAAAAGAGTTATACAAAAAAATTATAAGATTAATAACAATTTAGGTTTTTTTTGATTTGTCATATGATGTTATGTTTTGTTTATCTTTGGGCCTGTAATCATGGGAATAGGAATAGTAGTTCCTGAAATATCAAATCGGAGCTCCGGAATGGAAAGGTTATTATCAGCCTGATATGCGTTTTGGAGATACGGTATATTGAAATTGCTGTTGACACATCGGGAAAACGAAAGTACCATGTTGGAATCTTACGATGAAAAGATCATTTCTGTTCATCACAATTTCCAAAATACCCGGCGATTAATAGCGTGGCGTTGTTGATGTTGATATAGTTTGCTAATCGCCTTTTTAGTGGAACGTACGGTCGGAAAAGCCGATCGCATCGCCTGTAATTACTATGGAGTAACCTTCAGCATATTCAGCGTTTTGGGTTAGTTTTTTTGCCATTACATCTTTTATATACATATATGTATTTGATTATTAAAACGATAATTCATTAATTAGAAAAATATATTCATGACAACAAAAAACAGTTCAAAAGCTTCCGATAGCGCTTCCGCAGTTGCGGTAGAGGCGAAAACCACTCTTAATGTGGGTGGGTTAAAAGAAAAAACCATCAACGAACTGATGAGCATCGCCAGCCATTACAACCTGGAAGGGGTAAGCGGTCTGCGCAAGCAGGAGCTGATGTTCAAAATCCTTGAGGCTCAGACAGAACAGGAAGGCCTGCTTTATGGTGAGGGCGTTCTTGAAATATTGCCGGACGGCTTTGGTTTCTTGCGGGCGCCATCTTTTAACTATTTACCGGGACCGGACGATATTTATGTCTCTCCTTCGCAAATCCGCAAATTTGATCTTCGCACCGGAGACACAATTTCCGGCCAGATACGCCCTCCCAAGGAGAACGAACGATATTTTGCCCTTTTAAAAGTAGAAACTATCAACTACGAGGGGCCTGAAAAACAAAAAGGGAAAATCCTGTTCGACAATCTGACACCGCTCTATCCGGATAGGCGAATAGTTCTGGAAACCGAGCAAAGCAACATCACAGGCCGCGTGCTTGACCTTGTCTGCCCGATAGGTTTTGGGCAACGCGCTCTTATCGTGTCACCGCCCAGGGCCGGTAAAACAATGGTGATGCAGTCTGTCGCCAACTCGATAACACAAAACCATCCCGACGCATATCTTATGGTCCTGCTTATCGATGAGAGGCCCGAGGAAGTTACGGATATGCAACGGTCGGTCAAAGGCGAGGTGATTTCCTCTACTTTTGACGAGCCTGCTAGCCGTCATGTGCAGGTCGCCGAAATGGTGATAGAAAAAGCTAAAAGACTGGTGGAGCATAAACGGGACGTTGTGATTCTTCTCGACTCGGTCACCAGGTTGGGCAGGGCTTACAACACAATAGTCCCCCCTTCGGGCAAGGTTCTCTCCGGTGGTATAGATTCCAATGCGCTTCAGCGCCCCAAACGTTTTTTCGGGGCGGCTCGAAATATTGAGCAGGGAGGGTCGCTTACGATCATCGCCACGGCGCTTGTAGACACAGGCTCGCGTATGGACGACGTTATTTTTGAGGAGTTTAAGGGAACCGGCAACATGGAGGTCCATCTGGATCGTCGTCTGGCGGACAGGCGTGTGTTCCCGGCTATAGACATCAGCAGGAGTGGCACACGCAAAGAGGAGCTGCTATTGGATCCGGATGATCTTAGGAGGATGTGGGTGCTTCGGAAGGTGTTGCAGCCGATGGATCCGATTGAGGCTATGGAGCTTCTGACAGACAAGATGAAAACGGCAAAAACCAATAAAAAGTTCCTGGAAGCGATGAATGCTTAACATATTTAAGATTTTCATGTATGATTATCCCTTTTGAAAATTCAGGTAAAAGTAGAAGCTTAAGGACTTTAGGAAATGAAAAAAGAAATCCATCCGGAATACATTGAATGCGAGATAGTATGCGCTTGCGGCTCCAAGGTTATAACCCGTGGAACCACACCATCCATGCATCTTGATATTTGCTCGGCGTGCCACCCGTTTTTCACAGGAAAACAAAAGCTTGTGGATACAGCCGGCAGGATCGAGAAGTTCCAGCGCCGATATGCAAAATCAGCAAAAGCTCAAGCAAAATCCTCTTAACCTTCCCACTATTCGCCCGGGGGCTCCCCCCTGGCGCCCCTAAACAGCAATGTACGATACCCTGGACACCATAGAAAAAAGGTTCGAAACCATAAACGAAACTATGGCGGACCCTGCTGTGGCCACGGACAGGAAAGCTGTGGAAAAATTGGCGAGGGAGCTTGCGGAGATCAGGCCGGTGGTTACCGCATACCGGGAATATAAAAAACTAAAAGAGAACCTGGATGAAGCCAAAAGCGTTATCGAGGAGGGGAGCGACCCTGAGCTTTCCGAGCTGGCCTCAGAAGAGGTGGCGGAGCTTGAGCCGAAACTTGCGGCGATGGAAGCCGCGCTTCGCCTGAAGCTTTTACCAAAAGACCCGAACGATGAGAAAAATATTATATTGGAGATTCGGGCCGGCACAGGCGGTGATGAGGCGGCGCTTTTTTGCGGAGACCTTTTTCGGGCCTATTCCCGCTATGCGGAGCGCCAGGGCTGGAAGGTCGAGATTCTTTCCGCCAATGAAACCGGCAAGGGAGGATTCAAGGAAGTGATAGCCACTATAAGCGGGAAAGGGGCCTATTCGCGCTTGAAATATGAAAGCGGGGTTCACCGGGTGCAGCGGGTGCCGGAAACTGAAGCCTCCGGCCG
>CAYNDB010000014.1:0-31128 GCA_964395915.1 uncultured Nitrospinota bacterium | reverse complement strand
CAGGGCCCCATATCGCAGGGTCCGACGGGCCAAACAGCGACACGGTGGGAATGTTCAAAACACCGGCCATATGCATCGGGCCGGAATCGTTGCATACGATCATGGCGGCGGATTTTATCAACGCCGCAAGTTCACCGATTGAAATGTCGGTAAAATAGGGCAGGGCGTATCCCGCCGTTTTGCGGATCGCCTTTATCTCATCCACATCCGCGTCGGAGCCAGCCAGAACGACCGCCACATTTTTTTCATCCACCAGCCATCGAGCGAGCCGTCCCATTTCCTTTGCGGGCCACCTTTTTATGTCCACCCTGGCTCCCGGATGCAGCAATACGATGTTTCTGTCGAACATAAGGCCCGCGTCTTCCATCTTTTTTCTCATGGATGACGCTTTCTCCTTTGGTATGGCAAGGTGAAACTCTGGCTTTTCCGGCCATTCGATTCCAAGAGGGCGAACCGTCATAAACTGCACCTTCCATGTGTGATCTTCCGGTTTCGGCGTTTCAGGAGTCATGTTGTAGCAGACCTTGTTCCGGAGCCTGAACGAATGTCCGATACGTGTTTGCGCTCCAGAGAAAAACGCAGTCCAGGCCCCTCTTGGGCCTGCGTGCAGATCTATAGCCACATCGTACTCTTCAGACCGCAATCTCCTTATCATGTCGAGATCAGCTCGCCATTTGGGGCCATCTGGTTTGCGGGGATGGAGGATTATCTTGTCGATATTCGGGTTTTTATACAGAACTTCTTCGAAGGTATCGTCCACAACAATATCGATAACCGCATCAGGGAATTTTCCGCGCAACGCCGCCAGCGCGGGGTTGGCCAGAAGAATGTCTCCTATGGAGCGGTAACGTAGCACGAGAATTTTGCGTATCTTGTCTGTTTCCTTTTTCATGATTCGTACATTCTCTTATCGAAGCGGAAAAACTGCAACAGCCAAAAAAATCTGTATACTATTTCTTCATGTAAAAGAAATATTTTTATTGACGGGGAATTTTATAAATGAACGGCATATGGACCGATGACACTCTGGCGGTTATTCTGGGCGGGGGTAGAGGGACGAGGCTCTATCCGCTGACAAAGGAGAGGTGCAAGCCCGCTGTGCCGCTTGGAGGGAAATACCGTCTTATAGACGTGCCGATAAGCAATTGTATCAATAGCGGTATTAGAAAGATATACATCCTGTCGCAGTTTATGAGCGCGTCATTGAACCGGCATATTTCGCAGTCGTATCGTATGGATGTGTTCAGCCGGGGGTTCGTCAGCGTTCTGGCGGCGACACAGACCGATAGTGGCGCCGTGGACTGGTTTCAGGGAACTGCCGACGCTGTGCGCAAATGTGTGCATTTTGCCAATATGACCCGTTTCAAGAGGGTGATGATATTGAGTGGCGACCAGCTGTATAAAATGGATTACAGGAATATTTTGTCATCGCACATCAAAAGCGGCTCTGATATAACCATCAGCGTTTTGCCTGTGGAGCGCGACAAGGTCGCAGGCTTCGGTGTTATGCGGATAGACGATGTGGGGCATATATCTGAGTTTGTCGAGAAGCCTGAGGATGACGAGGTCATAGAAAAATACCGTATAAGCGACTCCTTTGCCAAAGAACACGGAGTAACGGACAACAGCAAGCGGTGGCTTGCCAGTATGGGCATATACGTGTTCGAAACGGATGTGTTGATGGAGGTTTTGAAAGATGAGCAAAAAATAGATTTCGGCAAGGATGTTATTCCTTCATCTCTTTCCAGATACGATACGAGAGCAAGCTTGTTTGACGGATATTGGGAGGATATCGGCACGATAAAGTCATTTTTCGAGGCCAATATCCTGATCGGCAAGCGTGACGCGCCGTTTGATTTTTTCGGCGGAGACGCGGAAAAAATATATACAAAGCAGAGGTTTCTGACCGCGTCACGGTTCTACGGAGCGAACGTTTCAGAATCGATTGTCAGCGATGGCTGTTTTTTCGACGAGGGGTCGTCGATAGTTCGATCGGTAATCGGCATCCGTTCCAGAATTGGTAAAAACGTCGACATCGATGAGGCGGTTATCATGGGGGCGGATTATTTTGATCGACCATGGGGCGAGCGAGACCTGCCTCCTATAGGGATAGGCGACGGAGTCGAGATAAAACGCGCAATACTTGATAAGAACGTAAGTGTCGGCGCTGGTGTGAAAATAATAAATGAACGCGGAGTCGACGAGGAGGATGGCGACTGCTACCATATCCGCAACGGCATAGTCGTAATTCCGAAAAACGCCATAATCCCCGCCGGGAGGGTGATTTAGTTGAGATCCGGCTCCTGCGTGTTAGTCACCGGGGCGACCAACCAGATAGGTCATTTTCTTTTGCCCCGTCTCTCTTCAGCAGGCTTTGATGTCATCGCGATAAGCAGAACCCCGAAACCCGCCGCCACATCCTCTTTATCCGGCGTAAGATGGAAAGAGGTGGACTTGACTGCGGGGTTTGATATTGACCACAAGGTCGACTGCCTGATTCATACCGCGGGGGCGGAGCTTTTGCCGGGAATAATCGACAGAGTGGCCAGCCTGGGTGTTAAAAGAATAATAGCGTTCAGCACTACAAGTATTTTCGTCAAGCATGATTCCGGCTCTCGAATAGAAAAAAAACATATGGAGAGAATTATTGAGGCCGAACGAGAAATAGAAAAGGAAAGCGAACAACGCGATATCGACTGGACGATTTTTCGGCCAACGCTGGTTTACGGATGCGGCCTGGATCGCAACGTTACCGCTATAAGAAATTTTATTCGCCGTTACGGTTTTTTCGTTATCGCAGGAGCTGGCGCCGGGTTGCGCCAACCTGTGCATGCGGATGATCTGGCCTCTGCGTGTGTCACCGCCATGGAGAACGATAAAACATTCAACAGAGCATATAACTTAAGCGGCGCCGAAACATTGACCTACCGTCGTATGGTCGAGAAGATTTTCGAGTCTGAAGGAAAAAAGCCAAGGATTATTGCGATGCCTTTATCACTGCTACGCTTGGGGCTAAGGGTGTTGAGCGTTCTTCCTTCTTATGACCAGGTTACAAGTGAGATGGCCGACAGAATGTCGCGTGATCTTTGTTTCGACCACTCCGACGCAACACGCGATTTTGGCTATTCTCCCGCGCAATTTACCCCCTGAAAGCTTCCGTTTAGAAAAAATACCGGCTCCGTGTTTGGAGCCAGTCACGTGATAGCGCTATTTGCATTACGTTTTTTTGTTGTCATCCTGAGCGAAGTCGAAGGATCTCAACAAATGGTAGCAGGGATTCTTCAGCCTCCGGCTTCAGAATGACATTTTTTCTATAATAAATGGCGCCAAAAAATTATTTGGAGGCTCTAGTTGAGTGGAATCTGACAGTCATGCAGAGCGCTAATAGGCTTTTTTTGACAAGAGGGTGAATATGGTCCTGAACAGTATCTGGACATCAAGCATTATCGACCAGTTGTTTATATAGTCCATGTCATAGTCGACACGTTTTTGCATTTTCCCGATAGTATCGGTTTCGCCACGGAATCCGTTGACCTGTGCCAGACCTGTGATTCCCGGTTTTATCCTGTGCCGCGCGAAATAGGATTCGATTTTTTTGGAATAATAGTTGTTATGCTCCAGCGCATGCGGGCGTGGGCCGACCAGGGACATCTGTCCTAACAGCACGTTGAATAGCTGTGGAAGCTCGTCGATACTGGTGCGTCTGATAAAATGTCCCACGGTTGTAACTCTGGGGTCGTTTTTTGTGGCTTGCCGGACAGCGCCATTATTTTCTTTATGATCGCGCATACTGCGAAACTTCCATACCTCAAACACCTCGCCGTCCCAGCCATTACGTTTTTGCTTGAAAAAAACCGGGCCTTTGGAAGTAAGCTTGATAGCGATGGCGGTGGCTATCATAAGCGGGCTCAACATTATAAGAGCCACGGAGGCGATAGCTCTGTCGAAAGCTGATTTCGCCAGGGCATGGCTGCCGATAAGTGGTGACTCTGAAAGTGAAAGAAGCGGCACTCCGGCAAGCTCTTTGACATTATGATTAATGAGCATCATGTCGAAAATATCGGGAGCCCAGAATATATCTATACTTTTATCCAGCAGCTCAAGATACAGTTTTTCGATTGTGGCTGATTCGCTCATAGGGAGCGTTATATATATCGACTTGATGTTATGTTTGCTTATGATGCTGTTAATATCGTTGATAGACCCAAGAGGCGGAGCTTCTGGAAGGTCCCAGTTTGAAAGAGCTTCCTGGTTATCATCGACGACCCCGACAACCCTTACACGCAACCATGGGTTTTTGTTAATCTTGGTGGCAAGATATATGCCTAGTTGCCCGGCTCCGACCATTACCGCATAATCTTTTCTTCTTTCGACGCCACGCAGGCCTCCCAGCAGAAGCGGGAAAATATAGTGAGCTAAAAGCTGTAATATGAAGCTAAAGCTTATCCAGATAATAATAATCTGGCGTGAGAAGATGGCCGAAGTTTTTGTCACGAAGCCGAGGAATATCAATGTGGCTACCACAGCGCCCCACGCCTTCAATATTTTCATTATTGTGCCGAATGCATTGGTGTGCTTGCTGTAAATACCGAATCTGCTGTAATAAATAAACATTAATAAGGCGGTTGCGGCGGCAAGGACTCGGTAGTATAGGTTAAAGGTGGTGGAGCCGCTAAAGATTACAATCAGGCCAAGTGATCCCATGGCAAGGGTGACATCAATTACAAGCTGGACAAGTGAAAGTAAGGAATTGCGCTCCTGTAAAAGCCGGGAGTTACGTCTGAAATTTCCGCCGCGCCGCCGGTCGAAATTGTTTGGCATGCCCATTATCTTATATCAATTCCCCACAATAATTTATATTTTTGAAAAGGTGAGCCCAATAAACGAAAATAGCTATCACAATACTTAACAAAGTTGTCAAAATATATGCCATAAGGCGAAATATTCGATTTCCCACTGCCTTTAATTATACTACCTATTTGGTCTTTTGAGTTCGTTATCACGCTGTGAATAACATGGGTGAATACGGTATGTTATTCCGGCAGGTTCTGTTACAATATAAAGCGTAAATTTCTTTTTGCCCACATTTTGTATTAGCTAAATAATTTGTCGTAATGGGTTGTTTAAATGAGAGTAGCCAGCGCCTATATTTTTTCATTTCACCTTTATTCCGGATATTATCTACCGAGCTTAAATATCCTTCCGTCAGGGTCTGCCCGGCATAAAAAGTTGAGCCGCAAAGGGTTCTTAATCGTTCGACGCGAACAGCGTTTTCAAAATTGCAAGATGTGAATGATGTTTGAATTCCAGACGTTTTTTACACGTTGTGATATCAAGATTGCTAAAAGGTTGTGGTTGATAATCGGGTTGTTCATGCTTTCAGTTTCCGCCATGGTAATGGCCGGTGATTTTGGATTAAGCGAAAAACTGCTTGAGCAGGTAAAAGATGAATATGGGATGAAGGCCAGGGGGCGTTTGGTGGCCTGGCAGGAATTGATTGCGGAAGGTTCCAAGTACGACGAGATGGAAAAGCTTTCAGTTGTAAACGATTTTTTCAACGAACTCCGTTTCGTCGATGATTTAGAGCATTGGGGTGAAAATGATTACTGGGCGACACCCATAGAGTTTATAGTCACAAACGGTGGGGATTGTGAAGATTTTTCAATCGCAAAATATTTCACCTTGAAAGAAATGGGCGTGGCGGTGGAGAAAATGCTGATAACATATGTAAAAGCTCTTGAGCTAAACCAGTCACATATGGTGCTGACTTATTATTCTGATCCGCTTGCGGAGCCATTGGTTCTCGACAACCTTATCGAGGAAATAAGGCCGGCTTCCACGAGGACTGATCTCGCCCCGGTATACAGCTTTAACGGTGATGGCTTGTGGCTGGCAAAAGAGCGAGGGCTCGGCAAAAGAGTTGGCGGCTCCGAGCGTTTAAGCCTCTGGACTGATCTTGGCTTGCGCATGGAACGGCAAGGGCTGAGAAAATAACTATGATGGAACCAAGGCCGACAGGAGGAAATCGCTTATGACATTGTCAAAGCAGTTGATAGCCGGAATTTCTTTTCTTTTCCTCCTTATATTTATAGGCACTCTTGGCATCAGCGTTTACAACATACGCTCATATTTTACGTCGCAGCTGGAGTCACATGCGCAGGATACAGCCACTTCGCTTGGCTTGTCGTTGCGTCCGCACCTTGCCAAAAATGACTTACCGATGATGAACTCCATGGTAGACGCGATATTCGATAGAGGCTTTTATCAGGAAATTACCGTTACCAGAGCCGATGGAGAAAAAATCATAACCCGTTATAGCAAGATGACAATTGAAAATGTTCCAGAATGGTTTGTCGCTATTATCAGGCTTGAGCCGCCACAGCGGGAATCTATTGTCACTACAGGTTGGAAGCGGGGCGCCACCGTGACTGTTAGAAGTCATCCGGGGTACGCGTATTACAAACTATGGCGGAACACGGTCGACACCTTCCAGTGGTTTCTAATAATGCTGGTTTTGGCGATTGCTGTGGCTATTGTGATGACAAAAATGGTTCTTTTACCACTGAAAGATGTAGAAAAACAGGCTACCGCCATATCCAAAAGAAATTTCCCTGAACCCGCCAAGCTTCCGAGGACAAGAGAGCTGCGTCGTGTTGTAACCGCCATGAACAACATGACATTGAAAATCAAGCGAATCATAGAGGAGCAGACTGACCTTGCCGAGAAGTTGCGCCATGAGGCATACACAGACCCTGTGACCAAGCTTCGAAACCGGCGTGGCTTCGATATGCGGCTTGAGCACATGGTAAGCTCCAAAGATGAAGTGGCGTATGGCGCGTTGTTCATAATAAGGGTTTCTGATTTTACCGAATACAATAACCGCTTCGGTTATTCAGAAGGTGACAACTTGCTTAAAAGCGTGGCCTTTACGATCCAATCTGAAAGCGTGAATATTCAAAACGCTTCTATCGGACGACTGGGAGGGGCTGAATTCGGCATACTTGCCCCTAACATGACGTTGGAAGAGGCGGAAGCGCTTGGGGCCAAAATTAGCGAAGGTCTTGCCCGCTCCAAATTTGAAGGAATGGAAAGAGGAACAGGGCATGTGGGCATAGGCTACTACAAAACTGATCTGACTGTGGAAAAACTGCTGGCGGAAGCGGATATGGCGTTGCGTCAGGCGCAGAGAAAGGGGCCAAACACGTGGAGCCTCTATGACCGTGAAATACTCAGGGAAAAAGAGATCAGGGGCGCGAGGGAGTGGAAAGATTTTATCGGCAAAGTAATCGACACAAGACGTATTTTCTTTTTGTACCAGCCCATCAAGTCTTGTGACGGTGTGACAACGCTTCATTACGAAGCTCTTGCAAGGATTCAGGCTGAAGACCGGTCGTATATTCCAGCGGCGGTGTTTATGCCGATGGTTGACAGGCTGGGCATGACGATTGAGATCGACAAACTGCTAGTAGAAAAAGTTATTGGTCATATAAACGCTCAGCCACACTCTAAAGATATTTTTTCGTTGAATCTTTTCGCGTCATCGGCTTTCAACTCCGATTTCGTCGACTGGCTTTGTCAAACGTTGAAAAATGATTATGACGCCGCTTCCAGGTTGGTTTTTGAAGTTTCTGAATACGGCGCTATTTATAATATTGACGCTTTCAAGACTTTTGTTGACAAGGTTGTCGATATTGGAGCAAAAGTTACAATCGATAACTTTGGAGTGAGTTCAACCTCGTTCGGCTTTTTACGTGATCTGAAGCTTGAATACATAAAAATTGACGGGAGCTATATATTGGACCTGGACAAAAATAAGGATAACCAGTTTTTTGTTCAGGCAATATCTGAAATCGGGCATGGGCTTGACATTACAATGGTTGCCAAATCCGTTGAATCGGAAAAGGCGCTGAAGGCGTTATCCGGCCTGCATGTGGACGGAGCCCAAGGATATTATATCGGCAGGCCGGAGGAGCCTGAGGAAGACTGATTGGGGATTTCTATAGGATTTTTTTGGTTTGCGGGGAGACGGTGCTCTTCTTTGCATAGTATCTATACAGCGCATCGGGCTGTATAATCTATCGGCCCACAAAATACCTCATTATCAGGTATTTGCTCTCACAAAACAGGTGGAGCTTCAAGTGTCGCAAACCAAAGCGGGGGGCCATCAGGATTTTATATTCCGGCTTTATAACCATTTGTTTTAATGTGATATATGTCTGTAAAGTGAATGGTTGAGAAGGGGGGGGGCAAGAGATGTTTCTCCTCTCATATTTCTATAACTTTATGTAGTATACTAATAAGGTTGCTATGTGCGCTTTTTTGCAGGAAGGTTTTTGGTGGGAAATATTGCGAAGAGTAGAAACTTAGTAGCTTCTGGCATGTGGGGAACATGATCATAAGGGTTTAAGTGGAAATGGTTGTTGCTGTATTTCAAACAACTCTTGCCTTGATATGTTACCCGGTTCAATGAAAACTGTAATTTTAATCATGCTCAATCACGTAAGGACTCTTTGGCGCCATTAAGGAAAGGTTAATTGTCATTTATGAAAAGTAATACAAAAGCATTGAAAGTAAATGTTCACGAAAAGGCGCTGTTATTTTTTCTTCTGGTAACCCTTCTTTCTTTTATTGTGATTCCCTTTTCACAAAATGCGATAGCGCAGGATGACGACGAGGAAGAGATGGTTGAAGAATCCTTTTCGCCGGAGAGCCCTGATATAAAAATAAATACAGTCGCTTTGGATGATGAGTACATTATCGGCCCAGAGGACGTTCTGATTATCTCAGTTTGGAAAAACGCTGACTTGACTCGCGAGGTGATAGTCAGGCCGGATGGCATGATAACTCTTCCCTTAATAGGGGATGTAAAGGCATGGGGTATCACACCTACCCAACTACGGGAAGTTATAACCAGTAAGCTTCAAGATTTCCAAAGAGCGGTTGTAGTCGCCGTGGTCGTCAAGGAAGTTAACAGCTATCGTGTATATATCCTTGGGCAGGTTAATAGTCCGGGAGTTTATCCTTTGAAAAGGAGAACTTCAATTTTACAGGCTATAGCGTTGGCCGGGGGGTTTAGTGAATTTGCGTCAGTTAACAAGATGGTTTTAATCCACGAAAACCAGGGTGGTAACGGAGCCGTTAAGAAAATGAGAATCAGCTTTGATGACATTGTCGACATAGATGAGGAAAGCAGTAAGAATTTAATTTTAGAGCCTGGGGATACTATCTTTGTTCCGTAAAACCATAATCGTATTTTGCGTTAACGTATTTATATTGGTGATGTTTATTATGCCGCAAAGCGCAAGAGGCGACATTATCTCTGTTACCCCTTCTCTTGGCATCACTGAGAGCTACGAAAGCAACCCGGCGCTAGTATACAATGGCGCTGAAGGGAGAAACGCCGCTTTTACCACAGTTTTTTCGCCAAGAATTTCAATAAGCAGCTCAAAACAAAAAGCAAGCTTCAGTGGTTCTTATGGCTTGAGCGCAAAATATTATACCGAGTCGCAGAAACAATTATATCTGAGTCATTTAGCGACGCTAAATATGTCACTTGCATTTTCACCAAAGACGTCACTGAGTTTAAGTGAGGCGTTTACATACAGTGAAGATTCCAGATTTACTGGCGCTTATCAGTCTGGGAATAATATACAGGATATAGCCGCGAACAACGCCGAGATCCAGACCGGGCGATACAGCAGGCTTAGCAATACAGTTAGAGGTTCGGTGGGTCACAAGTTCAGCCAGAAACTCTCTGGCGCCTTGGCGCTGTCCGATCGGAGGCTTGAACTTGAAAGTTCGGATACGGTGGATACAAGACAAAACGCTGTTGGGCTTACAGGGGCTTATGCATTATCGTCAATAACGACCGTTTCCATGTCTTATGGGTTTTCGCGCTTCTTGTTTGATGAGAGAACCGGCAATAGCAGTATTGTGGGACATTCCTTAAATATCGGAGTAAGCAGGGTTTTTTCGACCTTATCCGCAAACATTTCCGCAGGCGCCTACTATACGCCTGATTTGAAACGGCTTGTCACACCCGTAGTGGAAAATGGTGTGGACGGCAATACGGAACCCGCTGTCGATTCCGCCGAATCAGGAGCGGGCTCCACAAAGAAAAGCTTTGTGGAAAGTTATGATAACTTAACCTGGACAGCTAACATTGGTATTCAAAAAAGCTTCCAGTTCGCATCGACTGGTCTTTCCTATTCACGTGGAATAAGAGATTCATTCGGCCTGTCCAACGAGATAAACATTAGTGAAAATGTAACCGCTTTCTGGTCACAGACCTTTAGCGAGTCCATATCGGGAAGCTTTTCGGCCGGATATTCAAAAAATCGCACCGTATCATCCGATAGAATCAACTATGAATCATATTTCGGAAGAATTTTATTTTCGTGGAAGGCATTACAATGGATGAACGTAAATGTTGGTTATTCACAGTATCAACAACTATCTAACGGCTCTCTTGGCTCTGATTTGGCCAGAGAACGAGCTTTTCTCACTATTAATATATCACCCGAATCGATGAGGTTTTAGCGATGGCTCAAGCGGAGATGGATATTACAGAGTATTGGTCGGCGTTTTTAAGGCGTAAATGGTATTTGATCGTACCGACGATTATTTGCGCCGGGGTGGCTATGTATATAGCTTATAACTTGCCGGCGATTTATCGCTCAACAACTCTTATATTGGTTGAGCAACAAAGGATATCAAGCGCCTACGTGACGCCAACCGACGCCACCCCTTTCGAACAACGGCTTAGTACCATTAAACAACAGGTCATGAGCAGGACAAATCTCGAAAAAATTATTGATGACTTTAAGTTATATCAAGATGACGCAAATAACAGCATGAGGGGCAGTTTTAAAAAAATATTCAAATTTCTTGAGAGGCTTGGTTTGGTCGCTGCATTAAACCCAACAAAAGAAGAGGCGATTGAGGCGATGCGATCAGATATCAGAGTGGATGTGATAGGTGGAGGGCGTAACGGAGGCGGGGAGGCTTTCAGGATAAGCTATACCGGGAAAGATCCATATCTCATAATGCAGGTGACAAATACTTTGGCTTCTCTTTTTATTGAGGAAAACCTTAAAATAAAGGAGCAATACGCCGAGGGTACAACTGAATTCCTTATTAAGGAGCTTGAAAGCGCAAAACAAGAGCTGGAAGTGCAAGAAGCCGCATTAAGCAAGTTTAAGCAAAGGAGAATGGGGGCTCTTCCTGGCCAGCTTGAACCCAATTTGAGGACTCTCGACAGGCTTCAAATCGAGCTTCAATCTATAAATGAATCGCTGAAAAACGCTGAGGACAGAAAAGCTTTTCTTGAAGAACAGCTGAACCTTGCAACATCGGTCGCCCCTGCTAGCGGTAGGGGGGAAACAGTGACAACTTATAATAGCCTGGATGAAGAACTGGCGGCCTTGCAAAAGAAGCTGGCAGAGCTTCTTTCGTATTACACGGAAAACTATCCCGACGTTATTTTTATTAAGAACCGCATACAGAGCATTGAAGAAGAACTGGCGAAAACGGACAAGGTTAGCGATAAGCCCGAAAGCGCAAAAACGGGCGATAACATAACGTCAGAGAAAACCGATAATATCCCCTCCTCGGCTAGAGGATCGAAGATATATATGGAGCTTCAAGCGATTAAAATGCGCATAAGCATGTTAAAAGGCCGTGAGACGAAAGTATTGCAACGGATTAAGGTGTTCGAAAAACGTGTTGAAGCTACCCCCACAAACGAACAAAAGCTGATTGATCTCAATAGGGATTACGGGATAACGTTACAAAACTATCAGACGTTGCTTGAGAAAAAACTCAATGCAAGGCTTGCCGAAAACCTTGAAAAGAAACAAAAGGGAGCCAGGTTCAGGGTTGTTGATCCGGCCAACCTTCCGGAAAAACCGTTTAAACCAAACCGTCCAAAGATTATCTCTGCTGGAGCTGCGGCCGGAGCTGGAATCGGTTTTGGGTTTATATTTCTTCTTGAGTTTTTAAACCCGGCGTTTCGGAGGCCAGAAGATTTTGCGGGAGTTTTGGACGAACCGGTTCTAGCTGTGATTCCTGGATTTATAGCCAAGGCGGGCAAAGAGTCTAAAAAGAAATTAAGAGTAATCAGCGGATCAAAAAAACAGAGAGCTTGAAATGGGTTGGTTTTTTAAGTCTTTAAAAGATGATAAAAGCGGGCAGTCCGCTGTAGGGTCATATTCAGACGAAGTCATTAACTCTTCATACAGGCCAACCAAGATTTGGGCTGTTGGAGGTGGCAAAGGAGGTGTCGGGAAAAGCTTTATGGCTTCAAACCTTGGAATACTGCTTGCACAGTCCGGGGAAAAAGTGTTGCTGGTGGACGCTGATCTTGGAGCCGCGAACCTTCACACTTTTATTAAAACTAAAAGAAGCGGATTGTCCCTGTCCAGCTTTCTTTTGACGGGAAATATTTCAGACTTTCCCGACCTGGTTAGTAGAACAGTTGTGCCGAACCTTGAGATCGTTAGCGGGGCGAACGATTCTCTGGATGTGGCCGACTTCAATGATGACAAGGTTAAAAGATTGTGGGACGCGATAAAACTTGTGGATCATGATTATGTGCTTCTGGATGTTGGCCCCGGCACTTCGTCGAGTAATCTTGATATTTTTCTTATGGCTAATGAAGGAATACTTGTAACCACCCCTGATCCAACTTCAATAGAAAATACGTATCGTTTTCTCAAATGCCTTTATTCAAGAAGAATGAAAAATATTATCGGCGCGCCGGAAAATGTTGAGCTTAAAGATTCGCTTCGAAGCATCTTGTTTGAAAACGGGAAACCAATGTCTATGTCCATTGCGCAGATAGTCGAGAAATTGAAACAGATAGACCATGAACGCGGTGATATGTTGAAAACTCTTATGGGAGACAACAGAATATCGATCATCCTAAACCAGGCGAAAAAGTCTGAGGACGAAAAGATCGGACCTTTGATGAATAAAGCCTGTTTAAATTACTTTAGCCTTGAGGTTGGTTATCTCGGTTGTGTTTTCTATGAGGATTCTGTAACAGAGTCTATTAGAAAAAGGGAGCCACTTGCCATACATTACAACAAGTCCAGCGCATCTAAGGCTATTAGTAATTGTCTCGGAAAACTTTTAAAAAAGAAAATATTTAAAGCTCCTGTCAACGGAGGTGGAAAGTTGCAATGAGTCAAGGTAGCGATAAAAACTATTACGAATTACTTAATATTAGTCTTGAAGCGACGTTTGAAGAAGTGGATGCCGCGTATAAAGAGGCCAGGGCTCTTTATGGGGAAGATTCCGTGGCGGTATATTCGCTCTACTCACCTGAAGAGAGAGAGGCTATGCTGAAGAGTGTTCTTGAGGCCTACACGATACTAAAAGACCCTGCCAAAAGAGACGCATATGACTCAGAGTCCAATGCCACTGCGCAGAAGTCTGACGCGCCCGAACCTCCTCAAGATATTGAAGGCTCTGAAGCTAAAGTGCTAGCCAGCGCAGTGATTGCCGACGATGCGCATGATGTTGGCGGCGGTAACAATAAGCCGTTCCATGTCAAAAGCCATCTTAAGGTGTTGGGTGACAGTGACCCTGTGGCTAGCGAACAATACCGTGTGCTTTATACGAAACTTGATCGGATAAGCTCTGAAGGGTCCATAAAGGTTTTCGCTATTACCAGCGCTACGCCACAGGAAGGGAAAACTGTGACATCCGTAAACCTCGGCTACATTATGGGGTCGGAATTTAAGAAAAAGACCGCTCTGATTGAATGTGATTTAAAAAGACCGACATTTTTATCAAATTATTTAGATACGACTCCAGAGCATGATTTTGTAGACGTAATAAATGGAGAGACGGATCTTAAAAGCGCGATGATTCAAATTGAGGGAAGCAAGCTTTATGTTTTACCCACAACACAGCCAATAAAATATTCATCCGAGTTGCTAAACTCCAACAGGTTAAAGACTATTCTGGGTCAGCTTAAAGCTGAATATGATTTTGTATTGCTGGATTGTCCGCCGATTATGCCACTTGCCGATGTTAATATTATTTCAAGAATTGTCGATGGCGTCATTATGGTGGTTCGATCCGGGAAAACACCTAGAGACGTTGTTAAAAAAGCCGTAAGCTCCATTTCCGGCGCAAATATAGTTGGTATTGTTTTGAATGGAACTGACTCCAAGGTTGGTCAAGATTATTACTATTAACTAGCGTTGGGCAGGTTTTTTTTGCTGATTGATTTGGGGATCCGATATGTATTTTGTTTTTAATCGATATCTGTCTTCCAGAACTCTTGTCATGTGGATATCGGAATTTTCTCTTGTATTTATATCAGCTTTCCTGGTAGCCATAGTGGTGATAAGCCTTGAAGGAGGCGGGGGTGTATCGTTAGATCATGTGGTGTTTGATGTAATAGAGATTTCCATTACTTTTATCATAGTTCTGTACTTTTTCGACCTTTATACTCGCGAGCTGTATCGTTTCGGGCGTAAAATGGCTGGACGGCTTGCGCTGGCTACCTTGTCGGCCGCCGCAATTCTTTTTGTGCTTTGCAACGTCTCACATCCTGGCGGCTATGTCCCATGCTTTGGCGCGCAACTTGGCTCTCAAGAAAAATGTTGTTCTTTATTTCCAAATATTTTGCTATTTTCACTTTCCTTTCCGCTAATACTTATTGGCTGGAGGACGATATATTTAGGTAGGCTGGCTTCAGATTTTCCTGAAAAACGGATTTTGATTCTCGGCTCAGGAGAGCTTGCCCAGAAAATCGGTAACGAGATATACGGGCGCAGAGATGAGGGGTTTGACCTGCTGGGATACATCGATGATGACCCTGCAAAGCTACTTGAATCGAAAGTAAACCCGGGTGTCATAGGAGGTTATGGGGATATCGCGTCTTTATCTGAATCAAAAAAGGCCGATGAAATAATCATCGCTCTTTCCGAAAGGCGAGCCAAGCTTCCCATGTCGGCATTGCTGGATTGCAAGCTTAAGGGAGTTTCAATAGTGGAAGGGGAAACTTTTAAAGAGCGTATGACAGGGAAAATCCCGCTAGATCAATTAAAGCCAAGCTGGTTGGTTTTTTCCGACGGTTTCAAATCTTTACGATCCAGGAAAATAATTAAACGAATTTCGGACGTCGTCTTATCAGTTACTGGAATCATACTTGTAACTCCCCTGATGGCAATTATGGCTTTGCTAATTAAGCTTGAATCAAAAGGGCCTGTTTTTTTCAGGCAGGTGCGTGTGGGCGAGCATGGAAAGGAGTTTGAGCTATATAAATTTCGCTCCATGAGAGAAGACGCGGAAGAAAAGTCCGGACCTGTGTGGGCCAAGAGCGATGATGGCAGGGTGACAAGAATCGGAAAATTTATCAGGGCGACAAGAATAGACGAGCTTCCCCAGATGATCAATGTTGTAAAAGGTGATATGAGTTTTGTCGGGCCTCGCCCAGAGCGGCCTTTTTTTGTAAATCAGCTTAAAAAGGACGTGCCGTTCTATGAAGTTCGGCTGGTGGTAAAGCCCGGGATCACAGGCTGGGCTCAGGTTAAATATAAATATGGCGCTTCGGTTCGTGACGCTCTTGAAAAGCTTCAGTTTGATTTATATTACATTAAGAATATGACTCCTCTGCTTGATTGGATGATAATCTTGATGACAATCAAAGTCGTCCTCAAAGGTAGTGGCGCAAGATAGGAAGGGCGTATAACTTATGTTTAACTGGTATCTTGTATATACGAAACCAAAAAATGAGGATAGCCTCGCGGCGAAGTTTCAGACCAGCGGATTTGAAGTCTTTAATCCAAAACTAAACGAGCGGAGATATGTAAGGAAAAAGCTTCAAAATGTGATTACCCCTCTTTTCCCCAGCTATCTGTTCGTAAAGTTTGTTTTCCCTGATGATTTACGCTTTGTGAAATACACAAGGGGTGTAAGAAATGTTGTAGGTTCAGAAAGCGTCCCTACAATTGTGCCTTATGAGATCATCACCGAGATACAAAAAAGAATGGAACAAGGAGTGGTCAGCGCATCTCCCGCAAAATTTAATCCTGGGGAGGAAGTAACAATCAAAGGAGGTCCTTTAAAGGATTTAGAGGCGGTTTTTGAAAAAGAGCTTAAGGGGATGGAAAGAGTTAGCGTTCTTCTGAAAGCAATTGACGCCCATGCTGTTGTAGATGGTTATCTTTTGGCAAAGAGATAAAACAATTCCCGCCAACAAATTCTCTGCCGCTAGTTTGGTATTTTCCAATCCTGACTAGAGGTATTGTCAAATCTCACGTCTAATATTCCTGCTGGGTTTCATATTTATTTCCCTTTCAGGCGGCAACGGCACAGCGGGCGTAAAGACATATTCATGATATAATGCGAAGGCAAAATTGGGTATTACGCCGCCTTGTTGGCGGTGAGGTTAATGCCGCATATTCATGTGAATTCAATGTATTATAGGTCATTAAGGCCTGTTTTGATGCGCCCTTATGGCGGTAGCCTGCCCAAATATCATCAGATAAATTTGTCATGTTAAATGCCCTCACTATATATGTTGAAGACCCCACGCAAAGTTGTTCCAAATATTGTTATTAATCGGCAAGTATCCTTAATGATTTTTTGGGATAGCTGTTTGTGAATTTTTCATTCAGCAAGCTTTGGCCGCAAATAGCTGTAGTTCTGTCAGTTTTTGTTGGGGTATTATTTCGCTTTTTGTATTTAGACTCTGACTATCAGGATCCGGACCCCCTGCATATTTTATGGACGGGTTTTGTAACTGATGAAGGGCGGTGGAACGAGGCCGCTCGAAATCTCATTCAGGGCAGGTCTTTGTTTAATTCTTCGGCAAACCTCCATTTATTCGTAGCTCCTCTTTTTCAGCTGTCAAACTATATTATCTATACGTTCCTTGACATCAGCAGGTTCTCGTCTCGATTATTCCCTGCAATATGTGGAAGCTTGATACTGATTGTGTTTTATTCTTTTATGCGAAAAAAAGTGACTCCGCAAGCGTTATTATTTGGCATTTCGCTGTTGGCTTTGCAGCCGGACCTGATCGCGTTAAGTAGAGTGTCTATCCCTGAAAGCGCCTCGATGTTATTTGAATTTCTTGTGTTTACGGTTCTTGTTTCTACCAATCATTCATCTTTAAAAATGCTGCTAGCGGGGCTGTTGATGTTAATCGTAACAGGGATGAAATTAACGGCGTTACCATTTCTGGGAATATTAACTATTATTTTATTGGTTATTCCATATTCGCAAGGAACCTCTGAGAGAAATATACGGTATAAGAGATTGGCCATCTTTTTGAGCGCGATTCTTGTTCCCGTAATTGCGTTGGGGGCGACACTACTTGGTTGTTGTTATGATATTGACAAAGTCACCTCGCTAACAAAAATAATCAACACCATTAAAAGCTTTTTAGGGTTTTCCAGTTTATATCAATTTATAAGTTTTCCCTTCGAAAGCAGGCTTGCGGTGACGTTTAATGTTTGGTGTTTGGGGGTAGCGCTAACATTTCTATATTTATTGAGTGATCGAAGAATATATAAAGATGCCGATATATCTAATAAACGCCCCCTGTTATCAGCTTTTATATGGTTTGTTACATTTTTCGTTATGACCCAGATGATGTCATATTATTATGGCAGGCCTACAACGCATATTTTTATCCCTATGGCGCTAATTGTAACTTTTGGCGTCAGCCATTTTCAGAAAAATGGAATCAAGAATATTGTGGAGTTTTCATCAAAAGATGGCGCCGGCATTCAACTTGTAAAAGCATGTTGTTTGGCTCTGCCGATGGCAATTATAGTTGCCCCACTATTCACTTATTTTCCAAGCGAAGTTATGCATGATCCTGTTAGGTTGCGGCACAAAATATTATCGGAGCTAGTAATGTTCCTGTTTATCTTCGCCATCATCTATACCTTGAGATACAACAAAAGGAGTAACGCTTTCTTTCTGTTTTTTCCCGTTTTCCCGGTTTTTGGTTTTCTTTTTATACAGGCCTTCGCTAATGGGGATTACACGTTCTGGTTTGGCTCTGGTTTGGCGCAGGGCTATCAGGCGACAGTATGGGTTGCTACACTAATTGTTTCTTTAATCGTGGCGCTGGGCGTATCGAAAACCTATGTGCGGTGGGATACCATTCAGAGGGGAAGAATCGTCAACATCGCGGCAGTTTTATACCTAGCCCTATTTTCCACAAAGATATATCCCGCTTATGCAAACCCGCAATATAGCGTGAAAAATGCATCCATAAGTCTCGGTGAATTTCTGAAAAATGAGCCGCGAGTCAAAAGCGCAAACGCAGATGGGTTGTTTAATGATAATTCAATATATTACGAGCAGTTCAGCCATAGAGATTTTATAATGGGGAAGCCTGAAATAATAGTGAGCGCATTTGATTTTCACGGTGACAAGGATTTCCTTAAAATCAACTATATCCAGATAAAAAAATATCAACTCTATTACTCTCCAAAACTTAAGAAGTATCACCCAGACATGTCGAATGAAGTTGTCGTATACAAGCGAATAGATGATACGACAGGGCAAGTGAGTATGAATACTCAGGAAAATAAAAAAGCAGTGTTGCGCCCTCCAAGATTGTTACATCGCCGATAAGTTTTGTTCTTTCCTTCAGCGGACTGCCCGACTACAGCTAATTTCATTGAACATGCCGAACAATCTCAAGGTCGCTACTGTCAATGCGATCATGGGTTATTTGTCGAGGATGTGGAAGAAACATACCATTGTGGCAGTGGAGGCAAAAGTGGAAGATAGTTTCAAAAAAGCGGAGGACACCATGTTTGAGATAGGACTACAGACCATTCTCACGCTGACAAAAAGTAGTGCCACCATGATATAATATATGGATAAAGTCAATCGCCGTTTTTTCTTACTTAACGATGCAATTAGCATTACGATTTGTTATAAATCAATGGGTTACCGGATATTTGCGTTGGCTTTCAGGCGTGTATAATGGCGGTAGCCTGCCTAAATATCATCAAATAAATTTGTCATGTTAAATGCTCTCACAATAGATGTTGAAGACTATTTCATGGTGTCTGTTCTTGCGAAAATTGTGAGCCTGGATGACTGGGGTAAATATGAAAGCCGGGTTGAGAAAAACACCATCCGTCTGCTTGACCTGCTGGATAACAATTCTATTAAGGCGACATTCTTTATATTGGGATGGGTCGCTGAAAATTATCAAGCGATAGTAAGGGAGATACAGAAACGTGGACATGAGATCGGGTGTCATGGATACAACCATCGTCTTATATATAACCTTACCCGGAATGAGTTTCGTGAGGATACAAAAAAAGCCAAAGGACTAATCGGTGATATTACCGGTGAACCGGTTGAAGGTTATAGAGCGGCCAGCTTTTCTATAACAAAGCGATCATTGTGGGCTCTGGATATTTTAATCGACGAGGGGTTTAAATACGACTCAAGTATTTTCCCTGTGCATCATGATTTGTATGGCTACCCGGAGTTCAGCCGTTTTCCTTTAACGATCAATAGGCAGGGTGGCTCCATTGTTGAGATTCCGATGTCCACGTTACGGTTCCTGGGAAAGAATTTTCCTGTCGCTGGTGGAGGTTACTTGCGGTTACTGCCAGCGTGGTTTACCAAGTGGGGGATACGGTCTATAAATAAAAAAGCGGAACAATCAGCCGTCATATATTTACACCCATGGGAGCTGGACGAACACCAGCCAAAGTTAGACGGTGGCAGTTTGTCGAACTTCAGACACCATGTAAACATCAAAAAAATGGAATCCAGGATAAAGGAGCTGGTAGACAATTTTGAACTTCATCCAATTAGAGATGTTTTTAGCAAAATCTTAAAGTAGCCCATGTCAAGGATTTTACAGGGAAGCGACACACCATTTGCGGAAACAGACAAGATAAAGTGGGTTGGTTACTCTCTTTTGTTACTGGCTTTTGTTTTCTGTTATAAAAACCTGTTTTCCACTCTCATCCATAACTGGTCAAGCAATGGAGCTTATTCCCATGGCTTCCTGGTGCCATTTATCAGTCTCTATATAATTTGGGTTGATAAGGATAGTCTAAAGAGCATACAGGTTTGCCCAAGTTTTATTCTTGGCCTACCGCTTCTGCTTGTCGGCGTTGCGCTGCTTCTTTCCGGATACGTTGGCGGTATATATGTTTTCGAGGAAGCCTCTCTCATAATAGTTATTGCAGGGATAGTTGCGTTGCAGTTTGGGACAGGTTTTTTATATGCGCTACTGTTTCCAATAACCTATCTGGTATTCATGCTTACATCATGGGGGATAATCACCGAACGGCTTCACTATCCTTTTCAGCTATTTTCAGCGAACTATGGCGCAAAACTACTAAACCTGATTGGCATTCCAGCGTACAGAGAGTCTGTATATATAGAGCTTCCAAATATTACCCTTAAAGTCGCCAGGGAATGCAGTGGTGTGAACACGTTAATATCTGTTATAGCGATAGGCGTCCCCTTGGCATATTTTTTAATCAACAGTTGGCCCCGAAGGGTCGTTTTAATGGTGTTTGCGATTGTTATCGCCATGGTGGCAAACTGGCTGCGAATCTCACTTATAGGGACACTGGCCTATTTCGAAATCGCAGGGGATTTGCACGGCCCATATCATATATTACAAGGAATGATTACCGCCGGCGCTGGAATAGTCGCTTTATTTATTGGAGCGTGGGCTCTTTCAGATAAAAATATTAAAGGAGAATCACAAATCGCCTCAGGTGACAAAGCAGTGTTGCAAATGGCGCCGGTAAACGTAAGCAATAAAGGGGCTATTTTCTCCACTATTATTATTTTATTTATGGCCGGAGCTTTTATTCAAAACTACACACCGACTCACATTCCACTGAATAAAAGTTTCACACAATTTCCAAATAAAATTGGTATATGGAAGAAGACCGATAACAAGCTCCATGAAGGAGCTTTCAGGATTCGGAATCCTGATGATGAACTTGCCATGGTGTATGAGAGCCAAGCCGGAGTGAAAATAGAATTATATGTGGGTTATTATGCATATCAGGAGCAGGGTAAAGAACTGATAACTGACCGCTCATTCTTGCTTCACAAGAACTCTTCGCGGATATCGATTGAATCTGTTACGGGCGAGGCTATAAACGCAAACCTTTCAAACGTTCTTGATAAAGATAAAAAGCGTCGGCTCATATTCTGGTATGAGTTGAATGGCCAGAGCTTCACCAATGCATATCTGGCAAAGGCTTACACCACCTGGGGCGCATTGATAGGGCATGGCACAAACGGCGCTATCATAATGGTTTATTCAAATGCCGATTCAAACCAGAATGAAATTGAATCTTTTATTTCCGAACTTATTCCAGCGCTGAACTCCAGCCTTCCGCACGTATAAAGGTAAATGAGCTTTACACAGAACGAAGCTGACAACGCAATAGTAATCACCAGGGTAAATACATCTGAAGGGTTCTATGACCTTCGAAAGGCATGGAATACGATTTTGGATAAATCTTCTTTGGATAGCTATTTTTTGCGCTGGGAATGGCTATGGGAGTGGTGGCAAGCATATGCTGAAGAGCGTTTTGAACTATGTATTTTTACTGTTGTCAGGAACGGGGCTCTTATTGGAATCGCTCCTTTCTATGTTAAACGATATGAATACTGGAATAAACTGGTCAGCGGTAAACGGCTAATGTGGCTTGGAACCAGCGAGGGAAGCGTTATATCTGAATATATGAGCGTCATAGTTGATAATGGTGAGGATGATTTTATTAACCTGAAAATATTAGAAAAAATTAAGCTCGAAAACATATGTGACGATATTTATCTCCATAAAATTGACCGGTCTTCAAAATTCTTTTCGTCATTTTCAAAAGCGGCCGACCATCTCAAATTCAAAAATAAAATACTGAACGTAACGGAGTCCCCATATATAAAAATTCCTTCCAGCATGGATGAATTTATGAAAGGGCTCAGCGGCTCCATGCGATACCATATTCGCAGAAAACAACGTGTGCTTGAAAATAATCATGACAAAGTTGTATTTCGTAAAACCGAAAGCCTTGAAGAGCTGGAAAAAGATTTACAGGTATTTATACAGCTTCATCAGATGAGATGGAATTATAGAAATATGCCAGGCTCTTTTTCAATGGACAGGTTCCTCAGATTTCAGAAAGCTGTTATGAAAAAGATGTTTGAAAATGGTCATCTGGAACTATGTTTTCTATCTGTTGATGACCGTGCCGTTGCGGCTTTATATAACATTAAATACAATGGAAAAATTTTCTTTTTCCAAGCTGGGATGGATACGGAGTATGACCCCAAGCTTTCACCCGGGACCTTGTTGCACCAAAGCCGTATTGAAAAAGCTGTGGAAGAAGGAATCAGTGAATATGATTTTCTTGGGATGGGCTCTGATGATAATTTCAAGAAAAGCTGGACAAAAAATTTCAGGCCGCTGTGTGATATGTACCTGACCAGATCGAAAATTCTATATTTGATGTCCTTGGGGAAAAGCAAACAAATATAACGCTTTTACAGGTTGCAAATGAATATAAATTTTGATTGATGGTAGCTTTAATATTTTTTGGGGCGGGATTTCTTGTCGTGTATGTATATTTATTTTATCCAGCCCTTGTTTTTCTTTTTGGGAAAATATTAAACCGGCGCCACTTCAGAAGCTCAGAATCGTATCCCGTGGTTTCTGTTGTCATTGCGGCATACAACGAGAAAGAAAATATTAGGGAAACAATATTGAACAAGCTGGCTCAAACATACCCGGAAGACAAACTTGAAGTCATAGTAATTTCAGACGGGTCCGATGATGGCACTGATGACATAGTCACAAAACTGGGAAAACCAAACGTGCGGCTACTCAGGCAGGAGCCTCGCCAAGGAAAAACGTCGGCGCTCAATATGGGGATAGCAGAGGCCAAAGGAGAGATCATTGTTTTCTCCGATTCAAATTCAATTTATTCGCCGGACGCTATTGAAAAACTGGTCTCAAATTTCAGCGACAGTTCAGTAGGCTATGTGACAGGCAAGATGGTCTATGTCAATGGCGACGGAACGATGGTGGGGGATGGTTGCTCTACATATATGAAATATGAGAATTTTTTACGGGAAAATGAATCACTGATAGGTTCGGTGGTCGGGGTGGATGGAGGCGTGGACGCTGTAAGAAAAAGCCTCTATGTCCCGATGGGAGCCGATAATTTGCCGGACTTTATTCTTCCGCTAAAAATTGTGGAGAAGGGGTATCGTGTTGTTTATGATCCAACCGCCATACTGAATGAACAAACGCTTTCCACCTCGTCGGATGAATACAAGATGAGGGTCAGGGTATCGCTTCGTTCTTTGTATGCGTTATATGATATGCGGTCACTTTTAAACCCGTTCAAGAGCGGGGTTTTTTCCTGGCAGCTTCTATCGCACAAAGTTCTGCGATACGGTGTCTTTATATTTTTAATTCTTTTTTACATATCTAATATATTTTTGGTTTCGCATGGAGATCTTTATAGCGCATTTTTTGCGTCACAGACCATTTTCTATTTGATGGCGCTTACAGGTTATCTGTTGGAAAAAAGAGGGGGCAGCGTCAAAATATTTTATATTCCTTTTTACTTTTGTCTTTTAAACATAGCTTCCGGGCATGCGTTCATAAAGATGTTGAAAGGTGAAAAGCAGATAACCTGGACTCCGCGTAAAGGGTGAGATGAAAAAGGTAAAGGTGTTGTACATCATTACTTTATTAGACAAACTCGGCGGGGCGGAAAAAAACCTGAAAGATATTGTTTGCAACCTGGACAGGAGCAGGTTCGAGCCGTATGTATTCTGTTTTAAAGGCGGTTATGTATCCTCAATGATTGAGGATGCCGGCATTTATGTAAAAGAAATCGGTGTTACCAAAATATTGTGCGCAAAGGCTTTGCGGCTTGGATGGGAGTTGCGAAAATTCCTGAGGGAAAACTCCATCGATATAGTTGTCACATATCACCATGACGCGGATATCTGGGGTGGAGTCGTAGCATTACTATCCAGAACTCCTGTGATTATTTCCAGCAGAAGAGATATGGGCTATCAGCTTCAAAAAAAACATATATGGGCTTACAGGTTGCTAAACCGGCTTTACTCAAAAGCGCTTGTTAACTCCGAAGCGAGCAAAAAGGAAATAATGAAACGTGAATGGACAAACTCCAATGACATAAACATTATTTACAATGGACTAAGCTTTAACGGGGTGGCCGACAAAGAGGACTCTGTCGATTATAGAAACGCCATGTTACGGTCGTTGGGGGTAGAGCCGTCAAAAATAATATTGGGTATGATCGCGTCATTCCGTCCGATAAAAGGTCAGGAGTATTTTGTGGAGGCTATAAGCGAAGTTGTTAAAAAACGCGATGATGTTTTTGCCGTAATAGTGGGGGAGAAAGAGACAAAATATTTTGAACAGGTAAATGGTCTAATAGAAAAATTAGGGTTAAAAAACCATATAGCCTGTATCGGAGCCCGCAGTGACGCTCAAAAACTTTTGAAGGCGTTCGATATATTTGTACTTTCTTCTTTAAGTGAAGGGTTTTCTAACGCAATTATAGAAGCGATGCAGGCAGGGTTGCCGGTTATCGCTTCCGACAGTGGAGGCAATCCTGAAGCAGTCACTCACAACAGCACGGGGTTGCTATTCCCACCCAAAGATAGCAAAGCTCTATCCAGATCGATATTACAGCTTGCGGATGATGTGAAGCTTAGAAAAGAGATGGGCGTTCTGGGTCGTAAACGAGTTGAGGAGACGTTTACACTTCCTCGAATGGTAGATGAAAATCAGGAGTTATATTTATCCCTTTTGAACTCGGCATGAAAGTAGGACACATAATCGATAGTGGCGGGTTATATGGCGCGGAGGTGATGCTGATTACACTGGCTGAAGAACAAGTGAGGCTCGGGCTGGAGCCTGTGATAATGAGCATAGGGGAAAAACATATAGGTGAAAAAGATCTGGAGAGAGAGGCTGAGAATAAAGGATTGCGCGTAGAAAAATTCAGAATGCGGGCAGGCTTGAGCATTTCCGGAATCCGGCAAATTTTAAAGCACATTAAAAAAAACAAATACTCGATAATCCATTCTCACGGATATAAACCCAATATTATGCTTGGTTTTCTACCGAAGTTTATTCGTAAAGTTCCTATGGTAAGCACTTTGCACGGGTATACGTCACGGTCAACCTACTCTTGGCTTTCGTTATATGAGTCGCTGGACAAAATGAGCTTGCGGCGCCTTGATGGTGTTATTGCCGTAAGCTATAAACTGATGGAACAATTAAAGCCGCAACTCCCCGATAAACAGAAAACATGGGTGGTGGAGAATGGAGTCAAGCCGTTAGTAGAATTTAGTAACAAGGAAGGCTCTCCGCAAGAAGATGGCGCCGATGTTTCACAAAAAAATAGAATCGAGAAATTTTGTGAGACGGGATTCATCGTTGGAGCGATTGGAAGGTTGTCGAAGGAAAAAAACTTCGGGATGCTTATCGACGCCGTTGGTATGGCGCAGAAAAGGAACGCTGATATAAAGCTTGTAATTTTAGGCGAAGGAAATGAGAGAGCTAAACTTGAGGCAAAAGTTAAAAGCAGAGAAATGGAGAGCTGTGTTCTGATGCCTGGTTATACGTCAAACGCGGCCAGATATTTCCGCCTTTTTGATCTTTTCGTTATTTCATCTTTTACCGAAGGGCTTCCAATGACATTGTTAGAGGCTATGTCCTGTTCGGTTCCTGTTTTATCGACATCTATAGGTGGTGTGCCGGTGGCGCTTGAATATGGAAAAGCTGGCGAGCTTATAGAGTCTGGAGACGTGGAAGCGATGGCGGACAGGATAGCAAATATCTCTATGAAATATGACGAGGCGAGCGCAAAAGCTAAAATCGCCAAAAATATTTTTCTTAAAAAATATTCGAGCGAAAAAATGGCCGGTGAATACCTTGAAATTTACAGGGAAGTTGTTTGATCCACATGTGGTTTAAAGATAATTAGAATGAAAATAAATTATCGGGAATTTAATTTTTTTAAAGAGGATATTGAGCCTATATTCCACCTGATGGAACTTGCATATAAAAATGTGGATGATTACAAAAGCAGGTGGGAATGGCAGTATAAAAATGCGCCAAACGCAAAAGATATCAAGATTTTCATTGCCGAGCACAACGGAAAAATAATCGCCTCCACCTCAAGGTTTCCGGTGGTCATTCATGTCGTAAACCGGGTTGTCGATGCTATGTTCAGTGTAGATTCTGTGGTTCATCCTGACTATAGGCGTAAAGGTGTGATGGAGGGGCTGTACAGGCACACCGCAAAATATTTCCCCATAATGCTCTCAAAAGGCACGAATCCTTCTATGTATAAGCTTTTATTAAAAATGGGCTACAAGGAAATCAGGCCTAACAATTATATGATAAGCGCTCTTTCCCCGGTAAGGTTGTTAATGAAAAGGGCAAAACTTAGCAGGAGAAAATCTGATATAACACTTCCTGTTTTAAAGGATTCAGGTGAATATACTTTTATTAATCGTTTTGGCGATGAGTTTGACGATTTCTGGGAAAGAGTGTCCGGACAATATGCCGGTATCGTATACAAGAATTCAAAATATATGAATTGGAGATATAAAGATATCCCTGGCCGCGAATATCATGCCTACTACAGAAAAGAAGACAGTGTCATAATTTCAATGATAGTTGTTCGAGTAAGAGGGGATAGCGGGGCCATTGTTGATTTTATTTGGGATCGCGCTGAGATTTCCGAACCTTACGATTCACTTGGTTTTGCGATCAGATTATTCAAAAAAGCTAAAGCTCTAAAAGCAATATGTTGGGGCACTTATGGCGTATTAAGGGATTACCTTGGTAAAAAAGGATTTATCGAGTGGAACTCAACGCCAAGGTTTAGTGTTTATACAAACGATATTGAGCTACTCGATTTTTTTACAAATGGCGCCAATATCCTTTTTGTTGAAGGTGATGGTGACTCGGAATTTTTATAACATCGGACAATTAATATTTACGCCGAAATCTTTCTGAAGTAATCGTGACTGCGCTTCTCAATGAAATTAAAACGTTTTTTTAAAAAGTTGCTGGTAAGCGTTCCACCGTTCATATGGCTCATATCATTTTTCACAAGGGATACTCCAAGAATATTCATGTATCATCGCTTTTGCGATCCATATGAAAATGATAGCGGTAAGCTGGATCGTGAGACGTTTAAGTGGCAAATTGGAATGTTCTCGCGCCGGTGGAATGTTCTCACTCTTTCCGAGTACGCAGACCGCCTTATCAAAAGAGAAAAAATTCCTCCAAATGTTGTGATTATCACTGTTGATGATGGATATAGGGATTTTTACGATATAGCTTATCCAGAGTTATTGCGCGCAGGAAAGAAGGCCACTTTATTTCCGGCGGTGGACTTTATCAATGAAGAATGGATGTGGTGGGATCGAATCAGTTACATGGTGGATAGTACGACCAAAAAAAATATGGATTTTAAGTTTCAAGAAAAAGTGTTCAATTTCGATTTGAGCGATGAAATCGGCAAGGACAGATGCAAAGTGTTAATAAACGATTATTGCACAAAAATAATTAATAATGAGAAGCTTGAGTTGCTAAGTGAGCTTGAAAAATATTTTGAGGTCATTCTTCCCAAAATCCCACCAGATGAGTATTCGTCCATATCCTGGGAACAGGTAAAGGAAATCTCGCGCAACGGAGTTGAGATAGGCTCGCACACCATTACCCATCCTGTGATGACAAAGATTACCAGCGAGCAGGTTGAATATGAGCTGAAAAAGTCCAAAGAATATCTGGAAGCCAAGCTTGATAAAACGGTGGACACATTTTGTTATCCAAATGGAAAAACTTTCGATACCGATGAATCTGTTATTAATCATTTAAAGAAGACAGGTTATAAATGCGCTGTATTAAGCGCTCCTTCAGATAAAAAACAATTCGATATTTACAGAATGTCACGATATTCCGCAGGTCATGACCGGGTGGACTTTCTGTGGAAACTGTCCGGTATGGAAATGTTGTTAAACGATAGCAAAATTAAAAAATAATAAAAGCGGAAACCAAATAAGCTGTGCGTCCATTAGTTAGTGTAATCATGCCGACCTACAATCGAGCTGATTATCTGCCATATGCAATAAAAAGCGTTCTGGGGCAAACTTATCAGGAGCTTGAATTACACATAATAAATGACGGGTCGACGGATAATACGGATGAGGTTGTGGAGTCATTCGCTTCAGATAAACGAGTGCGCTATCACTGTCAGATCAATAAGGGGCAGTCCGCCGCCCGAAACGTTGGTATAGAAAAAAGCAGAGGAGAATATATATGTCTTCTGGATTCTGACAACTTGTGGGTAGACGACAAACTTGAAATACAACTCAAGTATTTTATTGAAAATCCTGACGCTGACATTATCTATGGCGATGGCCAAAGCATTGACGAACATGGACGGGATATCGCCACGCAACCAATTAAGCGTTATTCAGGCCATATAACCGCAAGCCTGCTTATATCAAACTATATTTCAAATAATACCGCAATTTGCAAAAGCCGGTGTTTTCGAGAGATGGGGAGCTTTGATGAAAACCTGCGTTATGCGGAAGATTATGACTTGTGGTTACGTTTTTCAACTAAATACAAATTTAAATACACCCCACGAATTTATACAAAATATCGGGTCAGCGGCGATAGATTGTCCAGCAATGTGGAGGCTGTATTAGACTGCAACAATTTTATTCTGAGGCGATTTCTTGACAAGAATGGTTCATCCTTATCTGCGCAAACAATAAGAAAAACATGGTGTATGTATTATGTTCGATATGGCAGGTATTACGCGTCACAAACAATGCGGTTGAAGGCGCTGAAGAATTATTACAAAGCTTTCAAATATGGTCCAGTAAGTATTGCTCCATGGCGAGCATTTTTGAAATTGGTTTTGACAGGGAAATGATGAAATGAGCGGAAAGCGCCATATATGCTAAAACGGATTGTGATGAATACTGGAACCAACACCGTGGTCCCAATAATTCGTCTGGTCGTGGCGTTTATCATGTCGCCAGTTATTGTCCATGCTCTTGGTAACTATGATTATGGTGTGTGGGAAATAGTTTTTTCATTGATTGGTTATATGGGAATACTTGATTTGGGGTTGCAACCTGCTATCACCCGGTATGTGGCAAAGTATGCGGCGCAAAATAAAATAGAGGAATTAAAAGAAATATATTCTACAGCTCTTGTTTTTATGAGCTGCATGGGAGTTCTTGTATTTATTCTGTTGATGGGAGTGGTTTTGTTTCTTCCAGAGAAGCTATCTCCAAATACAGAAGTAACACAGCGATATATTTATTTTTTGCTGATTGTTTCCACTATGACGTTTGTTACCTTCTCAGGCTCTGTTTTTGATTGTTATCTGGAAGGGTTGCAGAAGTATTCGATAAAAAATTTAATCACTGTCATCTTTTTGGTTGTTGGAAATATATTTGCGTATTATTTATTGCGCGACGGTGGTGGTCTACTGACTCTCGCCCTGGTAAATGCCATAGGGCTATCGTTCAAAACAGTTGTCTATGGAATTATTTTGAGCAGAGCCAAGAATGGTGGGTTTCGATTCCAGAAAAAATATGTACGTTTTAAATCATTAAAAGAACTGTTCCTGTTCGGCTATAAAAGCCTGATTCAGGCGATCGCTCTCCGAATTTCAACAAACACCGACGTAGTCGTTATCGGGGCTATGCTTGGACCAGCTACGGTAACATTTTACGCTGTGCCTGCACACCTCATTGAACATGTCAGGTCACTTATATGGTCGATGACAAGGCCATTCATGCCTTTGTTCAGTGAGTTGCACTCAGCTGACAAAAAAGAAAAAGTCGCTGAAGTATTGCAAACTGGATCACGTTATGTTGTTGGGATCGCGGCGCCTGTGCTAATTGGCATATGTTTTATCGGGCCGTCCTTCCTGGGCAGGTGGATCGGTTTGGAGTATATGGAAAAAGGCAGGCTGATAATCTATATTTTGGCGGCGGCTTACTTCTTAACATTTATAAATCCCTTTTCCGGCCGTATGCTTACTGGCATAGGGCGGCCCGGAACTCTGGCTGCGGTCACATCAATATCAGCTTTGGCAAATATAGTTTTAACACTGATTTTAGTTCATTTTTTCGGCAAGGAAGGCGCCGCTGCTGGAACATTGATAGCGGCTTTATTTTTTGAGCCTGTATTGTTGCATTATACATGCGTATCCGCTGGAATAAGGATACAACAATACGCAAGATCGGTATTGGCGCCTTTGCTGGCTCCGAATATTTTACTATGCGTATTTCTCGCATATGTAACTCAGCATATTGATTTAGGCGCCTACTTTAATATTATCGCCGTAACATTTGCTTCAGCAGCGCTTTATGGATTGGCATTCTATGCTATGTCAATAACAAAGGATGAAAAGAAATTGATTATGGTAAAGACCAGGGCGCTTCTTAAAAACGCAGTCGCATAATAATATGGGTTACTATCTTTACCTAATATTGATGTCGAGCTACTTTTTGCATTTACCGGCCCGGGTAAAGCTTCTTGCGGTAATTCACTTTGATGTGATCATTACCGTCTTGACACTTATAGCAATATTGGCAAGTGGCACAAGTAAAAACTCCCCAATACCTAGAACAGATACAGAAAGAATTCTAAAGTGGCTGATCGTTTTTATAGTAGTAACGATTCCCATTGTAACTTGGCCAGGATCCGTTATTCGATTTGGGGCGGTGGAATATATCAAGGTGATCATATTTTTTTATTACACAGTAGCTCTTGTGAACACCGAAAAAAAATTAAAAACGTTTATGTTTCTATTTATTTTTCTTCAAACGTTCAGAATCGCAGAGCCAGCATATATGCATTATTTTGATGGGTATTGGGGCAACTATGCGTATTCGTCATCTGGAGGAGGGGGAGGGGAGTGGCTGGCCAGGCTGAGTGGAGCTCCCAGCGATGTAATAAATGCAAACCAGCTTGCGTGGATAGTGGTAACAACAATGCTGTTTCTTTTTTACCTGGGCTGGCATGGAAATAAAAAGCTAAAGCTTATCGCCTTAGCGCTAGCG
>CAYNDB010000013.1:27725-31674 GCA_964395915.1 uncultured Nitrospinota bacterium | reverse complement strand
TAGAGCATCGGACTTCTAATCCGGAGGTCGCAGGTTCGAATCCTGCCGGGCGCACCAATTATTTAAGTTGTTGCGGTATCTGTAGTTGAACTTGATGTTGATGTGACGCTGACATGGGTAATGAGCGATCAATTATTCAGTGATAGGATGTGTCATGCTTGTGTTATTCGGCGTGTTCTTTACAACCTTAGCTGAAGTGGAAAGATTGATATGGGTGATTACTCTTTTTATGCGAAAGCCATTATCGGCATGTTCGCTATTATGAACCCGATAGGAGTTGTTCCTATTTTCCTGTCCATGCGGGGCGACAGAACAGTAAAAGAATGCAATGCCATCGCCCGCGCCACGGCCATATCAGTTGCTGTGATTATTATTGTCTCAATCTGGTTTGGAACGCACATCCTGAACTTCTTCGGGATTGGCATTCCAGCCTTTCGAACGGGTGGCGGTCTGCTTATTTTGCTTATGGCGATGGCTATGCTTCACGCCAAACAAAGCCATACTCGCCAAGCCCCCGAAGAGGCGGACGAAGCAAATACCAAAGACAGCATTAGTGTCGTACCGCTTGCAATGCCGTTGCTCGCCGGGCCCGGCGCAATCAGTTTGGCGATTTCCGATGCTCATCAGGCAGTCAATTTAACGGATAAACTTGTCCTCAGCGCGGGTATTGTCCTGATCGCTTTTTTTGTGTGGCTTGCATTAAGACTTGCGACCCCTATTGGAAAATATCTGGGCATCACCGGCCTGAATGTTGCGACACGTATTATGGGGCTGCTTCTTGCGGCTATCGGTATTCAGATGCTTGCGTCAGGATTGGTGAAACTTTTACCGGGCCTGGCCTGACGAACTTGTTGCAATGTCGATACGGCATCTCCACCTCGAAGGCGTTTGCCAACGAATGGTCATGGCAAGGCTTTCTCTTGTATAGAGATCAATTACAGTTAAAGAGCAAAACCATTCTTTGTTTGAAAGCTGGTCGGATACGAAATCCATTTCCTGATACGGTTAAGCGTTCACCTCCACAGGAGGTGGCTGGCGGATGGCTACCTGCGCTGGAGCGGGATCCTGGGCAGAGTATTGGAGCAACGCTGACACAGTGGTCACTTTTTCGTAATGATACTCGTAGCTCTGGAAAACAAACTGGTTATTGGAAGACTGGTCGGAGCTATTCCCGCTTTCTTCACGATTTTTATCTCGATTGTTTTCAGGGTTATCTATCTGCTCGGTAAACCGCTTCAGCATTTCGCCGTAAAGTTCGTCTAAAGATTTCAATAACGAGCCGAGAGAATCGATTCCGTTAAGCTCTTCCGCGTTCAATTGTTCCATAAGTTTTCCCAGGAACGCCTTGAAATTATCCGGGATATTTTTAGTGATGGAATCCTTGATAGCAGGTATGCCAAGTCCCCAATCCTCCCCTTCGCCCAGCGGATTTTTTTCAAAGTACTGGACATTCTCTTTCACACCATCGAGAAATTTGTCGACCTCACTGGTGAAAAAGTCCGACACATAATTGAGCCCTTCGGGACCCATGCCGAGCGCCTTTTCAAGCTCGTTGAAAAGCTCATCGGTGGCTATGACGAATTCCTGAAAGTCTTTTTCTTTCAGGTTCAGAAGGTCGGAAGCCTCCGCCATCCATTTGTCCAGGAGGGAGCTGTCCAGCCCCGCCAGTTTTTGCGCCGCGCCGTCAACCTTCGCTAAAAATGAAAAATCAAGGCTCAGACTCGATTCGAACCGACGTCCGAGCTCCTGACGGAAAGAGCGATAACCGTCCGGACCCTGAGACGTGTATTGCGTTGTCAGGCTTTCCGAACGGCTAGCGTAAAGATCCAGTGACACATTTCCATATACTACTGACATACTGTCGCCCTGTGTCTTCGGTTGGGAGAGAACCTCGGCAGGGTTGTAGCCGCTGGTAAACGTATCTTGAGGAGATCCTACGTTTTGACCTAAACGAATGGGTGACGCTGTCCCAGGGGTAAACCTGTCGGACCCGTTCAAAAAATTACTTCCGTTTACTTGCATCATCCCTCTCCCTTTAGGATGTCTACCTATTCGGGATTTGGGAGTGATGACTTTAGGGAAAATTATTACAAAACGTGGGCTTTTAGTAAAACCCTTGTTTTGTAATAATTTATATCCTAGAGGGCCTTGCCCGGTCTATTTTTTCTCCGGAACCTTTATCGTCACAATTATTGTGCCTTTGCCCCTATGGATAAGTAGAAGGGCAGAGTCGCCTGGCTCCACTTTTGAAATTGCCTTGTTATAGGAACTGGTGTCTTTAACTTCGCCGCGGTTTATCTCTGCGATGACATCACCAACATGTATCCCGGCGGTCGCCGCAGGGCCACCAGGTAATACTTTGGAAACAATCACCCCTTTTTTATCCGGGGAATTGAACCTGTGCGCAAGCTCCGGTGTAAGGTCTGTAACAATCAGTCCAAGGTCTTCACTCTTCTGTGATTCAGGAGCCCGAACAATTGCATCCGGTTTCTTGCCCAGCTTCAAAGTGAAGGTTTTTTCTTTACCGTCCCTTACAATCTTGACTTTTACCTTTGTTCCCGGAGCCAGGAAAGCGACCATTTTAGGAAGCTGGCTGGAGCTTGGAACTTCTTTACCATTAAACTCAACTATAACGTCGTATCTTTTAATACCGGCCTTTCCCGCCGGAGCTTCCGGGAATACGTCGCTTACCAGCGCTCCAATTGTGGATGGCAGTTTTAAATCTTTTTGGATACCCTTGGTTACAGGCTGTATGCTTACCCCCAGCCATCCGCGCTTCAGCTCGCCTTTTTTCAGGTCTTCGTATATAGCTTTAACAGTATTGATAGGGACGGCGAAGCCGATACCTATATTCCCCTGGCTCTGCCCACCTGTGTAAATAGCCGAGTTGATCCCTATGACCTCACCTTTTACATTAAGGAGAGGGCCGCCAGAATTGCCCGGGTTAATCGAGGCGTCTGTTTGAATAAAGTCGTCATACTGACCCGCTCCTATAACACGTCCTTTAGCGGAAACCACACCAACTGTGACCGACTGTGAGAACCCGAAAGGGTTTCCAATGGCGATAACCCATTCGCCTACCTGAAGATTGTCGGAATTGCCCAAAGCTAAAACATGCAGTTTTTTATCCGGCTTGATTTTTATTAAGGCGATATCTGTGTCAGGATCAGCGGCGATAAGCTTGGCGATATACTCTTTTTCCCCATTACCGTTATGGCCGCTGCCAAAGGTTACAATGATTTCGTCCGCTTGTGAAACAACATGGCTGTTTGTGAGGATATATCCATCTTCTTCCACCACAAACCCGGAACCAAGGCTCTGGCGCATCTGTTCTCTCGGCATTTCCTTGAACCCCGGGAAAAACCGCTCGTAAAATTCTCTCATGCGCTCATCAGCCATGGGAGGCATTGCGCTGGTTTTAATTTTCTGTTTTGTAGAGATATTTACAACAGCAGGGGTCTCCTCACGCGAAATTTTAGCGAAAATATTGACTGGTGGAGCGACTTCTTCGGCTATAGCTTGTGGGGTCCAGTTTGTGAGGATATCCGTATCGTTGGCAAAATGTACGCCAGAGATGAAAGCAATTGCCATGAACCCTATGCCTAAAGCAAACCTTTTGGACGAAACCTTAACCCCGCCCAAGGCCAGCTTCTTGTATGTTGCCACTAATAATCGCATCAGAATACCTACCTTTGTCATTTAGATGTAATTGATCGCTAAGAAATTCTTAATATAGCATAAAATTTATTTTGCGTGTTGCAAGGCCCATGACAAAAAAACCTTGAAATTACTTTTAATATGTGTGAATATTTAGCCAGATTGTGAAATGTAAATATTAGCATACCAATATAAATGAGCTGATGGACATCAATTCTGATTCTGAAAAAAAGGTTCCCGTTACGACACACCTCTACCAGAGGCAGATTGAACAGCTGAACAACGTGGCTAA
>CAYNDB010000013.1:16826-27625 GCA_964395915.1 uncultured Nitrospinota bacterium | reverse complement strand
TAAGGTTGATTCGGGAAAAGTATGCGAAAGATTGACTGGCAAAAAATGGACCGGAAAAGGGCATTTTCCCTTGTTTTCGGTCTTTTTAAAGGATCATCAGCTTGGATCGTTGGCCGGACTAAGACCACTACTGCACTGACCACCACCCACCCAGACCGCCAAACCGGCGGTCGCGCAAGGACCACCACTTTCGTCATGGCCAACACCTGAGTGACGTCTTCCTTCGGAAGGCGATGATGTAAAGCCGGCTCTCGGCGATTCCAACGGGAGTCGGTTTTTTTTTATTCTTGGCGCTCTTTATTATAAGGTGTAATATTAAGGCGCGTTGGGGATCTTTACCCAAATGTAAATAAAGGTAAATACTTCCCTGCCTCGTTCGATTATTTAGCTGGGTTTTTTTGAACCAACACTATTTAGATCGGGATCCGCAACTAAGTCTCTGGTGAGCATATCCAGCTTTAAGCTGGGAAGCCTGAAGGGGGCAATGTGGAGCCCACCTGGTTATCCAGGTTCAAAAAAATGTAGCTAGTCGGCGTTGGCGGGGAGTAAAAATTAATAATAATTAGAATGGAAAGATTTCTTTAGTCAATAATGCCGGTGAGGTTTTTGATGGGTATGATATCGATTTGTTTTATATGGGCTCGGTTTTTTTCTATGGCGTTTGCGACCATGGAACGTCTGTCGTATGTTTTAGGACAGAGCGTCGCTGTATGTCTGAAACCAGCTTTTGTTAAGTGGAGATTAGCCTTAAATCTTTTTATGTTCAGCCGTTTCGTTAAAAAGGGCGGTATGGGGTATGATCCCGGCCTGATTCTCGAGAGTTTCAGGTTGTGGCGCTTGCCGCGTAAATTTAATTTTGCCATGCTTGCGCCGGATTATAAGGCTTAGAAAATCCTCTTTTCGAAAATATTTTTATCACCTTCCCTCGGAGACCATCCGGTTTTTTGATTTTGCGTTACGTCTGAAATATTTGGGCTATTTCGCATAATCGTAAATACTCTACAAAGGGGGATAATTGTATGGAAACTATCTTAGCCGCCCTGGCCGCTTTGGCCGCCGGGTTTGGAGCAGGGTACATTCTCAAAAAATCCGTCGGAGGACAAAAAGCCGAGCAGCTTACCGTTGAGGCCGAGAGGCTGGCGTCACAAATAAAAAAAGAGGCCGAAACAGTCCGTAAAGAAGCGGAACTCAACGCAAGGGAGATTGTCCTCAAGGCCAATACAGAATCTGAGGAGAAAATCAGGAGTTGCAAGCGCGAAGCCGAGGAGTTTGAAAAGAGACTGTTCAACAGGGAAAAACAGCTGGACAAAATGGCTGATCAGGTTGAGAGGCGTGAGCAGAGTACCGTCGCAAAGGAAAAGAACGTAATTGCGCTTGAAGGAGAACTGGACGCTAAAAAGGAAGAATTATCCAGAACGATGGCCGGGCAGATGGAGAAACTTCAGATAATCTCCGGGATGACTCCGGACGACGCTAAAAATGAACTCAAGGACCGTATGCTGAAAGACGCAAGGTCTGAAGCGGTTCCAACTATCAGAAAAATTGAAGAAAACACAAAAAACGAAGCTGAAGCGAAGGCAAACAGAATCATTTCACTGGCAATACAGAGGTGCGCCACCGATAACGTAGCGGAAAACACCGTGTCTGTTGTGGACCTGCCAAACGAGGAGATGAAAGGGCGCATAATTGGACGGGAGGGCAGAAATATACGCGCTCTCGAGGTCGCCACCGGGGTTGATTTAATCATCGACGATACTCCGAACGCTGTGATTGTGTCTTGTTTTGACCCGGTAAAGCGTGAAGTGGCAAGACAGACGCTTCAGCGCCTTATCAATGATGGTCGCATCCACCCTGGCCGGATCGAGGATACGGTTGAAAAGGTCACAAAAGAAGTAAATACGGAAATGCGCGAGGAGGGGGAGAAGGCTGTTTTTGAGCTTGGCCTGGATGGTATACATCCGGAAATAGTAAAACTGTTGGGCAGGCTCAAGTTTCGCACCAGTTATTCCCAGAATGTTCTCAGGCATTCTATAGAAGTAGGCTTTCTGGCCGGTGTCATGGCTTCGGAGCTTAAGCAGAACGTCAAGCTCGCCAGACGCGCAGGCCTTCTGCACGATATAGGAAAAGCGGTGGATCAGACCATGGAAGGCTCGCATGTCCAGATCGGTATGGATATCGCCCAACGCTATAACGAACACAAAGTGGTTCTAAACTCGATCGGAGCTCACCACGAGGATGAGCCATCGCAATCGGTTATCGCCGATCTTGTAACGGCGGCTGACGCTTTATCCGCCTCCCGTCCCGGAGCCAGGCGGGAGATGTTGCAGAACTATATCAACCGTATGAAGAAACTTGAAGAGATCGGGGATTCGTTTGACGGTGTCGAAAGGACGTACGCCATTCAGGCCGGCCGTGAAGTGCGTGTGGTCGTGGAGCCGGAAGCGATACATGACAACGAGGCTTTTTTCCTGGCGAAAGATATTGCCAGAAAAATTGAAGGCGAGCTTGTCTATCCTGGTGAAATCAAGGTTACCGTCATACGGGAGACCCGCATAACGGATTTCGCCAAATAACAGAATGAAAGCTCTCATTATTGGCGATGTCTATGGAAGGGTAGGCCGCCGTGTCTTAAAAGACCGTTTACAAGAGGAGATATCATCCTCCGGGGCTGATATTGTAATTGCAAATGGCGAGAATCTTGCCGGTGGGTTTGGGCTCACGAAAGACACTCTCGACGATGTGTTTGCCTCCGGCGTGGATGTAGTTACCACGGGCAACCATGTCTGGGACAAAAAAGTGGCCCTTGAAATTGTGGATAGCGACAGAAGGGTGCTGCGTCCGGCAAATTACCCCGGGACTTCTCCCGGCAGAGGGTCCGGCGTATTCACATCTAAATCCGGTAAAAAAATCGGGGTTATAAACTTGCAGGGGCGTGTGTTTATGGACGCGCTTGATTGTCCGTTTCAAAAAGTCGAGACCGAGCTTGAGAAAATAAAGCCGCAGACAGACTTTATTATTATCGATATGCATGCCGAGGCCACTTCTGAAAAAGAGGCTATGGGATATTATCTCGACGGCAGGGTGAGCGCGGTTGTCGGCACGCATACCCATGTGCAGACCGCGGACGAGTGTCTTTTGCCTCGTGACACGGCCTATATTACCGACGTTGGAATGACAGGGCCATCCCATTCCATAATTGGCGTACGGGTTGATATAATATTAAAGCGGTTTGTGCAAAAGCTTCCCCAAAGATTCGAGGAGGCGTCCGGCCCCGGAAAGTTTAACGCTGTCGTGGTCGATATCGACGATGAAACCTGTATGGCGAAGTCTATCAAACGTATCCAGTCGGAGAGCTTTTGACAAAGGCCGCATAACAGTTTTTTCAAATATTCAGCTACTTTATATTTGCTGTTAACAGTTTGATATATTTTGGAAACTATGCCTGGCTATAAAATTCTTCTGCTCGTTCTTTTTCTTATCCTGCTGGCGATAGCCTCGCTCCGGGCTATTGTGAAGGTTATGGAGCCTCGTTTTGCTTTCGCCCCACATATGGGACTGGAACTGAACCCTACGATGGTTGGGCTGAAATTTCAGGACGCTGTTATCCGTTCCGGTAAATTCAATTTACACGCCTGGTTTTTCCCCGGAGACCCGTCCAGCAAATTTCTGATTTTCTATCATGGCAATACCGGGAACATGTCCGACATACTCGATTTCATAAAGTTTCTTAAACCGCTAAAGCTTAATATTCTGGCGTTTGATTATCGCGGTTATGGAAGGAGCGAGGGATATCCAACCGTGGAGGGGATAGAGATGGATGGCGTGGCCGCTCTTGAATGGCTGCATATAAAACGAAAAGTTCCTTTGGACCGTATAACTCTATGGGGCTTGTCACTGGGAGGGGCGGCGGCGTTAAAAGCCGCGTCAGTCTATCCCAACGTAAGTGGCGTAATAGTGGAGTCGAGCTTTGTGTCGCTTCGGAGGATGGCGCTTGAAGTGTTCCCCTGGGTTCCCGTTCTGTTTGTATCGGACGGGTGGAACAATGCAAAGATAGTGGAGCGAATACCAACGCCGAAGCTTTTTATACATGGGACGCATGACCCATTGATACCATTTGAACACTCGGAAGAAATGTATAGAAGGGCGATGGAGCCGAAAAGAATTTTGCCGATTAAAGGGGCTGGACATAGCAACGGATATATCGTGGGCGGCAAAAAATATCTTGAAATAGTTGGCGGGTGGATAAACGACAATTCAAGTAAGCCGTGAAAATAATGATTTGTGTTTACAGAAAGGCGGCTTCCGCCCTTTAATAGCTTTCACAGTTGTCAATCGCTAGGGAAGTGGCGTGGCCACGCCGAGTCTCGTGGCGCTCCCATTGCCATACTGTCATTACGAGTCGCCGACAACTAGCGGCGGCAAGGCCTGTGCCGTTTCGCAAAGGCGTGTAGTAAAACTTACCTTTCGCTCAGGTCGATCCGTAAAACAAATCAGCTTGGGTTATGGACGATAGCTTACCGATAGACCAAAAATGGTCGTATTGTTTTCATAATTCCCGTTTACAGACGCCCCAAGATTGTTGCCCACAGTATTTTCGACCGAGTTCGATCCAGTCCAGAGGTAAGCCAAAGACGCGTCTATGGTGAAATTATCGGTCGCTTTATATCCAACCCCAAAGGAGAGCAGGCTCCTGTCCGCTCCTGGCAAACGCGGGGAGAGAGTTTCCTCCGGGACAGGGGTAGGATCGAAATAATATCCAAACCTATAGACCATTCTATATGAGCTTTCGTAAGTCATTCCCAGACGATATGCGGTGACGTCTTTCCAGTTGTTCTTAACTTCAGACGTTCCGGGGACAATTGTTGCCGACCCGGGAATTGTAAGCGGTTTTTTGAATTTGAAGTTAAGCGTGTCGTATGAAGACCATTTGGTATGGTCGATATCAATTTCGATCAGGAAGTTTTTTGTAGCCTGATAAGATACCGCGAAAACAATAATGGCCGGGAAATTTAAGTCGACTTCGGCGGCTGTTTTGTAATCATCACCCGAAACCCCATTGAGCATAAGCACAGGTAAAAGCCCGCCGGGAAAATTTTCCAGTTGAAGGTCGCCTGATAAAGTGGTTTTTATTTCTGATCGATACGTGATGCCTATTTTCATCTTGTCGTTAGGCTTGATGAGGGCTGCCGCGTTAAAGCCGAACCCGGATCCGCTGCCATCCACTACCATAATACCGTCTGCGGAGCCTGGAACAAACGCGGCGAAAGGATACATGGAATCATAACGCACCTGCGACTTCATATAGCTTGCCCCAATGCCAATAGAAAGCATTTCGCCGAATTTTTTCGCCCCGCTGAAGTTGAAAGTGGTGGTCTTGAGGTCGGTATCAGTCGCCACATAGCGGAAAGGACCATCCATCGGCCACGTGGTCGCAAGGCCGAAATTTGTAAACACACCAAATCCGCCGTAGAAACCAAGCTCCTCATGGTTTTTTACAAGGTACAGGTGCGGAATGGCAAAAGTTTCATTGGCCGTATTAACAGTTTTCCCCTGACCGGAATATTCTAAAGACGGTTTGACAAACTGAAATCCTGTTTTGGCCGCATACTTGTCTATTTCCGTCATGGCCGCAGGGTTGTAATAAACCGCTGAAGCGTCTGTGACGCTGGCGACTTTGGCGTGCGCCACGCCTTGCCCCGCGTTGTCCGTTTCTACGAGGCGAAACCCGGCTGCGTCGGCTGCCATTGTATTTGCAAGAAAGATAATCGCGGTTAACAGAAAATATCCAGTTTTCATAAGAGCGTCCCCTGCATTCTATTTAATATATGGCGTGTAACTGTAAACGGCTTAATTATAAACGGATAAATATCAATTTCTAGTGGTTTCGTCAACTTTTTCGATCAATAGCTTACTCAACCGCGGAACTTTTCACCTGTTCAACTTTCCCACCAACGGTTGTCATGAGCGAATTGAGACCTTGCCCTGTGACAGCGCTTATCACATAAACCTCCGACTCACATTTTTTGGAAAGCTCCTTGGCAATCCGCGCAATCTCCTTATCGTCCGCGATGGCGTCCGATTTGTTTATTACAACCACTTGCGGCTTTCCCGTAAGGGCTTTTGAATACTTCGCTAATTCTCTGTTTATAGCGTCGTAGTCGGAGAGCGGATCGCGGCTTTCCTCTGTTGCGGTTGGGTCTATCATATGCACAAGCAACCTCGTTCTCTCCACATGGCGCAGGAACTGGTGGCCAAGCCCTTTACCCTCGGCGGCCCCTTCGATCAATCCCGGTATATCCGCCATGACAAAAGTTTTCCCCTCGGCCCATTGAACAACTCCAAGGTTAGGCGCCATTGTGGTAAAAGGATAATCCGCGATCTTTGGCCTCGCGGCGGATACATGGGAAATCAGCGTCGATTTGCCTACGTTTGGAAACCCGATAACTCCGACATCCGCAATCAGCTTCAATGTAAGTTCCACTATAAAATGCTCACCGGAAGTCCCAGGGTTTGCCCTTCGCGGGGCTCTGTTTATAGACGATTTAAAGCGCGTGTTCCCCCATCCCCCACTGCCGCCCTTGGCGACTATCTCTGTTTGGCCTTCTTCAGCGAGGTCGGCAATAACCTCTCCTGTCGCAGTGTCAGTAATTATGGTTCCTACAGGGACTTTCAGAATCAGGTCTTCCCCTGTTTTTCCTTTTTTATTGCTCCTCATCCCGGCCTGTCCGCTTTCCGCCTTGTGATGCTGCTGGAATCTGAAGTCGAGCAACGTCCCAAGGTTGTGGTCCGCCATAAAAATAACAGACCCCCCATCGCCCCCATCGCCACCGGCCGGGCCGCCTTTTGGGACAAATTTTTCTCTACGGAAACTTGCAAGCCCATTGCCACCATTGCCCGCTTTGATATCTATTTTGGCGTGGTCTATAAATTTTATCATGGAGAGAGAGCCTCTAAAGAAGCGGAAAGTAATTCACAAAAAACGCTCCATCCTGAAATAAAGGTTGGAGCGGCTTAGTTTCCCTCAGTAATTCTGAGTAAAGCCAAGCCAGCTTCGCCGCCCGGAGGCTTCTCAGAATGACAACCGGTTTTCAGTCAGAAACCGGCTCTATTGAAATGAAGCGTCTGTTGCGTTTTCCTCCCTCGGAAAAACACACAGTACCTTTGACAAGAGCGAAAAGCGTATGGTCGTTGCCAATCCCGACATGCTTGCCGGGATAAAACCTTGTGCCGCGCTGCCGGACAAGGATATTGCCCGCGTTGACTACCTGGCCGGAGAATCTTTTTACCCCCAGGCGTCTACCAGCGGAGTCACGCCCGTTTGAAGTGCTGCCCTGTCCTTTTTTATGAGCCATATCGTTATATCCTTAAAACCAATCTATTTACTCTATTTTTAGTCTATCGAAACTATTTCCACAGTAGTAAGGTTTTGCCTGTGTCCCTGTTTTTTTCGTGAGTTTTTCCTGCGAAGATGTTTAAGAATCAATATCTTGGGCCCTTTTATCTGCTTCAGGATTTTGGCTGTTACCTTTTTTCCTTCAAGAAGGGGCGCGCCAATTTCCGTAGTTCCATCTCCGCCAGTCATCAACACTTCGTCAAATTCAACCGTGGAGCCTGCTTCCCCATCGATTTTCTCGATATTTATAACGTCACCCTGCGAAACCTTGTATTGTTTTCCGCCGGTTTTTACGACCGAGTACATTTGCTAAAAACCCTCCAATTAAAAGAATCTGAAATTGTCTCAAAAAGTGAAGGATAGATCAAGCATTTCATTTGCCGATTGGTTTTTTCCACTATTTGCACGGTCTTACGTTACACAATATCAAGCAGATGTTCAATATCCTCTACGATATTGAAGAAATGTGGAGCCACTCGGATTCCATCCCCTCTTTCCATTACCAGAACACCTTCCTTATTGAGCTTTTGTACCAAGGCGCTGTTTTTTGAAGGGTTATGTGAGGTGAAGATAGTTATGCCGGAGCGTTCATCATCTTCCAAGGGAGAGAGAATCTTATATCCTTTAGATAACAGCCCTTTGATTAGCTGGTTGTTCAGGGAGAAAACATGATCGCGGTTTTGCTCAATTCCATTTTTCATTAAAAGTTTCAACGATTCTTTCAAGCCGTATATACCGGCCAGATTTGGTGTTCCTTCCTCAAACCTGCCAGCGTTTTCCTTGATGGTGAAATCTATGGTAGAGAAGTTAAGGCAACCTTTAACGGTGTTCCAGCCCAGGCTATTTAGCTCCAGCAGGTCAAGCCTGCTTTCATCGCAGAAAAAGATTCCTATTCCTTCCGGAGCGCAAAGCCATTTGTGGCCTCCGCACGAGAGGAAGTCTATACCCATTTTTTTTACATCCATTGGCAGAACACCCAAAGATTGTATTGCGTCCACAAACAGCAGGAATCCTCTCTCCTTTGCCATCTGGCCAAGAGCGGCGATGTCTGAGCGGAACCCTGTGGAGAACTGGACAGTGGAGATGGCGACGATTTTTGTTTTTTCGCTAACCGCATCCGCAATGGAATCCAGCGTTATTCGACCATCCCGATTTTTGACCGTTGTTACCCGCACTCCACGTTTTGTCAGGTTGAGCCAGGGATAAACATTGGAAGGGAACTCCAGATCGTTGATTATCACCTCATCACCTGCTTTCCAGGGGAAACCAGAGGCCACAAGCGAAATTCCGTCTGAAGTGTTTCTTATAAACGCCACTTCCTTTTCAGAACAATTTACGATTTTAGCCGCCAGCTTTCTTGTCTCCTCTATATTTTTCTCCCATTCCTCCATTTTCAGGTAAGCGCTTTCTGATAATTCAGTAAGCAACGCTATCATGGCGTTACGAGTTGGCGCCGGCAATGGTGTCAGGCTGGCGGAGTTGAGAAATGTAAAATTTGATAACATAGGAAAGTTTTTCCTGATCTCATCAGATTTGTCTGGTGTAAACATAATTGGTGTAAGCATAAAAAGACTATTCTGTAAAATATATGAAAAGAGTGTCGTCGGTATGTAACCCGTTAAACTTAAAATGAATAACGGTTTACAGCCGGATATCGTATAGTTTACTATAGAAATTTATAATTTTTTGAGGATATTGGGTATGAGCGCTTTTCGTTTCGCGGATCTGCATGTGCATACTACCCATTCGGATGGTTCTGATACTCCGGCTGAAGTGGTTCAAAAAGCTGCGGAGTCAGGAATTTCATGCTTGGCGGTTACTGATCACGACACGTGCTCTGGCTTGGAGGAAGCTGCGGCGGCATCCGTCAAACATGGTGTCGAGCTTATCGCCGGTATAGAAATTTCCACATATATAGGCGCTAAAAGTGTCCATATTCTGGGCTATTTGATGGATATAAATAGTGACCTTATAAAGAAAATCGTCACAGGAGCCCGATCATGCCGTCTTGAACGAATGGAGAGGATGGTGAGCAGGCTCAACGATTTGGGCTACGATATAAACTTGGATGAAACGCTTGAATTTATTGGTGAAGCCACTGTTGGCCGGGCGTTGTTGGCAAGGTATCTTGTTCACAAAGGTTTTTTTAGTTCTGTCGGAGGTGTTTTCGACACTATCCTTGGTGACGGGAACACGGTTTATGAGCCGGTAAAAATGTTTTCTCCGGAAGCCGCTATAAAGCTTGTTGCCGGAGCCGGTGGGGTTACATCGCTGGCCCATCCCGGGTATACAGGGATAGATGATGAAATACCACGTCTTGCCGCGGCAGGGCTGGATGGAATAGAAGTTTTCAGTTCACAGCATTACAGGGATGCGGAGCGGCGCTATCTGGAGCTTGCGGAGCGTTTTGACATGCTTGTGACGGGAGGCTCCGACTGCCATGGCGCAAAAATGCCCAGCAGGAATATCGGGGATGTGAAGTTGAGCTATGATTATATTGAAAAGCTGAAAAAACGCGCTGCAAAGGTTGCGGCTATGGCAGCTTAGACAGGAGATTTCCAGGTTATGAAACTTCGAATAGAGTTGATCAACTATTTCGCCGATCAGCTTGTAAAAGGCCTTGTCGAGAAGGACCTTATAGAGACAGGCGATGAATATGATGAAGTCATCCAATCTGTGGCTGCGGTGATTATCGACGATCTTCAGGTTGAGGATGAGCTTAACAGCGAAGTTAAGGAAATACTTGAAAACATCGGCGAACAAATGGATGACGCAAATGTTAACTACCACAAGATGTTTAAGATGGTAAAGCTTAAGCTGGTTCGGGAAAGAGGGCTTATTCTATGAGAGAAAGGAAGTTTTTGTGAGGCTTAGCAGAGAAAAGGTAAACCACCTGTCCAAGCTTATTTTGACGGAAATTCTGGAGGATGACAGGGTTGAGTTCTTTTGCGACGAAAACGATCTGCGGCTGGAGATCGTGAGCATCCTGCGCATGGAGCTTGAAGTAGAGGACGAAATCGAAGACGCGGTTCGCAAAACTATCGAGTCATATTCAAAAGATATTCGCGAGGGCACCGACGAATGGGAGATTCTTTACCACAAGCACTATAACGAAGAAAACAAAAAGCGTCGAGGCGTATCGCTCGGGTAGACTGTGGTAGTCACAACTTGTCCTCACAACCGGCCTCCCGGGCATAGCGGTTAAGCGGCTTCCATATTATCCTCCTTTTCGTTTTCCTGAACTGTAGATGGCGCCGCGATAATGATCCACGTGTCGGTTTATTTTTCGGTGTAAATGGCTCTGTAAAAGTGAGCCACCGTTTAAACTTTCCATCAGGATTGTCAACGAGTCTGATGGCAGGGGAAGGATGTATAACGTGGATATTTATGTCAAAGTGCGAAGGTT
>CAYNDB010000013.1:0-16726 GCA_964395915.1 uncultured Nitrospinota bacterium | reverse complement strand
GTAAAGGCCATCCGGCGCGGGGCGGAGGATTTCTCCATCGACGTTGATACAGGCTCCGCTGTCAAGAATCCGGTAATAGGTGAGAGTGTGTCGTTAAACGGAGTCTGCCTGACTGTGGTGTCCGCTAAAGATTCTATCCTCACTTTTGACGTATCGGCGGAGACTATAAACTGTACGACATTTAAAAATGTGAACGTGGGCGATAAACTGAATATCGAACGGGCGATGCGGATGGGTGACCGTTTGGGTGGTCATATGGTATCCGGCCATGTGGACACAGTGGGGACATTTACCAGAGCTACCCCTATTGGGGATGGGTATGAGATAGAAATCGCCCTGCCTTCAGAGGGGATGAAGTATATTATTAACAAAGGGTCGATAGCCATCGCCGGGATGAGCCTGACTGTGGCGGCGAAGCTCGAACGTTCTGTAACTGTGGCGGTTATCCCGCATACATGGGAAGTGACTTCATTGAGTACATTGGCGGTCGGGTCGCAGGTGAATATCGAATATGATATGATGGCCAAGTATATAGAGAACTTTATAAAAGAGGCGTATCCCTCCGCAGGTTCAATAAGCCGCGAGTTTTTGGACAAACACGGGTTCTAGGAATACGTTTAACAGTGATGGAAGAAAAAGATAATACACGAAGATTCAATACAATAGAGGAAGCCGTAGAAGATTTACGTTCCGGTCGCATGGTCATAATGATCGACGACGAGGATAGGGAAAACGAAGGCGATCTTGTTCTTGCGGCGGAGTATGTGACACCGGAAGCGGTAAATTTCATGGCTCGTGAGGGGCGTGGGCTTATATGCCTGGCCATGACCCCGCAGAGGTGCGACGAGCTTGACCTGCCACCTATGGTCTCGGACAACACTTCATCCTTCGGCACAGGCTTTACAGTTTCGATCGAGGCCCGTGAGGGTGTTACGACAGGTATATCCGCAGCGGATAGATGTACGACAATCAAAACCGCGATCGACCTGACTAAAACGGCCAAAGACCTAGCGAGACCGGGGCATGTGTTTCCTTTAAGGTCGCGTGAGGGTGGCACACTTGTGCGTGTCGGGCAGACTGAAGGCTCTGTCGACCTTTGCAAGATAGCGGAGCTATACCCTGCCGCAGTAATCTGCGAAGTAATGAACGAAGACGGGACCATGTCGCGTGTGCCGCAGTTAAAGGAGTTTGCGGAACGTCACGGGCTTAAGATGATTACCGTCAAGGATATAGTGGAGCACAGGCTTAGAAACGAACAATTTGTTCGCCGCGCCGCAGAGACAAAAATCCCGACGAGGTATGGTGTGTTCAACGCCATTGCGTACGAGAACACTGTGAATGACGAAATACATATGGCTCTTACGATGGGAGATATAGGAAAACATGAGCCGTGTCTGGTTCGTGTGCATTCCCAGTGCCTTACGGGCGATGTTTTCGGGTCGGAACGTTGCGATTGCGGTGAGCAGCTCGACATGGCCATGAAAATAATATCCGATGAAGGCCGTGGCGCGTTGCTTTACCTGTTTCAGGAAGGTCGTGGCATAGGGCTCATCAACAAGTTAAAAGCGTATGCGTTGCAAGATGAAGGCGCGGACACCGTTCAGGCAAACCATAAGCTTGGATTCAAGGCGGACTTGCGGGACTATGGCTTGGGCGCGCAGATTTTAAGAGACCTTGGTCTGCACCAGATAAGGCTAATTACCAATAATCCACGAAAGATCGTGGGGCTTGATGGATATGGTCTTCATGTCGTAGGGAGAGTTCCCGCCATATGTGCCCCTAAGGATAGCAACTTGCGATATCTAAAAGCCAAGCAAGCGAAGCTTGGGCATATGCTTGATATAAAAAAGAAGACAAACGATGTTTGACCCGCCAGGAGGAACAGATAAATCGTGAATATCATTGAAGGATCGCTGGACGGCTCCGGCGCAAAAATAGCGATTGTTGTAAGCCGTTTTAACGATTTTATAACCGGAAAGCTTTTGGATGGCGCTATCGACTGTCTGCAAAGACACGGTGTTAAGGATAAGGATATAGACGTATACAAAGCTCCTGGAGCTTTCGAGATTCCGCTTGTGGCGAAAAAACTTGCGGAGAAATCGAAAAAAAAATACGGTGCGATAATTTGCCTGGGATGTGTCATACGTGGAGCCACACCGCATTTTCAGTATGTGTCCGCGGAAGTTTCCAAAGGCATTGCGCAAGCGATGATGGATAGCGGTATGCCGATGTCATTTGGCGTGCTTACCACGGATACCATCGAGCAGGCGATAGAACGGGCCGGAACAAAGTCCGGCAACAAGGGCTGGGACGCGGCTCTTTCCGTTCTTGAAATGATCAACCTGAACAAACTTTTATAACCAGGTGGGGTCTCGCCATAGGTCACGAGAAGCGGCTTTAAAAGTTCTTTACCAAGCCGACCTTCTGAAAGAAAACGATTACCCGAAGCTCATCGACGAAGTGTGCGCTGACAACCTGAAGGGAGATAGTGATCGCGGTTTCATTCAGTCCCTGGTCGCTGGCGTATTTGCCCACTTGCCGGAAATAGATTCCAAGCTGGAGAAACTCTCGGAGAACTGGGATTTAAACCGTCTGGGGTATCTGGAGCGCGCAATCTTGCGAATGGCGCTTTATGAAATGGAGTTCGACATTACCACGCCAGCCAAAGTGTCAATAGATGAAGCCATTGAACTCGCCAAAGCGTATTGCGAACCGGAATCCGCCGGTTTCATAAATGGTGTGCTGGATAAGGCGTTGAAAAATAAGGCCGACAGTGGTTCTTAAATCATTGTAAATATGTCCGTCCAGGTGATAATCTAAATAATAAATAACTGTTTTATTTGTTTGCCATATGCGTTACGCGTTTATATCCGATGTCCATTCCAATATAGAGGCTTTCGAAGCCGTCTTGGAAGATATCGACAATTATAATCCAGATAAGATATTGTTTCTTGGAGATATAGTAGGATATGGCCCAAACCCTAACGAGTGTGTAGAGAGGCTTTTAGAGGTGAGTGATTTCACTCTGGGGGGCAATCACGACTGGGCCGTTGTAGGAAAGACCAGTTCCGAATATTTTAATCCTTTCGCCAGGGAAGCGCTGGATTGGACGATAGAAACACTTACTGAAAAACACACTGATTTTTTAAAAACCACGGAAGCCTCCGCTATTGTCGACGGGTTCCAGGTCGCTCACTCCACCCCAAAACATCCTGAAGAGTGGCGCTATATCATGTCTCAGAAAGAAGCTTTGGGTAACTATCTCTACCTTGAAGCGGATATATGCTTTATTGGTCATTCACACCAGCCTGTCATCATAGAGTATGAAAGCGCTGAAGACCTTGGGATTTATCGCGACTCCTTTATGAAGCTTGACACTGAAAAAAAATATTTGATTAACGTAGGCTCGGTAGGGCAATCTCGCGATGGTAATGAAGATTCTTGCTGGGTTATGTACGATTCCGTCGCTTGTAATGTAGAGTTTCACAGAGTGCGCTACGATGTCCGGGCGACGCAGAAAAAGATGGCGATAGCCAAACTTCCCCAGTACCTTATAGACAGGCTTTCTTTTGGGCGATGAAGACGGAGCGTAGAAAGATTTTATAAAATGCCGCAAAAACAGGCGAAAGATTTTGCTAAAATCCTGGCTGGCGACAAATTTGCCAGGGATAAGGTCTATCTTTTTTACGGTTCGGAGCCAAAGCGTGTGTCGGACGCGGCTTTGAAGCTTAAGGAAAAGCTTCTGGAATCTTCAGACAAGGATAGCTACTTCCGATACCATAAACTTGGAAACGGAACAGAAGAGGTTACAGCAAACGAGGTGATCTCCCAGCTAAACACCGTGTCGATGTTCGGCGGCGGCAAGTTGGCCTGGATAGGTCCCCTTGGAAAAATCGATAAAAAGAGCGAAGGGACGCTTGTAGCATATGTGGAAAATCCTAACCCGGAATCTACGCTTGTCATTACTGTCGACACCGGTAAAGGGGATAATCGCGCGCTGAAATCTTTTGACAAATCCGCTCTTGTTACCGCAGTCAAGGAGAATGGAACGGTGGTTCGGTTTACGCCGCCAAGTGGCGCGGAATTGAACAAATGGGTTGAGACGCGCTTTCGTTCCAAAGGGCTTATCGTCGAAAAATCCGCTATTGAGGTGTTGGTGGAGTTTACGGACGGCGACCTTACAAAACTGGATGGCGAGATAGAAAAACTTGCGGCGTATGTCGGCGATGAGAAAGAGGTTACAGTGGCAACCGTTGAATCTACCGTAGTGAGCCATAGGATGGATAGCGTATGGGATCTCATAAACGCTGTCCGGGCAAAGGAGAGGGAGAAAGCCTTTTCCGCGCTTTCAAACCTGCTGAACAACAATCAGCCGCCGCAGATGATTTTAAAATTGCTGGCGACGGAGATAATGCTTTTGGCGTCGGCAAAAGAATGCCGCGATAGTGGCGGGCGCTTCGACACGTTCGTTTCATTTATTGGCGGGCCGCAGTTTGTGTTGAGAGGCCCATGGGAAAACGCAAAAAGATGGGATATGTCATCGTTTGTGGAGGGACAAAGAAAAGTCCTGAAAGCGGCGATGAATATGATGCAGGCGGGCGCTCCGCCACAAGTCGTTTTAAGCGATCTTATTGCCACGCTGTGCAAAAAATCTTCACCCGTTAAAGCCGGATAAAACTTTCCCAACCTGCCAGAGGCTCCATGTTAATTTTGAATCTGAAGTTATTACAGAGACATTATTGAACTTTTGGCGCTGGAAAGCATTGCATTACTTGTGGATAAAGCGAAAATTTTAATTCACATATAAGTAATAATATTATACAATATCGGCAAATCTAAAGCTTGTTATTGTATATTTACCAGTGTGAACTACAGCTTGATAGTAAATATTTGGAATCATGGCAAATTATTCCAACATTTCAGAAAAAATCGGTGAAACCAGAAACGAGGTTATTTTGGAAAACCCGGTTAACCTTAATTGTTCATTAGCGATAGGCAGTGAGTGCGACAAGTGCGCGGAGTGCGGTAAGTGTGACAAGTGCGTGGAGAAGCTCGCCTCACATAGCATATCCCATCTCTCCGATTCGGAGTTACTGGCCATTTTGTTATGTTGTGGATTTTCAGACAGGAGCGCTGTAGACGACTCCAGAAAACTGATAAACGCTTTTGACGATATTCACGGTCTCGACTACGCTTCTGCAAAAGAGATCAGCATGGTGGAGGGCTTTTGTATGCATAAAGCGGCTATTATCAAGGCCGCCATGGAGCTTGGCAAGCGGGTCTCTTCAACTTTGTCAAAACGCAAATATCAGGTAATAGAGAAAAGCTGGGATGTCGCCAATATCTTCATGCCGCAGATGAAAAGCTTGAGGAAAGAGATATTTAAAACGGCGATTCTGGATACGAAAAATAAAATCATCAAAACAATTACAATATCTGAAGGCGCTCTTGCGGCCGCCATCGTCAGCCCAAGGGAAGTTTTCAGCCCCGCAGTGCGCGAGATGGCTCACGGTGTAATACTTCTTCATAACCATCCAAGCGGCGATCCGGCGCCTAGCAAGGACGATATAAGCCTTACGCGCAGGCTTAAGGAAGCCGGAAAGTTAATAAGTGTCGAGGTTGTAGATCATATTATTATCGGGGACGATAAATATTATTCCTTCGTGGATGAGGATATGCTTTAACGCAAACTGCCGCGCTTATCGGAGCGATTCAGGTTCTCTGTTTTTCTCCATGTTGTGGGCGTCTTTATTATCGCTAAGAAAACAATTATAAGAGACCCCCTTAACTTACCCCCCCCCCCGGACTTTTCCACTTTAGTGTAAATTAGCGCCCGTAAAATAGGCGCCTTGTATGTCATCTGCACAATATGCGGGCGCTGCAAAGGTATGGTTTTAAATCGAAGCCCATAGAGAACACTCATATAAACAATATGTTACTTGTATTGTCACGGCAGGGGTATTAATGGCGCTACCTTTGCTTTCTTGGTCGAGTAGATGTACTAGGGGAAGTTGCCATAGAGGGCTAGTGCACAGCCTTCCTTCTTTTGCGCAATTTCATTTTTGTTATTTGGGAAAGGGATCTCGTAGTAGGCAAATCACTATTCCGGGATCTCGTTGGCAGACAAATCGTTATTTCAGTAATTGTGGCTTGGGCGTTGAGGGAGTCTAAAGCCATAAAAAACTAAACCCCTCAAAGAGGAGAAAAGATAATGCGAAAGATAGGTTTAATTACAGCAATGATGGCCTTTATTTTGGCGCAAGCTTCTGTCGTGTTTGCTACGCCATCAACACAAATCTGGATACCGTCCACAGACATTCAGGGATTTGGCGTAGCCCATCTTGGGGTGGATAACTACAACACGGTAGGTAAAAAGGGGGCCGATGGAGGCCGTACTTTCCCGACTACATACGGTCTGACCGTTGGAGTGGTTCCTTCCGATGTATGGGGAATAGAGATCGGCGTCGATATGATGGAAGCTTCAGACGATCCACTATTTTTTAACGCCAAAATAGGTGTGTCCGAGGGAGCCCTGGGCGGCTGGTCTCCATCGTTGGCCTTGGGTGGATATGGCTTTGGCACAAAGAAAGATTCAACTGATTCCAACCTTATTTATGGTTTGGTGGCGAAGACTTTCGGAGAGATTGGAAGGTTCACAATCGGATATTACACAGGCAACGATAAATTGCTGGTGGATAAAAACGGAGAAAAGGATAATTCCGGTTTGCTGGCCTCATGGGACAAGCAATTAAGCGACAAGTTCTGGGCGGCGATTGACTATCAGGGTGGCAATAATGTCTGGAGCGCCGTGAGCTTCGGTGTCTCCTACGCTCTGTCCGACAGCGCGAGCATTATATTGGGTTACGACGTTTTTCTGGAAACAGACCTGAACAACGATGGAATTGATGATAACGCCAATACGATGACATTCCAGCTGGATGTCAATTTATAAACTGTGAAACTGATTCCAGGTCTCTTTATTCTTGAACAAAGCGGCCGGGATATTATTGAACCTATTGGTGGAATGTGAAAAATGAAAAAAATAGAGGCGATAATTAAGCCTTTCAAGCTTGAGGAAGTAAAAGAAGCTTTGATAGGCATAGGAGCCAACGGGCTCACGGTCACCGAGATTAAAGGTTTCGGGAGGCAGAAAGGCCACACGGAGCTTTATCGTGGGGCTGAGTATACTGTTGATTTTCTGCCGAAGATAAAAATAGAGATTGTTATGGACGATGACATGGTTGAAAAGTCTGTTGAAGCGATTGTCAAAACCGCTTCAATGGGCAAAATCGGCGATGGTAAAATTTTCGTTTCTCCGGTCGAGGAAGTTATTCGTATACGTACCGGAGAGAGGGGAGTGGAAGCGATATGAGAAACTTAAAGTTGGGGCGATGGAACGTCGATATGAAGGGCGTGGGCTTTTCACTGTTTTTTGTAGCCTTGGCCTGGTTGGTTATGAATATCGTTCCAGACCTGGCATTCGCCGAAGAAGAGGTCAAGCCTCCTACAAACGCTGAGCTGAAAATAATAGCGGACACTATGTGGCTGCTGATAGCAGGTATGTTGGTGTTCTTCATGAACACAGGGTTCGCCATGCTGGAATCCGGCCTGTGCCGGGCCAAGAACACGGTCAACATTCTTTCGAAAAACGTCATAGTTTTCGCCATGGCTTCATTAAGCTACTGGATAGTGGGCTGGGGCTTTATGTATGGTGAAGGAACAAGCTTCATCGGGCTGAACGACTTTTTCCTGAGTGTCCCCGGTAATGAAGGGGAAGTGCCGAAACTTGCGTCTTTTTTCTTTCAGCTGGTATTTGCGGCCACGGCGGCCACGATCGTTTCCGGCGCAGTGGCGGAGAGGATCAAGTATCCGTCGTTCTTCGTATTCTCGTTCCTGCTTGTCGCCATAATATATCCTGTGTCCGGCCATTGGACATGGGGCGGCGGTTGGCTTGCCGAGCTTGGATTCGCTGATTTCGCCGGGTCTACAATAGTTCACGCAGTCGGCGGCTGGGCCGCGTTGACTGGCGCTATAATTCTTGGGCCACGTCTTGGCAGGTATACCGATGCCGGGATGAAGCCGATGCCCGGTCACAGCATGTCCCTGGCGACGCTTGGCATGTTTATTCTGTGGCTTGGATGGTTCGGGTTTAACCCTGGCTCACAGCTTGCCGCGGACGCGGGCCCTATAGCGCATATTACTGTGACTACTAATATGGCCGCAGCGGCGGGTGTAATAGCCGCTACGTTTGCGACCTACTTAAGGTTGGGTAAACCTGATATTTCGATGGCGTTAAACGGCGGGTTGGCCGGCCTTGTGGGCATAACCGCAGGCTGTGATGGCGTAAGCGTGTTCGGCGCTGTTGTCATAGGCGCGATCGCAGGCGTAATCGTGGTGTACTCTGTGCTGTTTTTCGATAAAATCAAGATTGACGATCCGGTGGGGGCCTTATCCGTGCACTTGGTGAACGGAACATGGGGCACCCTGGCTGTTGGGTTTTTCAATACAGAATCCGGCCTTTTCTATGGAGGAGGCGCTGGACAGCTTGTAACCCAGGTCATCGGAATTTTATCGATCGGGGCCTTTGTGGTAGTAGTTAGCGCCACATTATGGCTTATTATTAAGGCTGTGATGGGTTTACGTGTAAGTTCCGAAGAAGAGCACGAAGGGCTTGACTTGGGAGAGCATGGTATGGAAGCCTATCCGGAGTTTACAGGCAGTAAGACGTCGGCGTACTGACAGGTTTAGAGGCTAAATATCCGGAGATTGTCGCTTATCTCTCTGGCAACCCTCAAGCCAGAGGTGGTGGCGGCGTCTCCGGATATATATTTATTTAATTTTATTTTTTTCCTTTTTGAGGGGAGGAGAGCAAATGACGCCAAGTGAGGTATTAGCTTTAGCAAAGGCCGAGAAGGCCGAGATGGTTGACATCAAGTTTATGGATTTTCCAGGTATGTGGCAACACTGCACATACCCAATTTCCGAGCTAAATGAAGACGTTTTTACTGACGGCTGGGGTTTTGACGGATCATCGATACGTGGATGGCAGGCGATACACGCCTCCGACATGCTGATTATCCCGGATCCCACTACGGCTATGATGGATCCTTTCACTAAGTACCCGACGTTGTCGATGGTTGCGTATATTGTGGACCCGATTACAAAAGAGAATTACTCTCGTGATCCGAGAAACGTCGCCAGGAAGGCTGAGGAGTATCTGAAGTCGACCGGTATCGGCGACACTGTTTATTTCGGCCCGGAAGCCGAGTTCTTCATTTTCGACGATATCAGGTACCATTCGGACGAGTCGGGAGCCTTTTATGCTGTTGATTCCGTTGAAGCTCAGTGGAACACCGGCGCTGACGAAGGCCCGAACCTTGGGCATAAACCTCGATATAAAGAGGGATATTTCCCTGTTCCGCCAACGGACAGCTATATGGACCTAAGGTCCGACATGGTGATGGTGATGCAGCAGTGCGGTATCCAGATCGAGGCGCACCACCACGAAGTGGCCACTGGTGGTCAGGCCGAGATAGACATGCGTTTTTCCCCGCTGCTTGAGATGGCGGACAAGCTGATGTTGTTTAAATACATCATCAAGAATGTTGCGAAACAGAACGGCAAAACCGTTACATTCATGCCGAAACCTGTATGGAACGACAATGGCTCCGGTATGCACGTCCACCAGTCAATCTGGAAAGATGGCAAACCGCTTTTTGCTGGTGACGGATATAGCGGCGTGTCGGAGATGTGCCTGCACTATATTGGCGGAATTTTAAAGCACGCAAAGGCTCTTGCCGCTTTAGCGGCGCCGACAACCAATTCGTACAAACGTCTTGTTCCGGGCTTTGAAGCTCCTGTGAACCTTGCGTATTCTTCACGGAACCGCTCGGCGGCGATCAGGATTCCTATGTATTCACCTAGTCCGAAAGCGAAACGCATTGAGCTTCGTTTCCCTGATCCGAGCTGTAACGGATATCTTGCTTTCTCTGCGATGCTTATGGCTGGTCTTGACGGTATCCAGAACAAGATCGATCCAGGCGATCCGCTTGACAAAGATATTTATGGTCTTACGCCAGAAGAGCTGGCGGAGGTGCCGTCTCTGCCCGCGACGCTGGAAGAAGCTATCGACGCTCTTGAGGCGGATCACGACTTTCTGCTTAAAGGTGACGTGTTTACCCAGGACGTTATCGATATGTGGATATCTTACAAACGTGAGAATGAGATTGGCGAACTAAGGCTCAGACCTCATCCGTACGAATTCACCATGTACTACGATATCTAGCCTGTAACAGGCTTTAGTAAAGAAATTAACCCGGTCACTTGCAGGTTAAACCGCAGGTGATCGGGTTTTTTGCGTCATGTGGCGGATATTTGGTTATAATAACTAACTTTACTTATTTTTAACCTGATAGTTACCATTTAAGAGGGAAACTATGCGTATTTGTGTTATTGGCTCTGGCTATGTGGGGCTTGTCACTGCGGCTGTATTTGCGGATTTGGGCAATGAAATCGAATGTGTGGATGTTGACGTCGGCAAGGTGGAATCTCTCAATAAAAAGATAATGCCGATATATGAGCCTGGCCTGGAAGAGATGGTCAAGCGCAATATGGACGAGAACCGTCTGAATTTTTCCATAGACGTGGATAAAGGAGTCGCACAGGCCGAGGTTGTGTTCATATGCGTTGGCACTCCACCGAAAGATGATGGAGAGACCGACCTTACATACATAGAATCCGCCGCCAGGACCATCGGCAAACATTTAAATGGATACAAGATCGTAGTAAACAAAAGCACCGTGCCGGTTGGAACGGGCGATCTTGTCCGGCGCGTAATAAATGAAACGAAAACCAATGACAGCGATTTCGATGTTGTTTCAAATCCTGAATTTTTAAGGGAAGGCTCTGCGATCGGAGATGCGTTAAACCCGGACAGAGTAGTTATAGGCGCCCCGACAAAAAAGGTGGCGATGAAACTTCTAGAGCTATACGCCACCCTTGGCGCGCCGATGCTCATTACCGATGTCGAGTCGGCGGAGTTAATCAAATACGCCTCAAATTCTTTCCTGGCCACCAAAATTTCGTTTATAAACGCAATTTCTGATATTTGTGAAAAAGTGGGGGCCAACGTTAACGACGTGGCGAAAGGAGTTGGCGCTGATAAACGAATAGGGAAGGATTTCCTAAACGCCGGGTTAGGGTTTGGCGGTTCGTGTTTCCCTAAAGATGTATTATCCCTTATCCACACTTCCGGAAAGCTTGGCGCGGAGTTTTCCTTGTTGAAAGATGTAATGGAGATTAATGAGAACCGGGTCAGTCATTTTGTTAAACGGATATTAGACAGGTTTCCTGACACCACGGGGTGCGTTTTTGGCGTGCTTGGCCTTGCGTTCAAGCCGGATACCGACGATATGCGTGAAGCGAAATCTGTGGAGATAATAAAGATGTTGTTAGAAGGGGGCGCGAAGATTAAAGCATATGACCCTGTGGCGATGGAAAACGCCAAAACGGGAATGCCGGATATTACTTATTGCGAAAACGCTTATGAAGCCGTAGATTCCGCTGACGCGCTTATTGTAGTTACCGAATGGCGGGAATTCCGCTTTCTGGATATGGAAAGAATCAAAAAATCGATGAAAAGCCCTGTGATTTTCGATGGAAGAAATATTTACGATCCTGACCGTACCCGCGCAATCGGTTTCGAATATTTCGGCGTCGGACGGGGATAACGCTATGAGGAGCTTATGTCACGTGTATTGATAACCGGCGGAGCCGGTTTTATAGGGTCGTATCTTTGCGAACGTTTCCTGAGTGAAGGAGATGAGGTCGTATGTGTAGACAATCTTGTCACAGGCGTCAGGGGGAATGTCGAAAATATAAACTCCGACAGGTTCAAGTTTTATGAGCGGGATGTTTCAAAGGGATTGGACGGTGTTGTCGGTCCTTTTGACTTTGTTTTACATTTCGCGTCGCCTGCTTCACCTCCGGATTACCTGAGAATTCCCATCGAAACGTTGCTTGTAAGCTCAGCCGGCACACATGCCGCGCTCGATATCGCTCTTGAAAATAACGCGGTGTTTCTGCTTGCCAGCACATCGGAAGTATATGGTGATCCTGAAATAAACCCTCAGCGGGAAGATTACTGGGGCAATGTAAACCCTATTGGGCCTCGATCATGCTATGACGAAGCGAAAAGGTATGCCGAAGCCGCGACTATGGCATATCGTCGCGCTCGCGGGCTGGATACAAGAATAGTCAGGATCTTCAATACATTCGGCCCCAGAATGCGGAAAGATGACGGACGCGCAGTGTCCAACTTTATCTGCCAGGCGTTGGAGGGAAAAGACCTTACCGTATATGGCGATGGGGGGCAGACACGCTCCTTTTGTTATGTGACAGATCTTGTGGACGGGATAGTAAGGCTGTTGAAATCCGACTATCAGGACCCTGTCAACCTTGGTAACCCCGAGGAGATGTCGATACTCAACCTTGCGAAAATGGCCCTTGAATATACAGGCTCAAGTAGCAAGATAATAAACGAGTCTTTGCCTATAGACGACCCTAAAGTTAGAAAGCCGGACATAAGCCGGGCAAAAAAAGAACTGGGATGGGCTCCAAAAGTCACTCTGGCTGAGGGATTTGCCAAAACTGTTGAATACTACAAAACCATAATTGAAAAAGAGAGTCCCGCGCCATAAAGGTTATGGGTTCCACAAAAAAATATTATAGAGAGGCTTTGAAGGATTGGCCTGAGAATGACAGGCCAAAGGAGAAATTTATCGCTCATGGTGGCGCATACCTGTCTGATTCAGAGCTTCTCGCCATCCTTGTAGAATCCGGCTCTGGTGGGAAAAACTCGGTCGACCTGGCAAGGGATCTGCTAAAGGAATTTGACGACCTTTCAGGGATAGACTCAGCATCGATCGATGAGCTATGCAAGGTAAACGGCATAGGTAATGGAAAAGCTATAATTATTAAGGCCGGACTTGAGATTGGCCGCAGGTTTGTTTCGTCATCAAAAAGCGCAAATAGTGTTTATCGCAGCAGTGAAGATGTTGTGGACGTCTATATGCCCAAGATGAAAAACCTGAAAAGGGAAATATTTAAGATCGTGTTGCTCAACGCCAAGAACAAGCCTATCAAATCTGTCACCATTGCTGAGGGAGGGCTTACAAGTTCCGTGGCCCATCCGAGAGAAATATTCAATCCCGCCATACGGGAATCGGCCCATGCGGTGATACTCATGCACAATCATCCAACCGGTGACCCTGAGCCAAGCGATGAGGATATAAATTATACCCGCCGTCTTGTCGAAGCCGGAAAAATGGTAGGCATCAAGGTGTTGGACCATATCATCATCGGGGAGAATAACTACTATTCATTCTCTGACGAGGGAAACCTGTAAATTGAAAGACAAGATAACCGAAGGGATTAAAGAATCAGCCGCTCTTAAGCTGCGCATGCTGGACGATGGCCTTGCGGATAGTATCGCCGAGATTTCCAAAGCTGTTATAAAAACTATCCAGGCTGGAGGAAAAGTCCTTCTGGCGGGCAACGGTGGTTCAGCCGCCGACGCACAGCATATTGCCGCTGAATTTGTCGGTAGATATTTGGTGAACAGGCCCCCTATCGCCGCGATTGCGCTTACGACCGACACTTCGGCCTTAACAGCTATCGGCAATGATTTTGGTTTTGAAAAGGTTTTCTCACGCCAGGTTGAGGCGCTTTCGAAACCTGGAGATATCTTCTGGGCAATCTCGACATCGGGACAATCGGAAAACCTCGTGGAAGCGTTAAAAGCGGCTAGAGTATCAGGTGTCACCACAGTCTGTCTTCTCGGTAAAGATGGTGGGGCGATGAAAGACCTTGCTGATATCGCAATCGTGGTTCCGTCCGATGACACGCCCCGTATCCAGGAGGCTCATATAATGATCGCCCATCTGGTCTGCGAGATGGTTGAGAAAGAGTTCATGGAGTAGAAACGATGAACGAACGGCTATACGACATTCTCTCGTCAACGCGCCCTGTCTCAGTATTGGTGATAGGCGACATTATTCTGGACCGGTACGTGACGGGCAATATTGAACGGATATCGCCGGAATCCCCGGCTCAGGTGCTGGATGTGACCGATGAGAGCGAGACATTGGGCGGCGCGGCGAACGTGGCGGCTACAGTGGCGGCGTTTGGCGCGAAGGTCAGTCTCATAGGAGCGCTTGGCAAGGATGAGCCCGCAAAAGCGCTTAAAAAGCTCCTCAAGCATTATGGTATCGGCGCGAGCGGGATCGTGGCCGACGCTGAGCGGCAAACGACCATAAAAACTAGATTTCTTGCGTTGCGGCAACAGATGTTGCGAGTCGACAGGGAGAGGCGGGAGGACGTTTCCGATGAGACGATCGCCAAATTACTGGCCAATACGCAAAAGGCGCTTGGGAAATGCGATGGCGTGATAGTCTCCGATTATGGCAAGGGGGCGATGCCGCGGAAATTTTTGACAAAGCTTTTCACGCTTTGCCGAAAAGCGAAGAAAAAGGTGATAGTCGATCCTAAGGGAAACGATTATTCCATATATAAGGGAGCGGAGCTTATTACTCCCAACAAAAAAGAGGCGGCTGAAGCTACTGGTATAGAAATAAAAAAACTTGCTGATTACAACCGCGTTTCAAAGAAATTATTTGAAACCACCAAAGCCAAAAACCTGCTGATTACAAGAGGCTCTGAGGGGATGACTCTGTTCCGTCCCAATAGCGAAAGCGTCCACATCCCGGTCGACGCTTTGGAGGTGTTCGACGTATCGGGCGCGGGGGATACTGTCATCGCTGTGGCGGGGGTCATGTTGTTTTCCGGAGAGTCGCTGGAGGATTCCTCCAGAATTTCCAATATTGCCGCTGGAATAGAAGTTGGCCGTGTTGGCGCGTGGGCTGTCACGAAAGATGAAACGCTGGCGAAACTTAAGTCGAGCGGACCGGGTGAAGGTAAAACGTTTACCCTGCCGCAGGCTTCATCATTTGTTTCCAGGAAGCGCGCACAGAATAAAACGGTGGTTTTTACAAATGGTTGCTTCGACCTTTTGCACGCGGGACACGTAAAGCTTTTACAGAAAGCCAGAACTTTTGGCGATACGTTACTGGTCGGCATCAACAGCGACAAATCTATCCGCCGCCTTAAAGGTAAAAAAAGGCCACTGCTTGGCGAGGATGACAGGCTACATATAATAGCGGCGCTCGATTGCGTGGATGGCGTTATATTGTTTAATGAAGACACGCCGTTGCGCCTGATAAAAGCGATCAAGCCGGATGTATTGGTTAAAGGTGGCGATTATACGGCTCAAAAAGTTGTCGGCAAAGATATTGTGGAGAAAAGCGGCGGCAAGGTTGAGATAATTCCATTGGTCGACGGGAAATCGACTTCCGGCATAATAGAAAAAATATTAAAAAAATACGGTGACTAAGAGCGGATTACATGTCTGAACAAAAATATAAGTTCCAACAGGCCGATTTCTCAAAAATTGTTTCATATCCTATAGAAAAACGAAAAAGTCTGGTCAATACAGGCATGTTCGCCGACATTGACGCATATGGCAAAACGGGAAAGCTTGCCGACCTTTTACCCTCCGCATTAAAAGCTACCGCCCTAAAGGAAGTTGTAAAAGCCATCCGCAACGCCAAAGAGATAGGCAAGCCTGTCATGGTGGGCATGGGAGCGCATGTAATAAAGGTTGGCCTGTCGCCTGTCATTATCGACATGATGGGGCGAGGATACATAGACGCTGTTGCGATGAACGGAGCTGGAGCTGTGCACGACCTCGAAATCGCGTTCCACGGAGCCACGAGCGAGAATGTTGCCCTGGAGATAAAAGAGGGACGGTTCGGCATGGTGGAGGAGACATCGGCTCATTACAATAACGCTTTAGGAAAATTCGCCACAGGAGCCACCGGCATAGGCGAGGCGTTGGGCCGATATATCGCTGATGAAAAAATGTCAAATAGAGCCGTGTCGATTATGGCGCAAGGGTGGGAGCTCAAAAAGCCGGTCACTATCCATTCCGCTATCGGAACGGACATTGTGCATATTCATCCTGATATAGACGGGGAAGCGACTGGCCGCGCCACGTTGAACGATTTTAAGCTGTTCACAGGCATAGTGTCGGAAATGGGAAACGGTGGGGTGTATCTGAACATTGGATCGGCGGTTTTACTGCCCGAAATATTTATCAAGGCTCTATCCGCCGCAAGGAACCTGGGCGCCGATGTAACGAACTTTACCACGGTCAATCTCGATATGATCCAGCACTATCGCCCCGCTGTAAACGTCGTAAACAGGCCGATACAGGGCGCTGGTAAGGGTATATCGATAACAGGCCATCATGAGATATTGATACCGCTGATATATCATCTGCTTCTAAACGAAGGGGAGAAAATGCGATGATGCGGATATGCGCGTTAGGCTCCGGCTCGTCAGGCAACTGTATTTATATCGGCGATGAAAACTCGGCCCTGCTTTTGGACGCCGGCTTCTCGGCCAAGGAAATCTTGAAAAGGCTAAAAGAGGCTGGGCTCGATCCTGCCCTTATCAAGGGGGTTGTGGTCACCCATGAGCATAGCGACCACGCAAAAGGTGTTGGCGTGATATCGCGAAAGCTGAAAATACCGGTTTATATAAGCGCTAAAACATTTGGAAAAATAAGCCATTTCGTAGGCGACATATCTGAGGTCGTCCATTTTAACGC
>CAYNDB010000012.1:0-32576 GCA_964395915.1 uncultured Nitrospinota bacterium | reverse complement strand
AGGGGTGCCAACACCCGGCGTGACCGACGGGTCGAACCCGTCCAGATCGAAAGTGATATACACATTTTCTTTCAACCCGTCCACCATCCGGTCTATCCATTCTCCCTTGCCGACAATATCCCACGCATAAAAAACAGGATGGCGGGAAGTTTGTATAAATTCCGACTCCTCTTTTGAAACATTACGTATGCCCACCTGTGTTATCGGAGCAAGGTCGACGATCCTCCTCATCACGCACGCATGGGAATGTTTCGAGCCTTGATATGAATCACGCAAATCGGCATGAGCGTCGAATTGAAGCACAGAAAGCGTTCCGTTATATTTTTCCGCAAGAGGCCTGATAGCCGCTGATGTGATCGAATGTTCTCCACCAAGCATCAGCACAAAGGGCGTCTTGTCGATGGCTGCCCTGTAGACAGCCTCCACCTTTGCCAATGTATCGGAAGGCCCAAGGGCGGAAGGCTCCACTTCTTTTAATATCGGCAATATAAGATTTTCGCAATCCACCCCCCACTGTGAATCGTAAAACTCCACTTGCGGGCTAGCCTCAATTATAGCCTTGGGACCAAACCTCGCCCCTTTTCTATAGCATGCTGTTCCATCATATGGGACAGGCAGAACCGCCGCATGAGCCTCGTCAAGCGAGATATCTCCAACGTTAAAACCACCAAGGGCCGCCCCTGTCAGATTTTCTTCAAAAGAGCTCATATAGCCTTAAAACCTGTTTGAGAGAAATGACGTATTTGAACATATTGAAGGGAAAAGGCGGGAATAAATTAACCTTGCAAATAAAATGATAATAGCAAGAACGCCATTTATGGTTGACGCAAAATCCTACTTGCCTTCCAGCGCTTCAAGCTCGGTTGCAATAATTTTTGAAAGTTCCGGATCAGGATCCTTAGATTTTTTATTGAACGCAAGCGCCTTTTCAAAAAACAATCTGGCCGCGCGCGCGTTACCCCCCTGCACATACGCTTTTCCGATGTTGTAATGAACCGCAACGTTGTCATCATCAATTTCCAGGGCCGATTTATAGGTTTGTATAGCTTTTTCCCACTGGCCTTTTTTTCGAAGTTCTATTCCAGCATGGTTATACTGATCTATAAAATCGAGTATTTCCTCTCTACTCAATTCACCTTTACTCATCTTCCGGGCGACAGATTTGTTCAGGTATTCTGTGGCCAGCTCTGCGTTTCCATGCTCCAGGCAGACAGTGACAACATTGTCATATTGTTCCGGCTCCAGCTTGGTTGCGTCCTTAAAATATTTAAGAGCGGCCTCTTCGTTACCTTGTTCAAGGTTTATCCCTCCTATAGCCACTTTCCTGTCGGTGATAAGCGGACTTAGCTGGTCAGCTTTTTTCATAATTATCAGAGCTTTGTCTTTATCACCCTTTTCTACCAGAAATTCGGAAAGTGAATTGAGAGCTTTTATAAACTTTGGATTTTTTTCAACGGCTCCTTCATACATTTCCATGGCTCTGTCATCATCGTTCATCTGCTTGTACGCCATGCCGAGAAACATACGGGCGCTGGCGCTGTTTGGCTTCATCTCCAGAACCTTCTCCAGCAAAGAAATAGCCATCTCATTTTTATCCTTGCCTATCAATGACTCCGCCTCGTCGAGTAACTTGGCGTATTCTGGCGGCTTAATGATATTAAGCATCTTGTCACCAAGGTCAGCCCCGGTAAAAGGCTTGATCAGATAACCGTCAACACCCTCCTCCACCGCTTGCAGAATCTGCTCTTCTCGTGTTTCGGCTGTTATCATAAGTATTGGAAGCTTACGAAGATCGGGGTCCCTCCTCACCATTCTTAACACGTCAAGACCTGGCACGCGTGGCATGTTCCAATCAAGAAGGATAAAACCCAGTGAAGACCTCGTCTCTTCAATTATGTCTATCGCAGTATCGCCATCATCAGCCATTTTTACCTGTTTTTGATCGATACCAAGCTGTAAAAGAAAACTTTTTACCATCATGCGGATCAACCGCTGGTCGTCCACAGTAAGGACGATTTTACCGTTGAGGAACCTGGCAAGAGGATTTTTATCATTTGAATTTACCAAAGAGGATAAAGCGCCAGAAGTCATGTCATTTCCCATTTCACACCTTGTGCGGAAGTAATCAGGTTATCTAAGCAAAAGTTTAAAACCATAAGAAGCGATAAGGCAATCAAGAGCACAGTTGATCACAACCTGAGAAACAAGGTAATTGAAATAACGCTAAAATTGAATAAATCCACACAGCCTGCCCCCACATTCTCGTGTATCAACTATAATATCAAAAAGTGGCGGATATTTGCTAAAATAATGTACCTGAGCCTGGACAGATAAAATATTATAACCTATTGTATTTCCGGGAATCTGAGTCGGTATATTACTTTTTACTACCGAATGAGATCGTTACAAATCGTTATACGGGAAGAGGACAATGAAAAAAATAATATCAAAAACCCCATTTGTCATAACACTCCTGTTTTTTACCCAGGTTTTATCTGGATGCACACCGGGAAGAGCATATGTGAAAGACGCCATTATCGCGGACGCCATGGGTGATTATGAAAAGGCCATAAGACTGAACACCAAAGCTATAAACGCAGGCGACCTGCAACGCAAAGCCCTGGCCACGGTGCATACTAACAGAGGGCATAACTACCTGAAAAAAGGCTCTGTCGACAAAGCTGTGGAAGATTTCTCTTACGCTGTGGACTTGAACCCATATTACCCTGAAGGATATTATGGGCGGGCTCTTGCTTATTCTGAAAAAGGTGAGTTAGACCGCTCCATTAAAGATTTTGGCTGGGCGATTAAATATAAAAAAGACTATGAGAAAAGAGCGTATATAAAAGCATATCGCGACCGAGGCTATGTCTATGCCCAAAATGGCGATTTTATTAACGCAATCGCGGACTTTGACACAATTATCAAGCTGCAGCCAGGAGTGACCATTTACCTTATAATGCGAGGCCTGTTTTATGCTGAGCTTCAAGAATATGATGACGCTGTTAAAAATTGGAACAAGGCGTTATCGCTGAACAAAAAAGATGTGACGCCGATTGTCCTCAAAGGAGCCGCGCGCTACGCCCAACGTGATTTTGAAGGCGCTGTGACGCTACTAAATGAGGCCGTGTCTGTAGACCCAGCCAATTCCAACGCTAATATATGGCTATACATCGCAAGGGCCAGAAACAACGAAGACGCTAAGGAGCGACTTTCAGAGTTTCTAAAATCAGAAAAGAGCGACGAACGGAATAGACGAACAATAAAAATGTATTTAGAGGAAATTACGCCTGATGACTTTCTCGGAAAGGCGATAGACCCAAATCCGCGACAAGATCTCGTCAGAAAGCTGGAAGCTTATTTTCATGTCGCACAATACTACATTATCCATTCCGAGCAGGACAGGGCCAACGCCTTTCTCCGGAGCTGTGTGGACACAGGCAAACGCGGAAATATCGAAAGCGTCGTCGCCAGAGCCGAACTGGAAAAGTGAGCGACCTTACCGCTATTTCACAAGCGCGGTGTCCAGTGTGAACGTTACTGGCCCCTCATTCACTAGGGATACGGACATAGTGGCGCCAAAAAGCCCTGTCTGCGTCTCTATATCCATTTGCCGCAAGGCTTCGACAAACTTTTCCACCAAAGGCGCCGCTTCGTCGGGAGGAGCCGCCGCGTCATAGCCCGGCCTTCTCCCTTTGCGCCAGTTTCCAAGGAGTGTAAATTGGCTAACCACCAGAGCCGAGCCTTTTATATCTTTTAGCGACAGATCGAACTTTCCGTCATCATTATAAAAAATACGCATGTTGACGATCTTTTCGGAAAGATAACGAATTTCTTTGGCGCCGTCGCCCTTGGCGACACCGAGCAGTATTAACAAGCCGTGGCCGATAGATCCCACAGGTTTGTTATCAACTCTCACTTCGGCCATGCTCACGCGCTGTATCACCGCGATCATCAGCCGCCGACCTTAAGAGCCTTAAAAATTCTGTCCCGGACGCTCCTGGCTTCCCGTGAGCCAAGAATCAGCGCGACGCCGAAGTATAGTATCGTTCCCATGGAAATCGCCACCACAAGATGCGTCGCCCGCAACGCCATCGACGCATCGTAATGATAAAACTCCTGTGAATAGAAATAGACCGCAACAGCCATAATAATTGAAGCTCCCAGCATCGGAGCCACCGAAGAAATTATACGAGCGCCGTCCACACTCCCAAGCCTCCTTTTTAAAATCCACATAAGGGCGGTAACGTTGACAGCGGAAGATATCGATGTCGCCAGCGCAAGCCCTCCATGTTTTAAAGGCCCCATCAGGGCAAGGTTCAACGCTATATTCAGGAGCATGCACCACACCGCAACCAGGGTCGGTGTTTTCGTATCCTGCATCGAATAGAAAGCGGAAACAACAATCTTGACACCGGAGAAAGCCACAAGCCCAACGGCGTAATATATTATCGCTACCGCACAACCCGCCCGCGCCGCTTCGTCGAACTGCCCACGCTCAAAAAGCGCGTTCGTAATCGGCTCCGCAAGCGCGACAAGCCCGAACGTGGCCGGAATGGATATGAATAAAATAAGCCGCAGCGAATGTGAAAGGAGTTCCGTAACTTTCCCTGTGTAGCCCTTCGCCACTTCGCTGGACATAGATGGCAACGCCGCCACACCAACAGCGACACCAAACACGCCCAATGGAAACTGCGTGACCCTGTTACCGTAATAAAGATACGATATGCTCCCTTCCGGCAGGAGTGAAGCCAGCATTGTGTCCACGAATATGTTAATCTCCGCTACCGCCATTCCAAACGCGGCGGGGATCATGAGAATGCCTATCTTTCTTGTTTTTACATCATTTAGATTAAATGAAGACGCATATCGGAAGCCAAGCCTCGCAAGAGGCCAAAGCTGTATCGACATCTGTAAAAAACCCCCGATAAGAACGCCTATCGCAAGCGCCATGGCAGGTTCGTCCAGCTTGTCCTTGAAAATAAACGCACAGGTTATGATCGAGATGTTCAAAAGAGCCGGAGAGGCGGCGGGAACAAAAAAACGGCCCATAGAGTTTAGCATCGCCATAAGAACGGCCGAGATAGAAATCAATACAAGGTAGGGGAACATGATCCTGGTCAACAATGTCGTAAGCTCCAATGAACGAGGATCGAATATAAAACCGGGAGCCACAACTCGAACTATCCAAGGAGCGAAAATCTCGCACAGAACTGTAAATACCATTAGCGAGATGGCAAGTATTGTTATTACGTTGCATGCAAGGGAAAACGCCGCTTTTTTATTTTCTTTAACAAGCGACCCTGTGAATACCGGCACGAAAGCCGCTGTCATGGCTCCTTCGGCTGTCAGTCTTCGTAAAAGGTTGGGTATCCGAAACGCCACGAAAAAAGCGTCCGCCACAATCTTGGCCCCCAGAAGGTCGGCTATTATCATGTCCCGGATAAAACCGAGGATACGTGAGATCAGGGTGGCAAAGCTTATAATACCGGCCGCTTTTGTAATACGTTCTTTAGATGATTGCTCGCGGTTGCTAGAGGAGGGTTCAGGGGTCATTATCGTCCATGCCGGATTTTGCGTCTTCCACGAAAAACTTCTCCATATATTGCATGGCGCAATTTCTCACATCCAAAGCTGACTTCATGGAAAGCGCCTGCTCGGAAAGCTTCTTGGCGTCTTTAATGCTGATAGACCTGATAAATTTCTTTATCCTGGGTATCGAGTGAACATCCATGGACAGCTCGCGTACGGAGCCAAATCCCAATAGCAACATGGTGTACATGGGATCGCCAGCCATTTTCCCGCATACCGACACAGACACCCCTTCCTTGTCCGCCGCCACTATGGTCTGCGACAACATTTTTAAAATGGCCGGAGATAGAGGCTGATACAGATAGGCCACCTTTTCGTTAACACGGTCGATAGCCATCGTATATTGGATAAGGTCGTTTGTGCCAATAGAAAAAAAGGAGCAATGCTTGGCCAGATCAGAGGCGATCATCACAGAAGAAGGGGTCTCTATCATGATACCGACTTCGATGGACTTATCGAACTCTATGCCATCGTTGCGAAGGCCGTTTTTTACATCGTCCAGAATTTTATTGGCATCTATAAGCTCTTCAAGCGTTGTTATGAGGGGATACATAATCTTGAGTTTCCCATGGATGGACGCTCTCAGGATCGCCCGCAGCTGCGTTCTGAAAATATCCGGATTCGCAAGACAGAAACGTATCGCGCGCAACCCAAGGGCCGGGTTTGGCTCCGGGTCGCTATAATAGTTATCCATGGAGTTTGCTATCTTGTCACCACCTATATCCAATGTGCGTATAACCGCATGTGAGCCGGTGATCGATTGCGCCACTTTCTTATAATCTTCATACTGCTCATCTTCATCAGGCCACTTAGCCTTATTGACGTAAAGGTATTCCGTACGATACAGCCCAACTCCTCTTGCGCCATGATCGGGCAGGCTTGGCAGATCATGTGACGATTCGATATTCGCCAATATATTTATGACGGCTCCGTCCCTGGTTTTTGCCTCAAGGTCTTTTTGCGCATGCAATTCCTTGTCATAATAAAGAAATTGCTGACGCTTTTTATTGTATTTTACAAACTGTTCGTTCGTGGGCATATGCACCACTTTGCCGCTTTTCCCGTTTACGATTATCGGGTCTCCTGAACGAACACGAAACGACAAATTCTTAAGTCCTACAACCGCCGGAATGTCCATTGATGCGGCGACAATACCGGTATGCGAAGTTTTACCTCCCATATCCGTAACAAACCCGATAACCTGCTTGGGGTCCATTTGAATTGTATCCGCCGGGCTAAGATCGTGCGCCACAATCACAACGGGCTCCGGAATATCGGAAAGTGAAATGGTTTCATGTTGTATAAGGCTTCGTTGGAGCCTTGTTATAACCTGCTCGATATCGTTTAAACGGTCGCGGAAATATTTATCGCGGATTTTTGAAAACCTGTCGTGATATTGTTCTAAAAGCGCTTTTAAAGCCCATTCCGCGTTGCACTTTCTTTTTTTGATAATATTTTCCGCTTCCTTAAGCAAGGAAGGGTCTTTTAAAAGCTGGGTATGCGCGTCGAAAACCATGAAAGGTAAATCATCCCCAAAATCGCTTCTGGCCTTTTCGCTGATTTCCTGTATGTCGGCCTGGCACTTCTCTACGGCGACGCGGAACCTTTCCAGTTCGCTTTCAATTTTGCTATCGTCGATGTTATGCTCCAGCACACAGATCATGTGCCGATCCAAAACGTAGGCTTTGCCAATAACAATCCCGGGAGAGGCCGGAATACCAATAAATACGTTATCCGCCGTTTCGGTTATTGAGCTCACTGGTTTTCACCAAATTTTGACTCTATTAAAGAAACAATATATTTGCTCACACTGGTTTCTTTTTTTCTCCCAACACTTCAGAGGCGATAAAAATATTATTTTTGCCATAGTCTCTAAGCCGTTCGGCCTTTTCCCGGAGAGAAATATCGTCCTCCATGGTAACAGCCTGGATCAACATCGGCATATTAACACCCGCAACAATTTCAATAGGTCTCTCATCGATTATTGACATGGCGATGTTAGAAGGGGAGCCGCCAAAAAGATCCGTCAACACAAGCACACCTCCTTCCCCCATCATCTCATCGATAGCCTCCATCATGATCTGGCGGGCTTTATCAATCTCAAGCGCATGATCTAAAGCCATGGCGCGGAAAGTGGGCTGTTTTCCGGTGATAAACTCAAGGGCGTTAAGCATTTCATATGCTACTGCGCCGTGGGCGATTAATAAAATGCCGGTATTGCCAGTGACTTTATTTTCCATTGCCGAAAAATGTTTTTTATTAAAAAATTTAATTTACGGAGCTTGTAAAACTAAAAGAGCTATTTACATTCTACTAGCTGAATCTAACCGCGTTTTTCATCTTCTCTGGCGATGATCTCGTAAATCTGGTCCGGGCTGTTAACCAACGTTACCTCACGACGGAAATCTTCATTCTTTAATAGTCTGGATATTCGCGCAAGGGCCTTGAGATGCTCACCGGTGGCGTTGCCCGAGGCTAACAGAAGAAAAATTAATCTCACCGGCTTGTCATCAATGGCTCCATAGTCGACACCATCTTTAGAGACCCCGAAAGCCGCGGTAAGCGACTTGACGCTGGCGGCCTTGGCATGGGGTATAGCCACCTGGTCGCCAACGCCGGTGGACCCAAGGCGTTCGCGGTTCATTACAGCGCTGAACACATCGTCGCCGTTTTCAATATTCTCATTGGCGCATAAAAGGTCGCACAATTCCTTCAAAGCGCTCTCTTTACTGTCCGATGCAAGTGAAGCGACACAACTATCCCTATTTAAAAAATCCGCAATCCTCATAACAATAGATATTCAAACAGCAAAGAGCTTTACCGCATTGGAAAAATATTATTCTTCCATCATGCTGATACGCTCTTCCGCAGTCTGGCCTCCCTTTTTTCTGGCCTGAATTTTTCCTTTATATTTTTTCGCCTGCCTATCGACTTTATCCATGACACTGTCGATAGCGGCGTACATATTATCAGTTTTTTCTTCTCCGTGCAGGTCCACACCGTTGGCATGGATCGTCACCTCCGCAATATGAGTAAGTTTCTCAACTTTTAACACAACATGCGCATTTATAGTCGTATCTAGATATCGTCGTACTTTCGTAACTTTTTCCTCCGTATATTCGCGAAGAGCGTTTGTTATGTCTATATTTTGTCCTGTGATTTTTATCTGCATTTGAATTCTCCTATAACGCTTGTTACAAATAAAGCTTTCTGCGTTTGGATGTTGAAGGTATTTGTAGCTCCTTTCGGTATTTAGTGACAGTTCTTCTAGCAATTTTCACGTCTTTGCCTTGCAAAAGTTTTACGATCTGGTCGTCGGTGTGAGGTTTGGCCGAGTTCTCTTCCTTGCAGATCTTTTTTATCATTTGCTTAACACGCACAGATGACATGTCGTTTCCAAGGTATGACCTAACCGATGAATGAAAGAAATATTTCAACTCCAGCAACCCCTGTGGAGTGTGCATATATTTATTTGTGGTAACACGGCTTACCGTCGACTCGTGCATCTCGATATCCTCAGCCACATTTCTTAAAACCAGAGGCTTCAGATAATTTACCCCCTTATCAAGGAACTCCCTCTGAAACTTGCAAAGGCTTCTGCCGACTTTCAACATGGTCTGCCGTCTCTGCTCAATGCTTTTTATCATCCAAAGAGCCGAACGGAACTTGTTCTCCACGTATTCACGGTTTTCCTTTCGCGCCTCACTATTATTATTGTTGTTGACGCCATTTTCGCCTTTAGTGAGTATCGATCTATAGTAGTTATTGATACGAAGCTTTGGAACTCCATCGTCATTAAGAAAAACCTGGTAATTGTTATCCACCTTTACAACATAAAGGTCAGGGGTGATGTAGTGGGCCTCTTCCGCATTGTATTGCAACCCCGGCTTCGGATCCAGCTCCCGGATATGTCTCACGGCGGCTACGACTTCGTCAATAGAGGCGCCAACCGTTTTTGCCAATTTGGAAAATTGCCTCTCGTCCAGTTCGTTAAGATAATTGCGAATCAGCTTTTCCGCCAGACCTCCATCCGCTCCATCGCCATGGACCTGTAAAAAAAGACATTCCCTAAGGTCGCGTGCGCAGATTCCCGGAGGGTCGAAACTCTGTGTCAGCTTAAGGGCTTTTTCCATTTCCTCGTAAGAAACCTCCGCCTCTTTTGCCAAAACAGCAAGATCAGCATCCAAATACCCTTCAATGGTTATATTCCCAATAATTATTGCGCCGAGACTCTTTTCCTCCTCCGAAACTTGCGAACAGCTTAATTGCCACAACAAATGATCTTCAAGCCCTTCTTTATATTTAAGAGTGTTCTCCAGGCTGGGACGCTCAACATATCCTTCGCCAGTGCCACCTTCATAAAGGTCGGATTGCATGTATGCGTCCCAATCCACATCGTCCTTGGTCTCGACGCTTTCCTTTTTTTCAAGGGAGGCTTGCTCCTCAAAAACATCGCCTTCGTTCTTGTTTACAGGCTCCTCAACAACAGTTTCAGCAGCCTCGGCTTGCGTACCATCAGCGGCTTTCTGCTCCTGTTCCTGATCTTCTTCCTGAGTGATATCGTCCAGCAAAGGGTTCTCGTCCAACTCTTTTCGTATGGCCTGGATTAGCTCCAGGCGGGTCATGGGAAGCATTTTGATCGCCTGCTGAAGCATAGGCGTCATTACCAGACGCTGCGACATGCGCATCTGGAGTCTCATTTCCATTCCCACAGTTAGTATTCCCCTTAAATATTAAATAATTTTAGCTGTTACTTATTTTAACGAAAAATTGCGTCCAAGATAAATATTTCTTGCCTGTTCACTAGCCGCAATAGTTTCAGGCGACCCTTCTTCGATAATTCGCCCTTCATTTAGAATATACGCTCTATCGGTAATCCCAAGGGTATCACGAACATTATGATCGGTTATCAATACGCCAATACCGCGGTCCTTAAGTTTTAAAACCATTTCCTGCAGATCCTGCACCGCGATAGGATCAATTCCCGCAAAAGGCTCATCCAAAAGAATAAATGATGGATGCGAGCACAACGCCCTTGCTATCTCAAGCCTCCGTCGCTCCCCACCTGAAAGAGAAAGAGATACATTGTCAGCCAAATGTAAAATCCCGAATTCATCAAGAAGGTCTCTGGCCCTCGTTTCTCTTTCGAGACGATCATGTGACAATGTTTCCAGTATCGCAAGCATATTTTCGAAAACCGTAAGTTTTCTAAATATTGAAGGCTCCTGGGGAAGGTAGCCTATGCCAACTCTCGCTCTTTTGTACATAGGGGTGTCGGTTATCTCCTTGTCGTCAAGAATAACAGCGCCGGAATCGCAACGGACCAGACCTACAACCATATAAAAAGTAGTCGTTTTACCAGCTCCACTTGGGCCAAGCAGGCCAACGATGTCCTTATTCGTCATCGAAAAAGAAACACCATCAACTACCTTGCGGCCTTTATATGACTTCGTGAGGTTTTCCGCCCTCAAAGTCCTTATCATTCAGATTCCCCTCGTTTCGAAATTGCCTAATCCTAATTTTGATACGATGTTAGAAATGCCGGAAGGTTTTCCCGCTCTTTGAGCTTTTTTACCATTCTTTCCGCCACAGCACGGGTTTTGTACTCACCAACGCGGACACGGTACCACGTAACACCATTCCGTTCAAATGTCTTAATGTAAATATCGTACCCTTTGCCTTTGAGGCTCCAGCTAAGCTTCAATGCTTCATCCTTTTGCGAATATGATCCTACCTGCGCTGTAAAGGTCTTTTTACGCGAAGCTGGAACTACAGCTTTTTTTTCAATATTTTCCACAGGCTGCGTGGCGTCTTTTACAGGTGACAGCTCATCAACTGCTACGACATCCGTTCCACCCTCCACAGGTTTTAGCTCCTCTTTATCAGCTTTGTCCTTCTTATTCTCAGTCGGAGCCGCGGCCTGCTTCAGCTTTATTTTCCGCTGTTCCACCTTCTGTGGAGCTAAAGGCTTTTTACTCTTTTTCGAGGAATCCAATATCTTTAATTTTTCAGGCTTAGGCTCTGTTTTCTTCCTTGGCTTAGGCTTTGGCTCAGCCTTGGGCTCAGTCTTTCCCTTGCCATTCGGCCCTTCGCCATCTGAATAAAAAATTGCAACAGAAGGGTTTCCCGCTTTTCCGAAAATCTCCATATCTTCGCTATCCAGATAGTAGATAACCTTGTCTCCAAAAGCCTTGTCATTATCGCTTGTCAAGGTCGTATCCCCTGTAATGACAATCTTCCTTTCATCGGGATAATAATTCGCTTTATCGCCAGTGGCCACTTTCCCGTTACTAGTAATTTTTACAGAGCCAATAGCCTCCATCTCCTCATACTCACCACTCTCTTTCCCTGTTTTCACATGGATTACATCAGCCTCAACTTTAAGCTTTCCCTTTATAGCGATTACTGAGCCAAAGAAGGATATCAGGTTGTTTTTCTTACTGGAAACCATTCTGTTAGAAGTTACTTTAAGTGGGGCTTTCCTGTCATTTTCATCCTGAATGAAAAGCGGGTCTTTTTGCGCGCTCAGAGGCGTCGACAAGATCAACAGAGCCATAAAAGCCAGAAGAATTTTCTTCATCAATTCAATTTTTTACCTAATTCACCAGTTTCTAAAAAAACCGCATGAACATCTTTGAGAATCTCGACTCTCTCTTCGTCCGGGTACGCCACCATGCCTTTTCCTGTGATTGCAAATGTTGTTCCGTACACTCGCACATCATCGTCGGTCACTATGCGCCGCTCAGAGTTGATCCATTTTAAAGTATCTGTAGATAACGCCCTGCCAAGCTTATCCCGAACGAGCACATTCCCGGAAGCGCTGATATTTTTTGTAGCGTTTATCATGGCGCCCTTCTCTGCGGAAAGAATCATCTCCCCGGCTTTTTCCGAATGGGAAACGAGTGTGAAATTCTCCATTTTCGTGTAAGTGTCATCAGCCGATATCACCGAACGCTCCGCTGTAAGCTCCAAAGAAGGTTTATTATATTTTTTTTCAACCATTCTGACATTTAGCGCAACAATATCGTCTCCCTCAATTGATATTTCGCCCTGAAACTGTGGTCCGACAGTGTCAAATGCGTCTGAAAGGTACCACAATATTGAGCCGGAAACCAGTAAAGCCACCAGGATCAAAACCGTTTTCATTTATATAATACACTTCATATCAATAGGTTAACATCAAATAGTTATACCGCGTCTTATTTCTTGTCATGTTTCAACCCCATACTCAAGAGAAAGTCCGGTGTGGCTTTTATTTCAAGTTTACGCTCTTTTTCCGCTATGTCGGTAACATTCACACGAATCGTGCCGAAACTTTCAGGCTCGTCCAGCTTTTCCGCCCATTCAATTATAGTTACACCGTTAAAAGCCTGGTCAAACAGGCCAATGGATTCAAGATCATCATTGCCTTCTATACGATAAAGATCCACATGTCTTATATTTACGTCACCTGGATAGTCGTGGATCATCGTAAACGTTGGTGACCTGACGGTAATTCCTTCGCTGATCCCAAGTCCACGGCATATTCCGCGTGTCAGGGTGGTTTTTCCTGTTCCAAGCTCCCCTGTAAGCAGCGCTATATCTCCCTTTTCCAGCGCCGCGCCCAGTTTTTCGCCCAGGCGGACGGTTTCATCTTCGCTATCGGAGCGAATTGTAACAGTGGTTAGCGCTACCATATAAAATAGAGTTAAATTCCTAAAGGTATTATGTAAGTTTAACATTCTAATGAACTATGAAAACACGCTCAATACGATTTTAGCGCGTCATGGTGAAACAGAAGGCAACCGTAAAGGAATCGTACAAGGCCAAACAGACACCCCGCTGACAAAAGAGGGGATCGCCTCGACTCTGCGTAAAGCCGACAAACTCAAAAATTTTACATTTAACGCTGTATATTGCAGTGACCTCTCAAGAGCCACCGCTACCATGAAGCTGCTGGAGGCGCGCGATCCTAAGCTCCCAAAGGCCAGGTTTAACTCTGACCTGCGGGAGATAGATTTTGGAATCTATGCAGGCCGGGCAAAAAATGAAATTATGAGCATAATCAAACATCACAAGGCAAATCCGGAATTACGCTACCCTGAAGGCGAGTGTGGAAACGATCTGATACAAAGAGTTCGCAACTTTTTCTCGCATTGTCTGCGAATCCATAAAGGAGAAACGATCCTCGTGGTCTCGCATTATGGAATAATGGAAACGGCGGCGCGTCAATACGCCGGTATCCCAGTTGACGAGCCCGTTACCATAGGCCGGGACGACGTATGGCGCCTTAAGTTTAGCGACGATAAAAGCGCCAGGCTTGAAGTGTTATGACAGCGTAACGTAACGTATAAAATAGAACAGCAGTACAAGGCCCAGAATCAACGTAGTAAGATTTAAAATCATCGAAACACCGTGGAGCTTGCCAAATTGTTTGCGAAGCTCCGCTTTTTTTGCTTCATCCTGCTCAGAGCGGATTTGATATTTTACTTCATGCGCCTTGGGCGCGTTTACCATGCTTGAATAAGCCACAACCCCCGCCATGACGAGAAGAAGCGCCAGTCCCACTTTTATCGATGATTGAAACCCGGTTTTCATGCCGATTATCACAAGCGTTGCCAGAGCCAAACCAGAGCAGACCTGCCCCAGCATGAAATATTTCGGGAAAATAACGCCTACTATATCGCCGGCTGTTTTTTTGTCGAAATTTTTGAAAATGGCCGGAGCGCCGATAAATGAAAAGAACACGATGGAGCCTACCCATATTACAAGTGTAAGCAGATGTATATATTTGACGAAAACTAACATACGACCTCACAAAGATAAATGATTCTTAACTTCCTCTTCTGTAATTGCGCACCTCTGCGCGCATATTCATCTCTCTATTCAGCTGAGCCGCCACCCTTTTGGCGGAACTCTTTGTTTTGAATATTCCCACACGGACACTGTGCCATTGTTTTCCCTTGGTAATGAAAGACTGGATATACACATGATACCCTCTCTTCTCGATCCGCCGTTTCAGCTTTGTAGCGTTACCCAACGTCGTAAACGAGCCAACCTGCAACGTATAGACTTTGCTTGTGACCGCCCTGTTTTTTTCAAGCCGCCGCTTCGGCTTGAAGGGCTTAACCTTCACCGAATCTTTTTTAGGCCAGATTGTTTTGGCGACTGTGAGCTTTTCGTGCTTTCGCTCCGGGGGTAAGCTTTCCTTTACAGGCTTAAGGCTTTCAGGTTTGGCGGCGACAGTTTTTGTTTTTTCCTCAGGTTGCGGTTTCTTTTGTTTTGGAGGCTCTTTTCTGGCAAACGGGTTGGCCGCTGGAGCGGTATCTTTTTTCAGCGTTTTGGTGAAAGTAAATGTATCCTGCTCTTCCCCAGAGGCGCTCCGCTGGCTCTTCCCTGTTATTTTATCCACATCCAGCTTTTGTGGCTTTATGCCAAAGTCTTTTAGCGGCTCTTTTTTAGTTATTTTATTCGGCGTAACAGGCGCTGGAACGGTATCAATGGCAAACCATTTTGCCGATGAATAACCTAACAGGAACGAAAGCGCTATGGCAAACATCAGGCTAAAGATAAAAAGACGGGTCGTCCTGTTTCTTAATATACCCCCCCTGCGGTCAGGTTTTGATGGAGGCTTTTTCCGCTTCGCCACCCTACATCCTCGTCGGAGCAGATATCCCCAACAGCGCCAATCCATTTTTAAGAGTAATCATCGTCGCTTCCACAAGTTTCAGTCTCGCCTGCGTAAGCGGCACATCATCTGTGACCACACGATTATGCCTGTAAAAATAATGGAACGCCGCTGCGGTTTCAGTTAAATATTGCGTTACAGGATGCGGCTGGAATCCTTCCGCGCACGAAGCCACTACGCCAGGCAGCTGTGACAGCTTGCGGATAAGCCGAACCTCGTCCTTATTATTGAGCAAAGACTTGTCCAGCTCATCAAAGCTGATGTTCTTAACACCTTTCTCGCTGGCGGTGACAAAAATATTGGCGCAACGGGCATGGGCGTACTGAATGTAAAACACAGGGTTCTCGTCGCTATGTTTTTTGGCAAGATCGACATCGAAATCCAGATGACTATCCGCAGATCGCATAAGGAAAAAATAGCGCGTAACGTCCACACCCACCTCGTCGATGATCTCCCTTAACGTTGTAAAAACTCCGCCACGAGTGGTCATGGCCACAGTCTTCCCTCCCCTTTTGAGGCTCACTAGCTGAACAAGACGAACTACAAGCCGGTCAGGGTCCAGCCCAAGAGCCGATACTGTGGCTTTCATACGCGGGATATATCCGTGATGATCCGCTCCCCAAACATCGACCACGGTTTCAAACCCGCGGTCGAACTTGTCTTTGTGATAGGCGATGTCGGCGGCAAGGTATGTGGTAATGCCGTTGGCGCGGCGAACCACCCTGTCTTTCTCATCACCTGCGGATTCGGTGGAAAGCCATAGAGCCCCGTCCTTTTCATATATATGCCCGTCCGCCTGGAGCTTTTCAATCGTCGACTCTACGGCGCCTGCTGAGTGGAGAGATTCCTCGGAAAACCACTTATCGAATTTTACGTCAAAGTCATCGAGATCCCGCCGGATCCCCTTGAGAATAGAGTCCGCCGTAAATTCGCTGGCGGACAAAACCGCCTCAGCCGGAGGAAGCTCCAAAACATCTTCGCCCTTGCAGGCTATGTATTCTTTAGCGATATCTTTTATATATTCGCCTTTGTAATCCGGAGCGTCAAATGGCTTGCCAAGAAGCTCTTTAGCTCGGTTGATGGTCGATCTTCCAAGGTTCTCCATCTGAAGACCGACATCGTTGATATAATATTCCTTGTGGGTATCGTATCCGGCTTTTTCAAGAATCCGCGCCAGAGCGTCGCCAACGGCGGCTCCACGACCATGACCTATATGCAGCGGCCCGGTCGGGTTCGCTGAAACGAATTCGATCATCACTTTTCGTCCCTTGCCAATATCAACAGAGCCGAATTTCTCCTTTTCAGAGATGATAGCGCCAAGAAAAGAAACCCATTCAAGCGGCTGGACTGTCATATTGATAAACCCCGCCCCAGCGACTTTAACAGAGGAGAATAACGCCTCTTCTTCAAGCCTGGCCGCAAGCTTGAGGGCGATGGCGCGCGGGTTTGTTTTCAGCTTTGACGCGAGGATCATCGCCGCATTGCATGAGAAATCGCCGTGTTTTTCCTCTTTTGGAACAGTTACATCAAATGCGATATCATTAGCCTGCGCCCAGCCCTCGGCAGACGCCGTGGAATTGTACGCTTTTTCAATTAAAGCCCGGATTGCAAGTTTCATAAGACAACAGGTGGATTGTAATAAACGAATAGGCTACAGCCAGATATTCGGCAAGTCAAACAATTCGAATAAGAGGTAATGGATCAGGCGCTTTTTGAGGCGGCGTCTTTCTCTGTTGAAGAATCTTTTAACTCCGTCGACAGTTTATTTGCATCTTCCACATCCTCAGTAAAAGCTTTCTCCACAGCGGCGCTCAATGAGCGCAATGGTTGCTGCACTATATCCTTTTCCTCTTCAAATTCAGACGACAAATCGTCGAAACTGCTGCGGACTTCACGCATCGATTTGGCGAACTCCGCATACCCCTTGCCAAGAGAACGCGCTATTTCCGGCAACTTCGCCGGGCCGATCACAATAAGAGCAACCAGCATTATAATAAACAGCTCAGGCATCCCTATGCCGAACATATAATATCTCCCTTACGGTAAATGTACTCTTTCATAGATAATATATAATTATATGCCCGTCAATAAAAGGTCGTACAACCCCAATTCCCAACAAAGTCCTGCTATTTTGCCGTTTAAAGCGCTTTAACCTCTTTAAGGTTAGTAGGTTAACACAATTAAAAGCTGTAAGAAGCGTATGAATTATCGTAAAATGAAATATTGGTATATCACTTGGTAAAATATAAAAACGTATTTCCTGATGTTGCGCCAACAATATTCTGATTACTTTAATAAGAATTTTTTATCTCTTAAGGTTTCGTAATGAGTGAAGTTGACAATGAAATCTTTCAAAGCTTCCTTGAAGAGGCGGACGACCTTCTAAACGACGTTGAAATCCACTCCACAGCTTTAGAGTCATCCCCCGATGATATGTCACATGTGGATAGCATTTTCCGCGCCGTCCATTCCCTTAAAGGAAACAGCTCTTTTTTCGGATTTACGGAAATCCAGGGGTTCTGTCACTCTTTCGAAAGCTTCATGGGGCTTATCAGAGAAAAAACAATAGCGATCTCGCCTAATATAGTCGGCTTCATCCTGGAAGGCGCAGACCACCTGAAAGCGATCTTCACCAGGATAAACAACGCGGGAGGGGAAGTAGGGCTTCAGAGCGCGGAAAACGATTATTTGAACTCTCTCAACGAAAAGATCGACGAATACACTGAGGAAAACAAGCTTGATAAGCTGCGGCTGGCGTTGTTGGGGTTTTTTGCGCGCATGGAGACCGACGGAAAAATGGAAGAGGAAACATCCATCCGCGAAGTGTACGAGCTAATAAACGGAATCGCTCCGGAGCTTGTTCAAGACAGAAGAAAAAGCTTGAAAGCCGGAGGGTCGAGATGGATGCGTGGCGAAATGGACGTCACCCGCGAGTATGTAGATTTAATTATATTTTGCAAATCGGCGGAGGCTGGCGAAGACATCTTAAACCCCTATGACAGCTTCACAGCTTCTATAAGCAGCCTTATTCAAAAACATGTCGAAGCGAATGACCATGAACAGCTGGAAATACTGGAAAATCTCAAAGAGGGGTTTGAGATATTTTATCAGGAGGAGCTTGGGGTAGATGAAACCATCGCAACAATAATAAATGAATTTTTAAGCGAATACGAAAAGGGGCTTGAGGAAGTCAAACCGGGAGAGAAAAAATCCACTCCGGCGCAAGCGAGCAATAATGGCAATAACTCCGAAAAGTTCGCTCCTGGTTTAAAAACGATAAAAATAAATGAATCGCTTCTGGATAAATTTATCGAGCATGTAGGAGAGCTGATAACTATCAATGAGTTATTTAATAATCTCCAGCGAAGTTTTGGAAATGATATTAACAGCGAAGTGGCGCTCAATTTTAAAAATACGAACCTTGCTTTCCATGAGCTTTCCGAACAGATGCGGGTAAGCCTGTATGAAATAAGAAAAGCCCCGCTGGAACGGGCCTTGAGCAAGCTTCCAAGAATAGTTCGGGACATCGCCCGCAGCAAAGGTAAATCTATTGCTCTAAAACACTCTGGCGGTGAGATTGAGGTGGATAAAGGTTTACACGGAAAAATAGAAACCATGCTCGTACACTGCGTCCGAAACAGCGCCGATCATGGGCTGGAACTTTCAGAGGAACGCGAAGCAAATGGGAAAAGCCCCGAGGGTACGATAAGTATAGATGTGACGTCGGATAGAAATCGTGTATTTATTTCTATCGCTGACGACGGTCGCGGTGTGAATTTATCGAAAACGGTATTGAGCGCGGTTGAGCGCGGGTTCATTACAAAGGACGCCGCCAAAACTCTATCGGAAAAAGAAACACTGGATCTGCTGTTAACTCCTGGCCTTTCTACCGCAGAGGAAATTACGGAAACATCGGGAAGGGGAGTTGGCATGGATGTCCTGTCATCCAGCGTACTTGAAATGGGCGGAGAAATGTCTCTGCACAACAGTCCTGGAAAAGGACTTAAGATAAAGGTTTCTCTTCCTTTGGCGCATACGGCGAGAATCAAGCTCGGGCTTACGATGCGGGTCGGGGAGAGGTCTTTTCTTGTGCCGGCGGAAAGAGTGCGCGAATCGTTCAAGGCGCAGATGGATGAGATCAGTATGGTTGAAGGAAGAGGTGAGGTGGTTCGCCGTTGGGACAGGATTTATCCTCTGGTGCGCCTTTCGGAGCTGTTCAATATTCCCGCCTCAAATAGCAAAGTGTCAGATTCTATCTGTCTGCTTGTCGAATCGAAAGGAAACGCCGTTTGTCTGGTTGTAGATGAGATGCTGGGACAAAGACAGATTGTGTATAAAGAGCTTACAGTTCAGACGAAAGAGCCTAACGCTTTCGATGGCGTATCGATTCTGGACGCAAGAAATATGGCCCTGATATTAAATATCGATGGCATTATCAAACAATTCCAGGAATAACCTCAGGAGTAGTTATGGAGAAAAAACGTGTATTTATACTTCCCGGAGAAATAGCGATATCCCGGAAACCGGCGATCATAGCCACGCTTCTGGGATCATGTGTGGCTGTCTGTCTGTATAACGAAAGGTCAGGAATTGGCGGTATGAATCATTTCATGCTGCCTGAAGGCGGCAACGAAAAACTTGCCGGCAAATATGGTGATATCTCCACCAACAAGCTTATTGATACGATGCTTAAGCTTGACCCGAAGCTGTTCAATATTCAGGCAAAAATCTTTGGAGGAGCGTCTGTGGTTGGTCATCTAAGCTCCGGAATGGATATCGGCAAACGGAATATCACCATGGCTTTGAAAGTTTTAAATGAGCGAAAGATAAAAATAGTTCAACGGAAAACCGGCGGCAACGTCGGCATGAAAATATTTTTTGACAATACTACAGGGGAAGTGGAAAAAAAGGATATTCAGAAATCCGATCTCACCGCAAGGCTGGAAGAGAAAAAGAAAGATTTGGCGGGAAGGAAAATCCGAACCCTGATAGTAGACGATTCACCTACGGTGCGTGGGATACTGAGAAAAGCCCTGAGCCTGGATCCGGAAATAGAGGTCATTGATGAAGCGGAAGACGCCTATGAAGCCAGAAGTAAAATACTTGAGCTAAACCCTGATGTTGTGACACTGGATATTATAATGCCGAAGCTCGACGGCGTCTCTTTTCTCAAAAAACTCATGATCTACAACCCATTGCCTGTCATCATCGTCAGCTCTGTCGCTCAAAAAGGAAGCAAAATGCGTCTGCGCGCACATGATATTGGCGCGGTGGATATACTTGACAAAGAAGATCTGAAGCTTTACCAGGGTTTGGATACTGTCCGCAGAGTTCTTGCCGCCAAAATAAAAATGGCCGCGACGTCAGTTGTGAAAAAACGTAAAGTGGAGGATATAGGCCACATTTAGCCGGAATAAGCGTAATTTAATTTTTATACACTTGAAACAAGTTTGCGATTGAGGCGCAGGGTCGAGCCCTGCGCGCCAAATTAAAGCGGCTCCGCGCAACCGCCTCCTCGTAATGAAGATATTGGCGGTAACGCCGTCGCTACTTCATCAACTTTTCGAAAAAACCTTTTTGGTGTGGACGGACTCCCCCGCCGTCTATTTCCGCAAGTTCGCGATATAGCTCTTCCTGACGCGCTGAAAGCTTCTCCGGCGTTACCACAACAAGCCGGACTATCATGTCTCCCCTGCCATATGAACGAAGCCTCGGAGCTCCTAAACCAGGTATTTTGTGCAAAGCTTCAGACTGGGATCCCGCCGGTATGGAAAAATTGGTTTCTCCGTCAACCGTAGGTATCGTAATATCCGCCCCGAGAGAAGCTTGCGAAAAGGTAATAGGCACAGTGAGGAAAATATCATCGCCATTGCGTTTGAACTTTTCGTGCTCCATCGCATGAATGACAACGTAAAGATCACCCGGAGGGCCTCCGTAGCGCCCAGGCTCTCCTTCACCGCGGAGCCTCAACCTCGACCCTGTGTCGACACCGGCGGGAGCTTTGACAGACAGCTTCTTTTTCTCCAGCACACTTCCTGATCCGCCGCATTTTTTACAAGGATGGGTTATCAGCGCCCCTTCTCCCTGGCATGTAGGACATGTGGAGGAGATCGCAAAAAACCCCTGGGATCTTGTAACCTTGCCGGACCCGTTGCAGGTGTGGCAGGAAGCGGCTTTCTTGCCAGGCTCGCTGCGCTCACCGTTACATTTCGAGCAAACGGCGTATTTTTCCACCTCAAATTCCTTTTCCATCCCGAACACAGCTTCCAGAAACTCTACCTGCATGTCATATCGAAGATCGGCGCCTCTCATTGGAGCCGTGCCCTTCTCACGCCGACCTCCGAAACCGAGAAAGTCTTCAAAAATATCGCCAAAAGACGAAAAAACATCCTCAAATCCGGCTGAGCCCGCAAACCCGCTCTGTTTTAGACCATCATGACCATAGCGGTCATAAAGCCCGCGTTTTTCAGAGTCGCTTAACACACTATAGGCCTCAGACGCCTCCTTGAATTTTTCCTCGGCGTCAGGATTATCCGGATTTTGATCAGGATGGAATTCGTAAGCTTTTTTGCGATAGGCTTTTTTAAGCTCAATTTCAGTGGAATTCCGCTCCACTTCCAGCACCTCGTAATAATCTCTTTTGCTCATGTTCGCCCTACAACCTTCTGGCCCACGCGTACCAGCGCAGGCCGTATCACACGTCCCTCATATCTGTATCCCACGGACATTTGCGCAACAACCACATTGTCCTTTTCATCATCATCCACAGGCTCGGAGCCAAGCGCCTGGGCAACCTCCGGATCGAAAGGCTGATCCAGACAGTCGATCACCTCCAGCCCTTTTGATACCAATACCTTAAAAAGCCCGTCACGCAGGAGATGAACACCTTCAAGCATAGGGTCCCCATCGTGAGATTTTGAAGCGAGCTCCAACGCCCTGTCAAAATCATCGATAACAGGCAACAGCCCCTCAATCAGATCGCAGAAATGGTCTCTGGCAATCTTTCCGGCGTTCCCTTCTATACGGGAACGAACCTGATCCATCTCCACCATTTTTTCTTTATGGGCGGCTATATAATCCTTCAGTTTCTCATCGTTCGATGAGATTTTTTCCTGCAACCGCTCCACAAAGGTCGGGACACGATCAAGGTCCGCCTTAGCGGCGTCATCGCAAACATCGTCGATCGTTTTTATCCTTCGCTTGTCGCGAAACTCTATTTTTGTATTTTCTGACATAACAAAATTTTCCAAATCATTCCTTAATTAAACCTTCAAGAGCCAGTACAATCCGCTCATTTACAAAGGCGGGTTCAACCTTGTACAGGTTATCCCCGTCATTATTAGTTTTAGCATAAAACCCTTCTCTTTTATCAGATAAGGGGCCAATATCCATTCTTTCAATTAACTCACTTTTGACATTATAAACTAAAATACTTATGTCAGGCTTTCCTAAAGCCAATTCATCAGAACCCTTAACATTAATTTTTTCAATATATTTAAGGCCCAGAACCGTCCACACAAGCCTGTTCCATGCGGCTCCTGTAAGTTTGCGCCGCTCCGGTTTTTCAAGAACGTACTCATCATCTCCACGGCTGGCCCTGAACAGTTGTCCCATCCGTTCAACTTCTATGGCGTATACCTCGTCGGAACGGATATTGAAAAGACTTCTATCCATAAATGAGCCATACCCTTTACTCAAAGATCTGTATACCTTTTCGTCGATTTCCGCCACGGCGTCACGGTCATCCACTACCGCATAGTATCTTCCCGCTTTTGTAGCCGCTTTCAATATTTTTTCGCCGATATCGGTTATGACCGTTATTTTAAAATCCGGCTTATCCAGACCATATTCGGAAAGATTAAAATCTCCCTCACCTGTAAATCGTATGGCTTTAGCTTTAGCAAAGTCGTGTAAAAAGTTCGACACCACAAAGCTGTCCGCCTTCTCATTGAAAGGCTCCACAATCCGCCAGCCTTTAATTGGAGGAAGGCCTTCTTCACTCATTTTATCCACAGGATACGATTCAAGCTCCAACTTTCCTGCGGAAGTTTCCATAACAATTTTTTCGACTGCTCCGACATCGATTTTTACCAGATTTCTGTCACTAAGTTTATCTACAGTCAATGGCAAGAGCGTCAGCAGGTCATCGGATATGCGGGTGACATTCAACTTGTTTGCAAACTTGGCGTAACGCCCTCCCCTTTCTGTTTTTGCGCCGAGAAGCAAGGTAAGCCTCTCCCCTCCATCGGATAAAGTAATTTCGCCCTCTGGCTTATCAAGCCCATATTGAGCGAGGTCGGCCCCTTTCTCATCGATAAAACCCGCTACCCTGGCCTCATCGATACCGCGCAAAATGTTTTCCACTTCCATGTTGTCGACATCAGCTTTAACAGGGCTCACAATGCTCCAGCCTTCGCTATCGCTTTTTCTTACGATGGTAATTTTAAAATCGCTCCGTCGCAGTGTAATCTTTGCAACCATGCTTGCCTTGAAAGGGAAAAGCGTCTTGTCGCGCAAATCATAAAAACCTTTGAATATATTTTCTACTCCGGCTTTTTCAGCAAGCGCAACATCGCCAGATGATTTGCTGATCACAAAATATCCCGAGCCCGAAGGGTTCAAGTCTCCAACTTTCAGCGTCACGCCTGGTTCATCTTTCAACTCAAACGTCACAACCGACGGGTCGGCAAGACCGAAATCTTTCAGGTCAAGATCGCCTGCCTTACCAACTGTAACCATTGCTGTAAGGTTTTCCGCCTCGTTCAAAAGAGATTTGACAGCTTCCTTATCCGCCTTGTCACTTACAGGCTCCACCATTTCCCATGAGTCTTGCGCTTTTTTAAGAAGGATGGTTTCCTTGCCCGGTTTCTTTATTAAAATAGTCGAAACATTGTGGGTTGCAAAGTTCAGCGCCTTAGAGGATATACGCTCCGCTTCTTCATTTTTCCCCGCCGTATAGACATCAAGGTAGTAGTAGCCGCCGGCTAAAAGAGCTAAAACAAAAAGCGCGGCATAGACCCGTACAAAACTCAAGAACGCCTCCTGCGCGACCTCACAATGACTCCCAGAACAGCGACAGAAAAAGGAAGCGCCGCAACAACAGACCAGAAAATAACCTTCAGCTGAAATGAAGTAAACATGACAGGGTTGAATGCTTTATCTTTCGGCCTTATGGAAATGCGGTTTTCCTGCTCCAGCAACCAGCCTGTTATGTTCATGAAAAGGTCTCTGTTTGCGGAAAGGCCCAAGGTTGCGTTCGACGCGAAATCGGAATCACCCGCAACCACCATCCTTGCCTTTATCGCCTTTTCTCCTATTTTTCTCTTCGCAAGGGAAGGCCCGACATCCCATTGCGCGGCGGCCACAACAATCCTCGGCCCAGGCAGGTCATCATTTTCCTCAAACTCCGGCGTCCCTTTTTCTATCGACGCAAGGCTCGTCTCGCTCCAGCTCTGGGTGGCGGTAGAGGCAATGGCGGCAAGTTCTGCGTTTACCCTGTTTTCCTTCTCAAGGTCGATAGAGCGCGCTACCGGAAAGAACGTGGCCGCCTTCATCTCTTTCGACACCGGATGCCCGGTATAGCCTGTGGCCGTGGCGACAAGTGGCTCGAACCCCAGGCTCTGACTTACTGGATCAAGAATCATCTCTTCATGAAATTTAAACCCGAATTCGCCAAGCAAACCCTGGATATTCGGGAGATCCAGTGGATCGATCGCTATGAAAACCGGTATACCTTTGTCGAGCATTTCGCGCAAACGATCAATTTCGCCGCTCTGCATATCGTTTTTGGGACCGGGGATGAGAAGCATGTCGATGTCATCCGGTATAGAGCCAGTTTCAAACCAGTTTAAAGGCGTAACCATGTAACCAGCCTGAAGCAGCGCCTCATTTACCGCAGACCATCCCTGCTGGTTCGTATCATCCATCGATCTTTCACCATGCCCCTCCAGAACATATATTTTCTTCTGCTCTGTTGTCGTGGCCTTGATAATGGCGTTCGTCAGCTCTTCCTCGGAAAGCTCGCTGATTATTTCTTTCCGACCGGTAGAGGCCTCGACTACAAAAACACCGTAACGGTCGACTTTATATTTTTTCGCAAGGCCCGGTTTTTTATCAGGGTCGATGATTTCATATTTTAGCCTCTCCGATATGTAAACGTATTGATCGAGAAAATCAGCCACGGCAAGGCTTTGCTCTGTCTTTACAAACGCCAGAACTTTCACACTTTCACCAAGCGATCTCAACACCTTGAGCGTCTGCGGCGAAAGAGAGAATTTACTTGAAGATGTCACATCTATCACATTGTAATGTTTAGCTGATATAATATTCACCAAGACCAAAACCGCAATAATGATAACAGTGAACAACAGGGTGTTCGACCCATATTTGACGCTCCGTCTCATCCTACCCTCTCCATTTTTTCGACTCCAGCGACCTTAATGACAGGAACAGAAAGAGAAAAATGAACGAGAGATAATAGACTATATCCCTCGTGTCGATCACACCTTTTGTAAACGGGTCCAGATGTTCCAGAATTGAAAGATATTTAACTGTTTGCGAGAAGGTATCCATTTCCAGCCCCACCGTCCACGCAAGCGCCCAGAGCAACAGCAACGCGCCAAAAGTTATCGCCGCCGCCACAGCCTGATTTTCTGTAAGTGTGGATACGAAAAGCCCGAGCGCCATGAAAGCTGAACCCATAAGGAAAAGCCCTATATATCCCGTGGCGATGACTCCCCAGGGAGGGGTGGCGTAAAACGCTATAAAAGCGCTGAACAACAGCGTGGGCGCAAGTGAGGCCAGCAGGATAAGAACAGAGGCCAGATATTTGCCAAAGATCATCTCCATGTCACGCAAAGGCCATGTAAACAAAAGCTCTATCGAACCCGATTTTTTCTCTTCGGAGAAAAGGCGCATGGTGATTATCGGCGTCATAAGAAGCATCACCACGCCAAGGTTGGCAAAAAGCGGACGTAATACGGAGCTTGCCATGTCAAGCTCCTGAGCGCCCATAAATTGTGCGGCCCTCGATAGTTCGTAGCTTTCGATACCGTAGAAAACCATTGCTGAATAAAAGAAATATCCCGCGATCAGCAGAAATATGAATATCACCGCGTAGGCTACGGGTGAATAAAAGTAGGAGCGCAGTTCGCGTTTCATCACGGCCAGGGAGTTTCTCATTTACCGGTCAATCCCGCAGGCTCATTTTCCTGCGTCACAAGCTTCAGATAAACTTCCTCCAGCGAAAGGGAGGCTTCCTTAAGCTCCAAAAGCTCCCAATCCTTATCGACGACAAGACGAGCCAAGGCCTTGCGCAGATTTTTATCCTTTGCGGGAGATATGTAAAATTTGGCAATTTCTTCCCCGACTTTTGTCATAGACACTTCCGAAGCGCCCTCAATGTTCCTCACAGCGCGGAAAGCCTCTTCTGGCGAAGCTTTTATTGTCGCCACTATCTTTCCCCTCTCCTCAAACTTTTGGGCCAGGCTTTCCGGTGTTCCAACGGCTACCAACTTTCCTTTGTTGATAATCATCACGCGAGAGCAGATCATCTGCGCTTCCGGCAATATATGGGTGGAAAGGATCACCGTTCTCTTACCGGCAAGGTCCTTTATCATCGAGCGTATCTCCGTTATCTGCTTGGGGTCCAGCCCAATGGAAGGCTCGTCGAGTATCAGCGTTTCAGGGTCGTTCAAAAGCGCCTGAGCCAGCCCGACTCGCTGGCGATATCCCTTGGATAGCGAGCTTATCAGCGATTTTTGCCTATCCGTAATATGTGTGACCTCCATGACATCGGCCACCTTTCTTTTTTTTGCGGAGCTTTTAAGCCCCTTGATCTCGGCTACGAAGTCGAGATATTCAGATACGCGCATTTCGGTGTAGAGCGGTGTAGACTCCGGCAGGTAGCCAATCCTTTTTTTAATCTCGAGCATGTCGGAGAAAACGTCGAACCCGGCTACAGTCACCCTGCCATTGGTGGGTGGCATAAAGCCTGTGAGGATACGCATCGTGGTGGTCTTCCCGGCGCCGTTCGGCCCCAGAAAACCACAAATCTCCCCCGGTTCTATAGAGAAAGATATGTCATCGACTGCGGTAAACGCTCCGTACCGCTTGGTAAGGTTCGTAACTTCGATCAATTCTGGTTACCCGACAATTGGTTTAATTCCTCCTTTGTTGAGAGGTATAAAATCAGGGTGGTCGTCTGTCAAGATTGTTAAATGAATAGGCCTATCAATCCGACCATTTGTACGTCTGGACGGTCCAATCCTCATTAAACACTACCCAAAGCGAGTTTAGATTAAGATCTTTATAAAAATAGTATGAGTTTCCACCGGCCGGGATTTTCATTTCAGGCTCGCCGAACATCTGCGTCAGCTCATCGCGAGTGGTAACGCCGGTGACGATGCTGGATACTTTTTCCGATTGTATCGCTTGTGGATCCTTCACACCCAGCGATACGGTGGAACAACCGGAGACCAGCAAAGCGACGCTAATAAGCAAGATGACTCTCATGGAGTGTATTGTACTCGTTGATTCTCCAAAACGCCATTTTTCTCGCAAAACCCGGAGGCTACCTCCAGCACATATCGCACAGCCGTTCCTGAAGAATAAACAGCGCATGGCTCTTCCTTGCAGGGAGGGACTGAGCGCCAGATTTTTTGTATGATAAAGTCTTTATCAATAAAAATAATGTCTATCGGAAAACGGACGTTTTTCATCCAGAATGTCTTTCGCTTATCATTATTAAAGATAAACCACATCCCATGATTTTCTTTGAGGCCTGCGCGGAACATAAGCCCTCTGGCTCGTTCGACGCTCGTACTGGCTATTTCCACTTCCACACGGCGAACGCCTCCAGTGGAATAAAGCTCCACGGTATCGCAGAGCGCAGGCGAGGCAAATAGCAATGTTGCCGCGATAAAAAAAATATAAGGAAAACGCGTCATTGAGAAAATTTGAGTTTACAGGTAATCATCCTGAAGTAATTTTACACGGAAAAAAGCGGGTGGGGAAAACTTGTCAGACCATGCTCTCCAGCTTCTCCTGGCGCGCTTTTTTCTTCTCATCCATATGAGCTTTCCTTGCGGCAACAGCATCGCTCAGACCGTCCAAAATCTCCTGGCTCTGTTGCGAAAGTTTTCGCAATTCCCCATCAAGCGCTATGCTGTGGATAGCTCCAGCCAGGCCTGCGACAGCGCTAAACGCAAAGAAAAACGCCAATACCATGCGCAAGACAGGCTCTATAAGATCGTAAAACATTTCCATCCGTTCCCTGCAACACTTATCGGGAGTTGAAGGCTGGAACTTGAATAATAACAAGCTTAGGTTCTGATGACGAAAATCGCGCCATCAGAACCTAAGCGAATATCGCAAAGATAAGATCAGGCAAAGAAGCTTAACTTTTACCAGTCAGCTCTTTGAATTTCGCTTGAAGCCTCTCCGGTGTTTCCGTGTTGTCGGGGTCTGTCACAATACAATCAACAGGGCAGACATCGATACACTGTGGCTCGTCAAAGTGCCCGACACATTCAGTGCATTTGGCGGGATCGATATCATAGATATCCTCTCCTTCGGTAATCGCCTCGTTCGGGCATTCAGGCTCACACACTCCACAGTTAACACATTCGTCATTAATCAGTAACGCCATATTCTCCTCCTGAAAACTTAATTTTTAAACCGTAACACCGTTTGATTTGGCCCGGTATTGCTTCGCCTGATACATAAAGGCCTCAAGACGGGTTTTGGAATTCGATTCCTCAACCCCGTCATAGTCCAGGTTCAGCCAAGGGATGTTATCATAATCCTCACGAACCTTCTTTGACATCGCGGCCACTATAGTACCCGGCATACAAGAAAACGGCAAAACATTTAAAATGCCCGACAATCCTCTTTCAGCGTATTCAACCGCTTTACCAATGCTGAGTATCGCCTCCCCTTCAAAAGTATCACTCATATACGGAGCCGCATTCCGAAGCGCTTCCGCTGTGGCGGCGTCCTCTCCGTTTATCAACGTATCATGAAACGGAGCGTACAATTTTCGCTCGTCTTTCTTCTGAATTATATCCTGCATATAACCTTTGAACAGGTCAAGATATTTTTTATCTTTTCTCGAATTTTCAATGTATCGGTTCGTGCAATAGAGCATCCACTCCCCAATAGGGGCAAGCCACACCTCTCCCCCAAGAGATTCAATACGCCTGATTACATCCTGATTACTGAAACTATGGCTGCGAAGATATATTTCTCCCACCATCCCGATGATCGGCCGTGGAGTTTTATCAACTGATACGGCCATGAACCGCTCCTTGATCTTCCAGGCATAATCGAACAGGTTTTCGCTGTTCCGCTCAATAACATTACAAGCTCCGTCCAGACATTCCTTATATACACGCTCCGTCTCCCCGGAGTTTAGCTCGTGTGGCCTGGTCTCATGAAGCAGTTTTTGCAATATATCGACGATCACAACACCACGCCACGAGGCGCGTAAAAATTTGGTTCCAAGATTACCCATCTCGTTATAACCAAGGTCGCCGTCCGGTGAAAGAAGTGGCACATCATGCATGCCTATATCGTCCAGCACAATCCTCTGTACGCTCTTATATTGCCCAAACCTGCATGGGCCGTTAGCCGTGGGCATGAAAAAGGCGGATTTTTTCACATCAAACCCTGGCTCGGTCATCTTGCGAACCATATCGCCTATGGTAATAGTGTACGGTATGCACTCTTTACCGGATGAATATTTCCTCCCGATATCCAGCGACTCCTGATCGGAAACCGGCAAGACCTCCGCCGGAACACCCGCTCCGCGCAGAGCCGCAGTGATAGCGTATCCATGGTCACACATATAAGGCATATAAAGTGTTCTTCCAGAGCCATTGCCATTATTACCGCTAAGCTCCCCAGCTCCACGCAACATGGAGACGCCATTTCCATTCAGTGGCGCCTTAGGTTTTTCATCAATGGTTGCAAATTTCATAGTGTTTACATTTTCAAGGCTGTCAAAAAACGCCTCCAGACGGGTCACAGCTCCCGCGTCCGCCGAATGCTCGTCTATTTCCAGGGCAAGGCATGGCTTGCCGCCAAGCTTCTCCTGCAAGTGATATTCAATAAAGGAATCCGGGCCGCATTTGAAGTTTGAAATAAATATCGAATCAAGCGACGGATTATTGCGCACGACCTCCGCCGCCATAAGCATCCGCTGGCCGGAACGCCAATACATATCGGGGTTCGACTTTATGACAGGCTCCTCGTCAAGCTCCAGAAAATCGGAAGGGATCGCCACTTTTCCCATATCACGCAGCTTGCGTGGGAGATCCATATTTATACCAGAGTCGCATCCGTTATATGGTCTGCTGATTATTACAACAGGGCTCTCGCCGCGACCTATAACCTCTTCCATCACTTCACGTCCACGTTTTTTCGCCAAAGCAAAGAAAGCGTCCTGAGCTTTGCGGGCTTTGGCAATCGCTTCTTTTATTTTTCTCTTCGATACTCCGAATGTTTTTGTAAACACTTCCATCTCTTTGGCCACAAAATCGTCGCCACGCTGAAAATGAACGGAAGGCTCGAGAAGCTTGATGTTGGCGCTATCCAAATCCATCGCGGACTTAATTATGTATGGAATCGACTGCACCATAGGGCAGGTGTGGCTTGCTTTAAATCCGCTTTCTTTCCCGTTTGCCGTAATAACCGACGGAAGGAATATATAATCCACCCCTTTTTCCATGAGGTCGGTTACATGACCGTGAACGATTTTGACTGGAAAGCATGTCTCCGCCTTGACGCTCTCCATGGAATCCTGAATAACCTTATGGTTCGTCTTGCCGGATAAAACAACAGAAAGCCCTATTTCCTCAAGGAAAGTTTTCCAGAAAGGAAACTGCTCGTAAAAATAAAGTATTCGCGGTATCCCGACAAGTGGCTTATCGTTACGCTCAATTTTTTTCTGGTTTAAGAAATCGCCGAACATCATCTTTTCGCGTTCCGCAAAAAGGTCCGGCAAGTTGTTTGTCCCCTTCTTGCTTTTGCTTTTCTTTTCAAACAGCTCGCAGCGCGCTCCATAGTAGTGCGCCTCGCTCTCAAATTTGACGCGGGAAACATCGCAAACATTGTCACACGCCTTGCATGAAAAAGAGGATACTTTATATTTCCGATCCCTAAGGTCAAACCCTATAAAATTCGACTTGGTCGCTCGCCCAACTTTTTCATGATGCCTTTTTGCGATGATGGCGGCGCCGATGGCGCCAGTCACGTCATGATGAGGGGGTACCATAACGCTTTTACCGGTGACCGATTCAAACGCCGCCACCACCGCTTTATTCCATGCCACGCCACCTTGAAAGAGAACCCTGTCGCCAATCCGGCGTTCTCCAACAACACGGTTTATGTAGTTAGAAACTATTGAGTAGGCCAAGCCTGCGGCAAGGTCTTCCTTGCTCATCCCTTTCTGCTGGTTGGAGACAAGGTCGGACTCTATAAACACGGTACACCTGTCACCAAATTTACCAGGGGATGCGGATTTAAAAGCGTTGTCGGAAAACTCGTTTTCTATATTGAGGTCGACCTTCTCAGCCTGTTCCTCGATAAACGAGCCGGTGCCGGCGGCGCATACCTTATTCATCTCGAAATCGACAACGGCCCCGTTTTCCAGGGAAATATACTTGCTGTCCTGACCGCCTATTTCAAATATCGTATCGACATCCGGGACAAAATGTATCGCGGCTGTCGCCTGCGCGGTTATTTCGTTGCGCACAACGTCCGCGCCAACAAAGTCTCCTATCATGTATCTGCCGGAGCCTGTCACGCCGACCCCCATAACAGTCACCTTTCGTGCTATTTCCTCGCCAACCTCATAAAGACCTTTCGTCACCGCCTGTATGGGCCTGCTTTGAGTTCTGATATAACGACGCGCCAGCACATTGGAATCTTCATCAATAGCCACAACGTTCGTACTGAGGCTGCCTATATCGATTCCGACATAACACCCAACACCACGATCGCCGTTGAGGCTGATTATCTGTGTATTGTAATACGAGTCGTTCTTCTCGCCTGTTAGCGGAGACATCGACCCGCGCGCAGCATCCTTGGCGGCGCGATAGTTCGATAACCCTTCAACGCCTTTGAAGCTGGACTCTTCCCTGCAATCGCGGGAGACAAGCGCGGCGCCTATAGCGCCTGTAACGGAGGAATACTCCGGTATGAACAGTTCATCCTCCGTAAGCTCAAGCTCTTCAGCCAGAGCCTTGACAACACCCGCATTGGACGCTACACCCCCGAAAAAGGCCACGGGCTTTTTAAAGTCCTTACCCTTGCCTAC
>CAYNDB010000011.1:29217-33946 GCA_964395915.1 uncultured Nitrospinota bacterium | reverse complement strand
CAAGTCTGGAATTGTCTCTGCCCAAAAGAATGAAATATAAAACAACAAAAATCCAAATGGGAATTAATTTTTTTGCGTCATTTATAACACACCAGGCTATGCCAAGCCCTGTTAGTATAAGCATTGGAAGGGTCATTGAATATTGGAAAACATTAACGGGATAATCTATCCAGGCGGGCGGTCTGGCAAGGTAATAAGGTATCCCATTGCTATTGGCGGCAGCTACATTTTTTATATCTGCAACGAGTCTAGGAAAATCCAGTATCGCATAAGGTGTGCCGAATAAAAAACCAGCGCCTACAAAAACAAGAAATATGGCCAAAGAACGTTTCTTATTAAGTTTTTCATCAGCCATGATTATTGCTACCATGCATGCCGGAACCAATACCGCTCCATTATATTTTACCGAGGCCGCATAGCCAGCCAACAATCCAGCCGCTATAACCCACGACATTTTTCCCGAAGATATAACTTGAAAAGCGGCGAACAGGGCGGCTAATAGCCAGAATGTGACGGGAACATCCATTTTGAAATAGTGACTGTTTATTACAAATCCAGGTAAAACAGAAAGTATAATTGCCGCCATCTTACCAGTCCAAGGATCAAACAACTTGCGACCGATTAGGTAGGTCACAGTGATAGCTCCCATCGCTGACAAGTAAACTACACCACGTCCTATAACATAGACCCAGAATGAGTCAATCCAAAACAAATTCCCTCCACGCAGAAGAGTTTTTACAAAATATACTTGATAAATTAAAGCAGTCCCCCAAGTTAGCTTTCGAGGGTTAAATTCTGGATACCCTATTCTCATTACTGCCGCTACCGCCGAATCTTCATCCGCTTGAAAAGTTTGATCCTGATATGGATTATTAGGTAAGGTCCAAGTAAAACCTATAAAAATCAGAATGGTAGCCAGCAAATAAGCTGGCCATATTTCTTTTACAGTTGGCAGAACTGAGTTTGAAAAAATATGAATGGGAAAAACAGAATTTAATTTTTTAGAGAAAATACCCATACCAGTATTAAAACACCCAAACAATAACTTGCCAGTTTCCCTTTGGATGGTTGGATATATTGCCTTTAAATAAGGGAACAACTTAACAATTATGATTATATAAACATGTAATATTGTATCATAAAATATGAAATATTTAACTCTAGTGGAGTAACTATCAGGAAGTTGCCCTTTGCTTGTCTAGAGTTTCTATTATTATGTTTAACATTAATAATGGGTCTGCAAGGCTGTGGCCATTCCGTTTCTTCTTTATAGAGCCCGCCGCTATACCCATTCCAAAAACCACATAGAAATAGGCGATGTTACCTGGAATCTGGTAGTTTAAATCTACAAAGGCGTGCAACAGCAGTGAAAGGGAACCGGCTAACGAAGCGAACAGTATGCTTTGCAAAAATAAATCTTTTCTTTTTGCATAAGCGGACAAAATTTTGCTCATAAACAAAAAGAGCGATACTGCCAACAGAATGTGAAAAATTTCAGTTATTGAATTTTGAAAAAATAAACAATTAGAAAAATGCTTTTAAAATGATTTTAGTAAAGGTGAGCCTTATATAACCCGGCGCTTCAATATTCTTGAAACGTCGGGTTATATATAATAGCTAGACTTTTGCCTTCAGTCTTTCGCTCTCATCGGAAAAACATGGGAACGTGATCGTTTCCGTCGGGCAGACATCCGCGCAAAGCATACAGTGGATGCATAGCCCCTTGTCTATCGTAATACCGATGGTGCTGCCCTCTTCGTGCATTCCGATTTTCTCATTAAACCAAAGGTCATACTGTTTATTGTCGAACATCGAAATGAAAAGACAATCCTGCGGACAGATATCAACACAGTTCGAGCAAAGAATGCATTTATCAGACATATAAGTCCAATGATATTTGCATTGGAAGCAACGCTTAGCCTCGCTTAGAGCCTCGAGCCTGCTAAAACCAATTTCAACTTCCTTATCAAAGGATTTAATCCGGTCCCCGGCATAGAGAACAGGGTCACCGTAACGGTTGGTAACTTCATCATACCTGTACTGCGGCAGTGGCTTTCTACTGTCACGCTCCACGGCCGGCTCGCCACGCAACCAAATATCGACCGAAATCGCGACCCGATGCCCTTCACCTATAACCTCGATGGCGTGACGAGTGCCCCAGAGAAAGTCACCGCAGGAAAATATTCCGCTGGCATCGCTCATGAAATTTTCATCAAGCTTGATGTTGCCCCATTTGTCGCGGGCTATGTCTTTCTGGTCGTCCACCACTTCCATATCCGGCGCCTGAGATACAGCCGGAACGATAATATCGCACTCCATGATAAATTCGGAGCCTTCGATCGCCACAGGACGGCGGCGACCGGAGTCGTCCGGCTCGCCAAGCTTGTTCTTTATTAATTTTATGCCGCTGACATTTTTACCATCTTCAGAAACGATTTCAAGAGGCCCCTGGAGAAAATGGAATTCAACTCCTTCAACGCTAGCGTCATCGATCTCCTGCTGGTGGACGGGCGCCTCTTCCATAGTGCGGCGATATACGACATGGACTTCGGCGGCGCCAAGCCTTATGGCGGATCGTGACACGTCCATAGCTGTGAATCCGCCGCCGATTACAACGATTTTTTTTCCGGCAAGATGCATGTCACCGCCATCGTTTACCATATGCATGAATTTGGCGCCGGAGAACACACCTTCGTGATTCTCACCAGGTACCTTTAATAAAGCGGCGGTCCATGCGCCTGCGGCTATGATGATGGCTTTATATTCCGAACGAAGTTCGGTCATCGATATATCCCTGCCAACACGCACACCATAACGTATGTCGACCCCGGTTTTTTCGATGACCTCTATCTCTTTTTCTATAATTTCCCGCGGCAAACGGAACGACGGTATACCATAGCGCAACATACCGCCACCATGCTTCTCAGCTTCGAACACAGTGACATCATATCCAAGCCTTGCAAGGTCATTGGCCGCCGTAAGTCCAGCTGGCCCCGCGCCTATCACGGCAATCTTTTCAAGTGTAGGCTCTATTTTTGCCGGAGGGACAAAATCCTCGCCAGAGTAATCTGTCGCCGCTCTTTTTAAAGTCCTTATTGACAGGGGTTTGTCGAGATGCTCCCGATTGCAAGCGTCTTCACACGGATGCTGGCACACACGGCCGCACACGGACGGAAAAGGGTTCGTCTCCCTTATCAAAGCATGCGCATCCGACCATTTACCCAAGGCTATCAGATGTAGGTAACCCTCAACATCGGTATGTACAGGACAATGTATCTGGCAAGGAACGTTATCGTAAGTCCTTGGATCGTATAAAAAATCGTAAACTCTTTTGGCCATAACGACCTCCCTTTACTTCTATGTTTACAAATATGTCTACTAACAGACTACTCAAGTGTCTTGAGATAGTCCACCAGCTCCATTATCTGCGTATCAGTCAGGTTAAACTGAGGCATAAACGACTTCTGCGAAACAGACCTCGGGTCCTTGAAATGTCTGATCATCCACTCCTCCGACCTGCGCTTGCCGACTTTTGAAAGATCGGGAGCCAGCTTGCCTCCCTTGCCATGTATAGTGTGACAAATCCAGCAGTTACGCCTTATAAACAGTTTTTCACCTTTGGGAAGCCCGGCAAACTCTTCTGGAGTATAGAGACCGGCAATCTGCTCGGCGACCGATTTTTTCTTTTTCGGCTTCGGCCTGTATCTGAATTTGACCGGCACCTTGCTCTCTTTCATCGAATACACCCATACCACAAACTTGCGAGCCAGTTCTTCAGACATCTCAAAGTTAGGCATAATGGTTTCCTCCAGGCCTAACTCTTTGTTATCAGGTGTTATTTTCTGGGGATCAAGGAAATGCTGGTAAGTCCAGTTATATTTATTTTTCTTCCCCTCAACAAAATCCATGATGTGTGTCGCTTCGAATTCGTGCTCTGTAGACTCGCCAAACGATCCAAGATCTGGAGCCAAAATTTCTCCCAATCCATAAATAGAGTGACAGTCCCTGCATTGAATACTAAAGTCGTTGTCGCCATCCGCAAATGTTCTGGCGTCGGAGATCATCTCTGCGCCGTCAAGTGGCTCCCACTGTTCTACTGCGGCAAGAGCCTCGTGACATTGGGAGCAAGACGCCTCCACCATACTTGTTTTCCCAACTGGATAAATAGGCAATTCCCAATGGGCCAGGTCTATGCCATGAGCGCGGTATTTATCGGTGCCGAGCCCCTGTCCCTGATGGCAGATCGTACATCCAATATCTTCGAAATCATGAACTATAACGCCATCGTCCTGTATATGGGCGGCTTTATGAAACGTAAATGGCGCTGGCGCATCCGCCATGTCGGGGTTATCAACGCCAAGATGGCACGTTGTGCACCTGTCAGTAACGCCTAGTTCTTTATTCCATACCTGGCGAATCTTTATCGGAAAATCCGAAATCATCGCCTTCTTTTCCGGGTCAGTCTCCTTTTGCGTCAGAAGATCTCTATATTGATACTGATACTGTTTCCATTCAGGATTCAGGTCACTGTACGTACTGACACCAAAAAAGAAAAGAATAGAAAACGAATAGATCACATATAACAGGCTCTTGTCCCGTTTCCACAGGACGATAGTCCCGATAACGTTGACAATGAGGAGTAAAGCGACAATTTTGAATATCATTTTGTGGGAAGCCTATACGTTAAACCAGGGAGTAACCAACACGTATTTAATATCGAAAACCAGCC
>CAYNDB010000011.1:0-29117 GCA_964395915.1 uncultured Nitrospinota bacterium | reverse complement strand
GCCTATACGTTAAACCAGGGAGTAACCAACACGTATTTAATATCGAAAACCAGCCTCAAAAATATTTTCGCAACTATGAACATGGTCATTACAACATGGCTTTGCACGATGAAATAACGGATTGGTCCCAGCTTGTCGATATAATCCTTCATCATTGTGGCTATTTTGAACGAGCCTGCGCTACGCGCCAAAACAATTGGAGCCAGCATACCAATGGCGCCAAAAGCCAATATGAAAGATATTCCAGCGGTATTTGACATGCTAACAAGCTTGGCCGTTGTAACTTTTAGAGGCTGGTCCGGATATGTCCATGAATGCCCCCCTATAGGGTAGTCAAAATATGGCCAGTAGAACTCCCACGAAGGGCCGCGGAAAAACTGGCCTATCAGTATAAACGAGAACCAGAGAAACATCCCGAATGTGAAAAACGAGACCGCAAATTTCCTATCCTTAAAGCCAAAGTAGCCCTGGGCATGTGGTGATATATCAACGTAAGGTATCAAAATAAGACCAACTAAAATCTGCCCAGGCAACAAGACACCTGCAATCCACGGGTCGAAATAAACCAGAAGTTCCTGCAGGCCGATAAAATACCACGGGGCCTTCGCAGGGTTCGGCGTTTTCGCCCAAGCCGCCTCTCCTTCCAGCGGCGCATCGAAAAGGATCGAAACCCCCCATAACATAATTGTTATAAGTAGCATTGAGAGAAAAACTATCCATATAAAATAAGGCCACGAAGGTTCTTTTTTATATTCTCCCTTAACTATAAGAAGCTCCGATATATCGTCTACTTTCCCGTCAGACATCTATACCCCTTTTCCAGCTTTCATAAAATTTGTCGTATCTACATTCATGCATATTTACATCGGTCCGGAAAAACGATCTTTCCTTATCCGCCAGAAATGAAACGCCATGATCCCCGAAGCTAGCAAAGGCAAGCCGACACAATGCCACACATAAGCGCGAATAAGCGCGTTCGCTCCGATCCTGGTGCCGCCTATCAAGGCAAATCGAATATCGTTGTCTATCCTGACTCCTAAAAATTCATTAAACGGCCCCTCAAACCCGATAAACGGGGTGGCCGAAGCCATATTCGTGCCAACCGTAACAGCCCAGAAACCGAGCTGATCCCACGGAAGGAGGTAACCGGTAAACGATAACAGGAGTGTAATCTTGAGTAATACCACTCCGGCAATCCAGTTGAACTGGCGTGGAGCCTTATATGACCCTGTGTAGAACACCCTGGCCATATGCACGATCACCGAAAACACCATCCCATGCGCGGCCCATCTGTGAATGTTACGCATTATCATTCCGTATGGCACCATAAACCGAAGGTTTTTCATATCCGTATAAGCCCGGCCTTCGTCCGGCACATAATAGAACATCAATATAACGCCGGTTAATGTGAGCACAAGGAACAGAAAGAACGTTATGCCGCCCATACACCAGGTATAGCTAAGTTTAAGCCCGTGAACTCCGACCTTTGTAGGCAAAATATGCATAACAAAGGAAGAACGCATAACACCAAGACGCTTCCTCAAGGTGTTCGGGAAACCTATCCTGAAAAAGGACCTCCATACAAAATTGTCCGTAATCATGTCGGCCAATTTCCAGAAGAAACCTTCCCTCGATCCCCGCGTGTCTTTCTTAAGATCGTCAGCCATTAATATTTACCCAATCCATGCATTCAAAATTATGCGTTTAACGGAAGAAAAAACGGCCTTTTAGTAATGTCCACTTTTTCTTCCTCCGTCCATGTCGGTATCGGACTCTTTTTCACGTATTGAAGCTCGGGCCGTTTAATACCCAACAGCCCGGTCGTTATAATCATCGATCCATCAGGCGCAAGAGATATCTTGGACCTGTATAAAGTAAGCGGAGCGGGGCCGGCTACGACCTCGCCTTCCACATTGTAATTTGAACCGTGACAAGGGCATTTAAACCTTTGCTCGGCCGGAAACCAGTTCGGCGTACACCCAAGATGTGTGCATACAGCCACCATGGCATAGATTCCTTTAGAGTTTCGAACAACCCAGACGCGCTGTGTTTTTTTGAACCGCTCATCCACAACGGCCCCACCCTCGCTGGTTGGAGCTACATACTCTTCAGGCTTACCGGCATTGAAAGATATCCTCGGTTCATAAAGAACTCCCGGATAGAAAAATTTGGCGAAAGCAACGCCGGAACCCGCGCCAAAGACACTAAGAAAAGTACCTCCGGTTATAAGGAAAAGACGCCGCGAAGGAGTGTTTTGTCCATATTCACTGGGGCTTTTTTCTTCTTCTACAGTCATGAGCTCCCTCCTTCCTACTTTTCGCCAGATTTAGATTGCCAAATTTGATTAACAATTCGCTCGATTTCGGTTACTTCTTATATTCTTCTTATAAACAGGAGGCTATTTATAGCATAGAGAAGACTGTATGGCAAATTTTTTTAGTTTCCCCCTTATTCGCATCTTATTGATTGTTAACGATATCTAAAATAATAGAATTTCACTATATTTTTGGGAAACCTTTTGTTTTTATATGCCAACAAATAAGGTTTGCAAGGAAGGCTTTACTTCTCTGCCCCTTTTAGCATTATTTGGCGTCATATCATTATCCAAACTCGCCATATTTTTTGTTTAAACCTTAACTCTTGCAACATACGCCACCAATATTTTTTCGTCTAGGACTACCTTCACTATCCACATTCCATAGTTCGTCTAAATAAACCGGGCTTGGATAAAGCTGGTATATTATTAGCGTAAGGTAAAAGTTAGGTTCCCAATTGCAGATAAAGGACGACATGAAATGAAACTGACCCATATCGATGAAAAAGGCGCGGCGCGAATGGTTGATGTGGGCGCAAAAGATAGTACGAAAAGAGTTGCCGTGGCAAAAGGCAAAGTCACAATGCGTCCTGAGACAATGCGGCTTATTCTGGATGGCGCAGCCGCCAAGGGAGACGTTTTACAGGTGGCGAGGCTGGCGGGAATCATGGCCGCAAAAAAAACCTCCGACCTTATCCCGCTTTGCCATGCGATTCAGATACATTCCGTTGAAGTCGATTTAACTCCTGACGAAGAAACCTCCACTGTAAATATTCGCGCCACAGCCTCTTCTTATGGCAAGACAGGAGTGGAAATGGAAGCGTTGACTGCGGCCGCCGTTACAGGTCTGACCATTTACGATATGCTTAAGGCTGTGGACAGGGGCATGGTTATAGAAAACGTTGCTCTCCTGGAAAAAAGCGGCGGCAAGGGCGGAAGCTATAAGCGCATAGAAAATGAATCTTAAACCTGACTGTTTCTTTGGGAGGACATGATGTTTTTTGCCACATGTAAACACTTCCAGCGGAAGAATTTTTTTGCGGTGACGCTGTTATTGCTTTTCATTACACCTTTGCTATCCTCATGCGCGTCCAGCCTGCGAGAAGCCAAAGGCGTAACAGTCATAAAACAGTCCGCTTGTTGCGCTCATCCGAATGTCGCCAAAGTAGCGGTAATCGACTTTTTTGAGCTAAGCGCCGAGCATGGCAAAAACGAACCTCACGTCTGCCCCATCACAGGTTTGAACTTTATTCCTGGAAAGGTTCAAAAAGGCGCCGGAGAGACAGTCGCCGCTCTGTTCCGCCAGCAATTGCGAAAAAAGGGATTTATCGTTTCCGACCCGGAACAGGTTCAGCGCGCCATGGAAAACAAGTACGAAAAATATTCTGAGGAGTTTTGCCTGGCCTTGGGGCGCAAAGTTGGGGCAGATCTCGTATTTATGGGAACAGTTATGCGGTTTGAAGAAATGGTTGGGACGAAAATCGGCTCGGAGAAACCCGCTTCCGTCTCTTTTTCCGTAGCTTTAGTAAGCGTGCCTTCCGGTAAAACCATCTGGAAAGCAAAGTTTGAAAAAACTCAAAAGTCCTTTTTTGACAACATGCTCGACTTCGAAACGTTTTTTAAGGGTGGAATGGTATGGCAAAAAGCTGAAAAGCTTGCTGATATCGGGATTCAAAATGTTCTGGAGCGCCTTCCGTTCAAGCCAGCCAAACGCAAAAGCGATGGCTAACCCGCGTGTTTCTGAGCCCGTTCGAATTTAAAGAGCTGACGCTCGTAATAACGCTCTCCGGGAGCAAGAGCCATGGCCCGTTTGATAAGGTCTATGGCCTTGTCAAAATCCCCAATACGATAATGCACTTCTGAAAGAGTGTCGATATATTCCGGAATATCTTGTGAAAAAGAGAGAGACCGTTCAGACAAAGCCAAAGCATCGCTAAGCTTTTTCCCTTGTTTGGCGTAAATCCATGCAAGACGGTTCAAGGCGGGGGCGTAGTTTTCTTTTATTTCCAAAATTTTGTCATATTCTTTCACTGCCGATTCGTCGGCGCCCACCTTGACGAACAGGGCCGCCAATCCCAGCTTGGCGCGAATATCATTCTCGTCAGACTTAAGTATTTTGCGAAACAGCTTTTCCGCGTCATCAAACGCGCCGCTGTTCATTTTGTTAAACGCCTCGTTATTGATAGCTGTTGAAGATTGGGGGTCAACTTCCGCTATCGCTTCGAAATAAGGTTTGGCTTTCTTTTCCAGACCAACAGATTGATATGTTTCCGCAAGAAGTTTTTTAATCTCTATTTTGTCCGGATTATTTTTTACAGCCTCTTCCAGGCTTGTAATAGCCTTGCTATACCGCCCTTTCTCGATATCTTCTCTGGCGTTGTCGATACTTTGCGTAGCGCTGTCCAACTCAGGGGGAGCGTCATCCAGTTTTACCTCCTCCTGCAAAGAAATGGCGCTGGTTTCTTCAGTAGCCGCCTCCAAAGGTTTATCGGCGTCTTTCACCTCGGAGTCCGTATAAGTGGCTTTCACCGAAACTACTTTGTTAAGCTTGTCGCCATAAAAAATCATCGAACCGGCAAACGCCATGGCCGCCACAGCGACAGTCCCGACAACCGCTTTTATACCGAAAGAAGATTCACTTTCATATTTGACCTTATTTGCCCCCGCCACCGCCTCGATAGTTGGCGACAGAACATACGATTTGGGCGCTGGCGCGGGCTTCCGCCTGGTGTTATCGGATACCGCAGGGCGTTTATCAACTGGCATAGCGCAAGCCCCCTGAAAATGCGCCCCTTCTTCCGTCGCAAAAAATGGCGCTTTGATATCCCCGAACAGGGAGCTTTCGGCATGAAGTGATATTTTGTTCGAGGCGTCAATATTGCCTTCTATACCACCAAAATTATAAAGCTCGCCAATCTTTACATTCCCGCGAATTTTCCCGGAAGCGCCAACTATTAAAGTGTTTCCCGATGTGATATCACCTTCGAATTCACCATCGAAGCGAAGAAGGCCTTTAAACTTAAGCGTGCCTTTAAGAGTCACTCCTTCGCCAAAAAAGGAACTGAGTTTGCCTTCGTCAACCTTATCCATCCGATCACCCTGCTGAAAGTTTTAATGCGAATGCCAAAACATAACAACATCCATTGGTAATTATATTAATACAACAATAAAAGCCGGATCAAATCAATATTCGCCAAGCGCATCATTAAAACATTGAATATCGCCCGAACGAAGAATATTCTAATTCAATCGCCGCAATCCTACAATCGTAACCCGCAAATAATCCGTTTTTATCAATCGACCTAAAGTTTCAAGAATCTTTCGGATTTCATGCCGCGTCTAAGCGTAGCCTCAATAAAACCGTTTACGATGCGTCCGACCTCTTCGGCCATATCAATCCCCGCGGAAAGCCGCGCAACCTTATCCAAAGGCATATTAAGGCTTTTCGACATGAGCCGTACCGCGCCGAGTATCGTCCGGAGCGCCGCAGGGTCCGCGCCCAGGCAATCGGCGCACACCACCCCGCCCTTTTCAGGATTAAAGCCAACCTCCGCTTCTTTCACAGCTCCCCCGCAATCGACACACTTTTCAAGCATTGGCCGAAACCCGATCGAAGCCAAGTATTTCAATTCAAAAATTCGCAGCATAATATCCTGTCTCGGCTTGGAAGCTCCCTTGTCCAACCCACGCCATAACCCGAGAAGGGTTGTATACCCCTGGCGGTTTACGTCACGCTCCTTTTGACAAACGTCGACAAGTTCGGCGGAGACATAGGCGCGGCTTATAAGATCGAAATCGTTTCGCATCCCGATAAACGGCTCGATGATATCACATGAATTAAGACGAAAAAGCGTAGCCCCCTCTTTGCCGAAAGCTATCAGGTTGACATGGCCGAAAGGCTCCAGCCTGCCCATGAAACGGCTTTTTGGCTTTACGCAACCTTTGGCCACAACCTTTATCTTGCCAAATTTGAGGGTGAAAAAGGTCACTATCTTGTCATACTCACCCAGTTTTATCGATCGAACTATAAGCGCCGGAGTTTCGTATAACGGCATATCACCCTTATTCTTTCCGGTACCCGAGATTTGAAAGGCTGCGTGTGTCGCCCGTCCATTTTTCCTTCACCCGCACATGAAGCTCAAGAAATATCCTTACACCCAATCTTTTTTCAAGGTCCTTGCGGGCCAGTGAGCCGATTTGTTTTAGCATCGCGCCGTTTTTGCCGATCACAATCCCCTTCTGCGATTTTCTCTCCACGAAAATAGAAGCTGATATTACGGTGACACCGTTGGGTTTATCCTCAATTTTCTCCACCATCGTCGCAGTGGAATATGGCAGTTCCTGTTGCAACAATATAAACGCCTTTTCCCTGATAGTTTCGCTTATAAAAAAGCTCTCCGGCTGATCTGTAATCATTTCATCCGGATAAAACCGTGGCCCCTCCGGCAACCTGCTTGCAATACATTTAACCAGCTCATCCACGTTTTCCCCACTTTTAGCCGATATCGGGAACACTTCGTCAAACGCGGCTATACTCATCATTTCCTCTATCAGCCCCAACAGATCGTTTTTTTTGACAATATCGATTTTGTTTATCACCAGGAAGCGCGGAACCTTTATTTTATCCATTCTTTTCAGGGCGTATTTATCAGCGTCGATATCCGGACGGGAAGCGTCCGTCATGAACAAAAGAAGGTCGCCCTCAGCGCTCGATTTCAATGCGGCGCCCACCATCATTTTGTTGAGCTTCGACTTTTCCCGCATGATTCCAGGCGTGTCTACGAAGACGACCTGAATATCCGGCTTGCTCATCACACCTACGATGCGGTTTCTGGTTGTCTGCGGCCTGGGGGATGTGATGGCGACCTTTGTGCCGACTACCCTGTTTATCAGCGTGGATTTGCCTACGTTGGGCCGACCCGCTAGCGTTACAAAACCCGATTTATTCATCGGAAGCGCTTAACCGTTGGACGATTTTAATATCTCCACGTCCGCTTTCAGGAACTCATAGCGGACACGCTGGATAAACATGAGAATAAACAACAGAGAAATGGTCACAAAACATATCTTGAAAGTTACAAACATGTCCGGATGCATTCCGGGGTCCGTGCTTGTTTTCTCTATAACAGGATGTATTCCGCGCGACCACAGCTTTACACTCCAGTGAACCAGCGGCACGTCAGCGTAACCTATTATTCCGACGACAGCGGCGTATTTTGCGCGCATCACTTCATCATCCACCCGTGTGCGAAGTATAAGATAGCCTGCAAAGATCAGCCAGAGAATAAAAGCTGTGGTGAGCCTGGGGTCCCACGTCCAGTACGCGCCCCATATCGGCTTGCCCCACAACATGCCGGTTACAATCATCAAAGAGGCGAACACAACTCCGACCTCGGCTCCGGCTACGGCGAACCTGTCCCACGCAAGGTTTTTCGTCCACATATACCCGACAGAGCCCGCAAATGTGATAAAGAAGCCTATATAACACGATATCGCTATCGGCACATGAAAATAGAAAATTTTCTGCGGCGCCCCCATCACCTTTTCCATCGGCGCAAACATGAATATCATGTATATGGACAATAGCGTCATCACGGCCGTAACCAAAACGAGCGCGCTCGATATGACGTTTATGTTGTTTCGGATGAAATTCATTTTTTGAAGTTTGCGATGTCACGCTCCAGCCTTGAAATACGTCGGGCAAGATAGAACATGTAAACAAAAAATACGGCCCAAATTATCGAGTATGCGGCAATTACAAAATCCATATCATCAGCTTTCTATTATTTGTCATCCCGGACTCGATCAGGGATATCATTCAGCAAAGACGAGATGCCGGACCAAGCCCGGCATGACGCTCATTTTACCTGTTATTCCTCTATAATATGCTCAAAAACAAGCCAGGATATTACCAAGTATATCACGTCGAAGGCAATCAGTATCTTAAGCCACACATACAGCCCGTCCATAGGCTCGCCCCGGACAAGCCCGCCTGAGAGTTGCACGGCGGCAATCACAACAGGCGCGACGACCGGGAACATCAGAAGCGGCCCCATCATCTCCCTCGCCCTTAAGTTTACAGACATCGAAGCGATAAGCGTCCCGACCGAGATAAACCCGAGGACGCCAAGGAAAAACGAAACCATTTGCCATACGAACCGATCCATTATATTGATATTGAACAAAACCATGAATATCGGAACAAGTATCGAAACGCTAAGCAGAGTCAATATGAGGTTTGTTATCAATTTTCCGAAATAGATACTGCTCCTGTCGATAGGCGCCAGCATCAAGGCGGAAAGACATCCTTCCTCCTGCTCATAGAGAAACGAGCGGTTCATCGACAACGCTCCGGAAAACAGTATCGCCACCCACAACACTCCGGCGGCTGTATCCTCCGGCTTTATGGCGGTCATATCGAAAGCGAAATTAAAAATCACAAGAATGATGAGGGAAAACATCAGCGTCGTTACAAAAATTTCTTTCCCGCGCAGCTCCATCATCAAGTCCTTGCGCGCAATCGCCATCACTCCCGCCCAGAAGCTCATATTAATAGTGGGCCTCCCCAACGGTATTGAAATACATTTCGCGAAACTCGTCCTTATCGATATCCTTTGTCGCCTTGTCCAGCATTATCTTTCCCGCCACCTGAACAGCCACTCTTGTGGACATCGCGATCCCGACGGTAAGGTTGTGTGTGATCATGACTATAGTTCGCTTTTCTCCGGAGAGACGGGCCAATGTCCTGCGGAGCATTTCCGCCGCGTGCTGATCCAGCCCGGTAAAAGGCTCGTCCAGCAACACGATCTTCGGCCCGTGGACAATGGCGCGAGCTATCGACAGGCGCTGTTTCATTCCACGGCTGAATGTCCGGACAACATCATCCGCCCTGCTATAAAGCCCGACTTCGTTCAGCAAGCCGTCCACCACATCGTCACGGTTTGCCACACCATAAAGGTTTGCGAAAAACATCAGGTTCTCACGCGCGGAAAGCTGGTCGTATGTAAGGCTCTGGTGTGAAATATAGCCTATCGCGCCGCGCACGCTGTCGTGATGTGTGTCGAGCGGATATCCATCTATTGTGATCGATCCAGCGGTCGGTTTGACCAACCCTGCGATCATTCTCAGTAAGGTGGTTTTGCCGGCGCCGTTTGGTCCGAAAAGAGACAAAGCTTCGCCGCTGTTGACACGAAAGCTTACATTGTCCACAGCCGTCACCCTGCCAAATCGTTTTACGACTGAGCCGACATCGATCAACGGAACGTTATCATTTTGATTCATATAGGCATTGTCCTTGAGGGGCGCCGCTACGTCAATATCTGATCTCAAATTCCACGCGCGCGACACACCATATCTCTATCCTGTTGACACAAGCCTATACACACTGTACAAAAGGCCATGATTTCTGTTGAAGAAGCGAAAAAAATTATTGGTGAGCATATCACGCCTGCCACGTCGATAGAAAAAGTATCGTTGACGCAAGCGTATGGCCGTGTGTTGGCAAAGGACGTAGAATCTGATATCGACATACCACCTTTCAACCGCGCCACGATGGACGGATACGCAGTGGTATCGAAAGACGGGCCGGGCTTTTATGAAGTGACCGAATATGTGCCGGCCGGAACGTTCCCGCAAAAACGTGTCGAGAGCGGCAAAGTTACAAGGGTCATGACCGGAGCGCCGACACCGGAAGGCGCCGACGCTATTATACAGGTGGAGAAAACCGGCGGGTTCGTCGAGGTCGGAGAAAAAGCTGAAATCAAAGAGAGTATAAAACACGGCCAGAATATTTCTCTAAAAGGTGAAGACATTAAGGCTGGACAAAAGGTTTTGTCCGCAGGAAATGTAATTGAAGCTCCGGAAATGGCCGCTTTAGCTACAGTAGGCTGTGACCCTGTGGAAGTCTTCAAAGCGCCAAAAGTGGCTATACTCAGCACTGGTGACGAGCTTGTTCCGGCAAGTCAAAAACCCGCCCCGGGGCAGATAAGAAACTCCAACAGCCCTTCCCTGTTTGCTCAGGCGCTTGCGCTGGGCCTTGAGCCAACTCTTTTGGGAGTGGCGAAAGACAATGAAAAAGACCTTAACGACAAAATCGCCCAGGGCTCAACATACGATTTTCTCCTTATCTCTGGTGGAGTATCGGCTGGCGACAAGGACTTTGTTCCTAACGCGCTTGAACAAGCCGGGTATAAACAAATATTCCACAAAGTCCGTGTAAAGCCTGGCAAACCTTTGCTATTTGGAGCGACGCCGGGGGGGAAATACGTCTTCGGTGTTCCAGGCAACCCGGTTTCCGGCATGGTCATATTCGAGCTTTTTATTAAACAGGCCATTTTAAAATTTTCCGGAATGATGTTAGATGGCTCCCCGGCGGTAAAGGCTATGCTTGCCTGTAGCGTAAAACGAAAGCCCGGCGCAAGGGAGGAATATATTCCGGTCCATATTCACTGGGACGGAGAAAAATTCATGGCGATACGCATACGATATCACGGCTCCGGTCATATGCTCGCAATGACACATGCGAACGCTCTTTTCAAAATCCCGTCTGATATGGAGGAGGTGGAGGCAGGCTATGTGGGGGAGATCGTTTTTATTAGAAAACGTGAATTTTAAGCTACAGCCTGTTGCCTATTCTCTTGATGTTGGCCAGGCCATCGGAGATGGTTTTGGTGAAATAAATCATTTCCGCTTTGCCAGTGATGTTTTCTATCGGCACGGGCCCCCATGAACGTGAATCGTAGCTGCTGTCCCGGTTGTCACCAACTGCAAATACATAACCGCCTGGAACGCGAAAAGGGCCAAAGGAATATTTTTCATTTATCTTTAAAACTTCGTATCCTTTCTCGCCAATATATTCCTTGAAAATATTGCTGGCGCCAAGCCTGTGAGTCAAGAGCGGCAGACCGTTGATATAAAGCTCTGACGCCCTGATTTCAACAATGTCCCCAGGGACGGCCACGATACGTTTTATATATACCTTGCCGTCTGCGAACGGCTTATTCGCCGGAGGAAGAAACGTAACCACGTCACCCCTTTCCGGGTTCGACCATACGACAAGCATCCTGTCAACAAACGGAATATGAAGACCGTACTTGATCTTGTTAACTATTATAAAGTCGCCTTCCTTCAGCGTGGGGGTCATCGATATAGAAAGCACCTGATTGGCCTCGACGAAAGTTACGTTCAATATGAATACGAACCCAAGCGCCAGGCATATCGCCAGAATGCTTTCCAGCAACCAGCGTTTTGCGTTGGTGAAGGTCTTTTTCATTTTTGCGATTTCTATCACTTACTTAACTCCCATCCCCTGCGTCTCCAGCCAGCTTAAATGTTCTGACCACAGAATATATCGCGCCGCCAGGTTTTAGTTTACTTTCATACAACGATACATGGTCTACCATTAAATCGCCAAGCGCCACTCCGTGATGCTTGCGGACAAGGCGGACAAGCTTGCCACGCACATTATCGTTTTTGACCCTTCCTATAGTAAGATGAGCGGCATACGGTCTTTGATCCGCTTGAAACCCAAGGTTTTCAAGCTGTTCTGAAAGTCGTGACTCCGTTGCCACAAGCTTTTCCGTCTCACCTTTCACACCCAGCCACACAACCCTGGGCCTGTCGTGATTGGGAAAGATACCCATCCCTTCTACAGTAAGCCGCATATTCCCGCAGGAAGCAAATACTTTTTCCGCCACATCGCAGATAGCTGGTAACTTATCGCTCTCAACCTCACCTAAAAACTTTATCGAAACATGCAGGTTCGAAGGAGCTACCCAGCGAATATATCTGGACGGTATGTCTGTGAATGTTTCTATCAGCCTTTCAACCGACGATACAATGAAATCAGAAAGATCGATGGCAAAGAATAAACGCTTTACACTATCCTGTTCGTCCAGCCCGTTTTCACCACCAAGAATTTTAAGCTTTCCCATAAGCGCCTCATGAACAACGTGTTTTGAGCGAAATGCGATTATTTTCGATGCTATAGTAGTATGAACATTATATTTAGGCAAGCGGACTTGCAAGCGAAAAAACGGAAGGATAAAAAAACAGATGAATGACCTTCACAAAGGGCTCAAGCATCTTGGGGAGGAAACAAAAACAGATTACGACTATCCGGAAAGCTCAACCCTGGAATGGTTCGACAATCCCTTCACAAAAGACGGGATGAACCCGAATAACGCCGAAGGCGTGATACATATCGAAGCGCCGGAGTTTACAAGCTTATGCCCCAAAACAGGCCAGCCCGATTTTGGAGCTATCGTCATCGACTATCAGCCGGATAAACGTTGTCTCGAAAGCAAATCCTTAAAGCTTTACCTGCAGGGATTCAGGATGTTCGGTGAATTTCACGAGGCGTGCGTCAACCGTATCGCCAACGACCTTGTAAACCTGCTGGACCCTGTATGGCTTACAGTCGAAGGTAGGTTTACTCCACGAGGAGGGATAAAATTCTGGCCGAAAGCGGAGTATCGCAGGAAATAAATATCATCCAGCGCTGGATGCGGCTGGCTTTAAACATGTAGTGAATCCCGTCATTGGTGAATTGAATCGCGTCGCTTTCAGATCGGGAGGCGACGGATCTGGGTCCGGCATGACAAATTGTAAACAGTATTTTGTTTGTTGAGCCGCTTTATTGCTCCATCATCAGCTGCCCCATCATAAAGTCGGCGAGTGGAGCTTTTTTATAACCTGCGGGAACCTGAAACTCTGACTCTGGAATTTTTTTCTTCTCAATAGAAATAATTTCATTCGTCACTTGACCATCGGCGACCTCTTTTACCACCAGACCGCTCTCTTCAAGCTTCATATACTCGGGCGAATCGTCCAGATCAAACTGGCCATGACCAAAACTTCCCGACATACAGCTTTGCATATCGCTCGACAGCCTGGCTATCTTGCCCATGTACTTTTTCATTTCTTTAAAAATCGGCGCGTCGTGAGCCACCCATACTTCCCTGTTAAGGGCTCCATCCACCATCACGTTATATTTGACCGTTTTCATTCCCGCCACCTTGCCGCCCGCGCCAATTTTCTTTATGGATACGGCAGGTTTATTCCCCGCCTTATTACCCTTCATCATCTGTTCCATCATCTGGCGTTGTTCGGGAGGTATGTTCGCCATCATTTTCTCCTGCATCGCCTCGGCGCCTTTGCAAAATTCGTTAACAGTTCCACTCGAATAGAGCTTGCGCTGGCCATCCACGATGGTCATCACACCCTTGTTTATATCCATTATCGTCCACATACCCCTGTCGGACTCCGAAAACCCTTTAACCCGCCCCTTGGACATTAAAGACGTCTCACCATCGCGGTGTTTCTGTATCCAGCCGGCATCGGCTGGAATGGAAGAAAAGAGAATAATAATTGTCAGAGCTAACGCCGCTGTAAATACAGCCTTTATTTTGGTCACCGTTCTTCACTCCTGTGATAATTATTTCAAGAATTTATCTTGTTATGATTATAATATAAATCAATTTCTTTCAATAATTGTACTAATACGCAAAATCACGCCACTGAAGATTAACTAAATAGCAAACGAACAATATGACCATAGACTATCTTGATTTCGAAGAGTCGATTGTGAAACTGGAAAAGAAAATCGACGAGCTGCGCGAGATGTCCGGCACGGAGGGCGCCGATTTTTCCGATGAGATAAAAAAACTCCGGCATAAGGCAAGAAAAATGAGGAGGGATACCTTCTCCAAGCTTTCACGCTGGCAGCGCACAAGGCTGGCCCGACATCCCAACCGGCCATACACCCTCGACTATATAAAGTACATGACCACAGACTTCATCGAACTCCATGGCGACAGAACGTTTGGCGACGGTGTCTCTATAGTCGGCGGATTCGCCAGGCTCGATGGCAGGCCGGTCATGATAATCGGTCACCAGAAAGGCCGGGACACAAAAGAGAACATCCGCAGGAATTTCGGCATGTCACATCCTGAAGGGTATCGCAAAGCTTTGCGGCTCATGAAATTGGCTGAAAAGTTCAACCGTCCGCTTGTTACCCTGATAGATACCCCTGGAGCATATCCCGGAATCGGCGCCGAGGAGAGGGGCCAGTCTGAAGCTATAGCTAAAAACCTTTTTGAAATGTCGCGCCTTGCCATTCCGGTCATAAGCGTTGTAATAGGAGAAGGTGGTTCTGGCGGGGCGCTCGCCCTTGGTGTTGGAAACCGTGTCATGATGCTGGAAAACGCCATCTATTCTGTTATCACTCCGGAAGGTTGCGCCGCGATTTTGTGGAAAAACTGCGAAAAGGTGGAGGAAGCCGCCGAAGCTCTGAAACTTACCGCACAAGACCTCTTTAAAAACCAGATCATCGACGAAATTATAAAAGAGCCGATAGGCGGCGCGCACAGGGATCATAAAAACGCCGCGTCCATTCTTCGACGTGTGTTGCGACGCAATTTGGACGAACTATCTTCCGTACCTCCAAACGAGCTTGTATGGCGGCGAAGAAAAAAGTTTCGCGAAATGGGTTCTTTCACCTGAAAAAAATTTTCCTCCAGGAAAGGGGACATAAAAAAACTTTTTTGTCATGCCGGATTTAGTCCGGCACCTCGATAGTTAGGCCACGAGATCCCGCGTCAAGCGCGGGATGACAATTGACACACCCACCTCTAATACTCACTCCTTAGGGGAAAGAAAGTAATCCCTGAAAATTTCGCTGAATTCTTGCGCTGGAAGTTATAAAGTAGTCGCCAAACAGTTATATATAGTTAAAGCAATGACAGAAAAGAAAATATTCCTGACAAAAATGACCAAAGCCGGCGGTTGAGGCTCCAAGCTGGGTCCGGAGGACCTGCGTAAAGCCTTGAATAGGATATCGCCTTTTACCGATCCTAACCTGCTGTACGGGTTCAGCGCCGGTGACGATACCGGTGTGTATAAACTCAGCGACGACCTTGCCATAGCGCAGAGCGTAGATTTTTTCACACCCATCGTTGACGACCCATACAGGTTCGGCAAAATCTCCGCGGCAAACTCTTTATCCGACCTGTATACCATCGGGGCAAAGCCTGTCACAGCTCTTAACATTCTTGCCGTTCCGTGCTCGTTGGGGATGGATGTCGTTGGAGAGATTCTGCGCGGCGGGGCCGATGTGGTAAAAGAAGCCGGGGCGGTTCTGCTTGGCGGACACAGCGTGGAGGACGACGAGCCGAAATACGGCTTGGCTGTGACTGGCGTTGTTCATCCGGACAAAATGATAGCCAATACCGACGCGAAGCCTGGCGATGTCATCGTTTTAACCAAAAAGATTGGTACGGGGATATTGAGCAACGTTGCAAAAATGAAAGGCTCACTAGCAGGGGCGCTTAAAACCCGCGGCTCAGCCATACCCGCTGAAGTATACGAGGAGGCTGAACGGAGCATGATGCGGCTGAACAAAAAGGCGTCAGAGGTCATGGAGGAATTCGATGTTCACGCCTGTACGGACGTGACCGGCTATGGGCTTTTAGGGCATGCGTTGAACATTGCGGAAGCTTCTTCTGTAAAAATCTCTATCAACTATTTCAACGTACCGAAATTTGACGGAATAGAGTCGTTTGCCATATCAGGCACAAAAGGGGGCGGAGAGAAAAATTATGACTGGGTGAAGAACCGTCTTTCCATAGGCGCCGGTGTGACGCATGAAAACGTCATGGTATTGTGCGACGCGCAAACTTCCGGAGGCCTTTTAATGGCGGCTCCTTTGGATAGCTCCGAAACGCTCGTTAAACGGTTGAGGGAAAACGGTGATGAGACAGCTTCTGTTATTGGTAACGTAGAGGAAGGGGACGCGGGAACATTGGCGGTATACTGATTTTAGAAAAACCGGACACTGCGAGAGATAGTCTTATTAACCCGCCTCCTGTTTACTGACCCTCTCCATTATCGGACACCCATACTCTTCGCACAGATAGAACGTATACATGAATTGCTCTAACGGAACCTTCTTAGCTTCCATGCCGGTGCGTTTACCCGTGGGCGTCAGATATTCAAGCTTCACCTCGTCCCGTCCCTCGATACCTGTTGCCCAGTAACAGTTCACCCCGCCGCCTATAACATTCACTCTTTCTTGATAATGATCATCAATTTTGCCGTTTGTTACAGTAGCGGTCGGCTCCCCGTCAGTTGAATACTGAACCTTTTGGGCGCCAACCCCGTAAAAAGAGTTCCCGCCGCCAGTCTTCGATTTCGCCTCTAAAACTGAGCCGGACACTTTTTTCGCCGCTGGCTCGTTATATACATCAGGTTTATCTTTTTTGACTTCTTTCTTTTTCCCCGCGTCGGCTCCGAAAGCGAATGACTTTACAACAGGAGCCTTCGACGAACCGAGCAGAGTGGCCAATTTAGCGGCAAAAACATTTTGCGAAAAAGGTTTTTGCAGTGTGTCGTTGGCCCCGGCGTCGGTAGCTTCAGCAAAATCATATTCGGCTCCCTTCATCGCTATAAACAGGACAGGCGCCTGATCCGGCGGAAACTTTTTGCGCAATAAACGGAGATACTCCATGCCTGAACCAGGTTTGAGCGAGCAATCGAGAATGATAAGGTCAAGATCGCAAACTTCACCAGGCGCGGATTTTCCAAGAAGCCCGGACATGCCGCTGTTGCTTCGGGTGTTTTGAGCCACAATTTTTTTCACCTCTTCACAATCGGCGGCTTCTAAAACGGTGCAATACCCCAGTTTGTGGAGCATGATCGTGATAACGTTACGGCTCGTTTCGTGCGGATCGGCGATTAGAATTTTCTGTTTTTTCTTGTCAGGGGGAGCTACCATACGACCTTATTTAAGTAAGCGTTATTTCTTTGTTTTTCACTGTATTACCTAATTATTCTACCAAAGTTATTCTACCAAAAATATCCAGAAATTGAAACAAATCGTCGCACGTGTGTTCCGATATAACCGATATTCTCAGCCTGGAGCTATTCGGGGGCACAGTGGGAGGCCTTATTGCGGGGACAAATACCCCTCCCTCCAGCAAAAACTTTGCATAATCAAGCGCTTTTTCTTCCGATCCCATGGTCACGGGAATAATCTGCGATTTCCCGTCTCCAATTTCGGCCCCATGCTTTCGTAGCCCGGACAATATAGTTTCCACATTAGAAAATAGCGCGCCACGACGGCGATCTCCCTCCGAACCTGAAACAATCTCCAATGCGGCGCTTCCGGCGCAAGCCGCCGCTGATGGAGGAGCGGTTGAATATATGTACGACCGTGAAAAGTTAACCAAACCATCTATAAGTTTGCGGGAGCCAAGAACTACGCCACCAGCTCCACCCAACGCCTTGCCAAGCGTCACAACATGAATATCCACCATTTCAGAGATTCCGGCCTCGTGAACGGTCCCCCGGCCATCAGGCCCAAACACGCCAAACCCATGCGCGTCGTCCACCATCAGCATTGCGCCGTTGACCGAAGCTAGTTCCGCCAACGCTTTTAGCGGAGCCTTGTCACCATCCATGGAAAAGAGGCCATCGGTCACGATCAGCCTTTTCCCCCTCCCCTCCCCTTTTCCCAGAAGATTTGTCAGCGAATCAATATCATTGTGCGCAAACCTTTTAAGCTTCGCTCCGGAAAACCTGGCTCCGTCGATGATACTGGCATGGCACAGTCTGTCCGCGAATATTTCATCATCGCGGCCCATAAGCGCTGTCAGGACGCCCACATTGGCTGAGTAACCGGAACTGAACATGAGGGCCGCCGGTTTTTCGAGAAAGGATGCGATTTTCTCTTCGAATTTTTCATGAAGAGCCGTTCTGCCCGAAATGAGAGGTGAGGCGCCGCTACCCCATCCATACTTCTTCACACAATCGATTGCGGCGTTCTTTATGTCCGGATGGTTCGCCAAGCCAAGATAGTCGTTGGAGCCAAAGAGGATGACTTCCTTGCCATCGATTATGGCTGAACGACCGTTGCAAGATTCCGCCACACGCAACGACCGCAGAAGCCCATCCCGTTTCGCCCGTTCAAGTTTTTCGTCAAATGGCTCAGTCACATTCTTTGACGGTAAGCCCAAGGTCACTTATCATTCGCAAATCTTCATTGGCAGAGCGACCGTGCGTTGTCAGGTAGTTCCCAACCATTGTGGAATTCGCTCCCGCGGCGAAAATAAGGCTTTGCAAGTCGCGCAGGTTCTTCTCTCTCCCGCCAGCGACTTTTATATCCTTCGCAGGCAGTATCATCCTGTATGCGGCAATGATTTTCAGGATTTCCAAAGGAGCTAAAGGCTCAACTTTTTCGAGTTTGGTTCCCTCGATAGGGTTTAGAAAGTTTAAGGGGACAGAATCGACATCCAGCTCCTTTAATGTAAACGCAAGCTCCACCCTCTGCTCGACGCTCTCACCCATTCCGAAGATACCACCACAACAAATCCTGAGCCCGGCGGCTTTCACTGCTTTTACCGTGGCGACATCATCCTCGTAATCATGGCTGGAGCAAATGCTTGGAAAAAACGATCTAGCGGTCTCTAGATTGTGATGATATTCCAGAAGACCTGCATTCTTTAACTTCAAAGCGGCTTCCTCATCTATCACGCCGAGGCTCGCGCACCGATGGACACCTACGCCATTTTTCATTTCCGTTACAGCGCCAAGTATCTGGTCAAGATCGGTTTCGCCGTTTCCGTTGGCAAAGCCGTAGCCGGAAGTTACGATACCGAATTTATGCGCTCCGGATTTTATAGCGTCACGAGCGCCGTCGATAATGGCCTCCCTGGAAACCATATCGAACTCGGGAATATCGCTTGTCGCATGGACGGACTGCGAGCAAAACGCGCAATCCTCTGGACATTTCCCCGATTTGGCGTTGATGATGGAACATAGGGAAACCTCGTCTCCCTTGTAATGGCGGCGGACACGGTTCGCCGCGGCTATAAGGTCGAATATATAAGACGAGTCAAGGCCCATAAGGCTTACAGCTTCATCCCAGCCTAAAGGGTTATCCGCAAGCGCTTTAGCTTCACATTCGCGAATAAAGTCAATTATGCTTATTTTGTTTTCTATTGTCGATGTGTTGTTCATTGTTACGCCTTTAAGCTTTCTAATTCTTTGTTTATCAGCAAGGTTAAGCCGCGAAACCGGCCAAAGTCAACCTTGATATGTTATTGCCGTAATAGAGCCAATCCCAACCCCAGACAAATGTCCTTGGAGGCTTAGAAACGCCATGATACATAATTGTTTAAACATGGCACAGAACTATGCAATCAAGGTGAAAAAAACAGACAAGGGTAAGAAAATGGCTAGTACCGTTCATACCATTGACGATGTAGCGCGAAAAGCTTTGCGCGTCTCGCCTCACAAACCAAAGCTGCATCTTGCCCGAAAGTCACAAAGGAAACACAAAAAATACCCTGAGGAAAGTTTATCCGCTGTTAAAACTACTTTTCTAGGTATGACCTCGCATCGTTTTCCCCTTGAGAGCCTGGACTCGAAAAAAGAATGCCGACAAGATCATTCCCCTTCGGATCAGGATGACATAAGGTAGCTGTCCCTGGAAGCTTATGCGACAAAGAAGGCTTCAGGCGCAAAGTAAATCCTCTCAATAAAATGATACTGAAAAACATTGATATTGAATTGACCCGCTACAGATAGTTTAACCCTCTTGACACCTAAAGAGCTTCTACATCATACTAATCTTGAACTCGCAGTTATACCTATTGAGAGAAAAATATTTTGACACATCATGTTCAGGCGCAGTCTCATACAGCCCCTGGTGTGGACTATAAAGAGATCGTCGATGATTATAAGGACGACCTTGCCAAAGTCGAAACGGAAATACTTGCAAATTTCCAGACCGATGTCACCTTAATCCCGACTGTAAGCGCATACCTTGCCACTGGCGGGGGAAAACGCATCCGCCCCCTGCTTGCCATCGTATCCGCGCGGTTGTGCGGATATACAGGGTCGACGAGACACATCACCCATTCGGTTGTTGTCGAATACATTCACACGGCCACCCTGCTACATGACGATGTGGTGGACGAAGCCGATATCAGACGTGGAGCGGACGCTGCAAATATTAAGTTCGGCAACCAGGCGTCTGTGCTTGTGGGAGATTTTCTTTTTGCCAAGTCATTTGAGATGATGAGCGACGACAACGATATCCGCATTATCAAGGCGGTATCGCAAGCCACCAAATGTCTGGCGGAGGGAGAGGTGCTGCAGCTTGTAAACACAATGAATACGGAGATAACCGAAAAGGTTTATCTGGACACAATTTACCGAAAAACAGGCGCCCTTATAGAAGCGTGTTGCAAAATCGGCGCGATACTGGGTGGAGCGGTAAAAGAAAAAGAAGAAGCGCTTGCGGAATTCGGGAAAGGTATCGGGTACGCTTTCCAGCTTGTCGATGACGTGCTCGATTATGTAGGTGAAGCCAAAGCCTGGGGTAAACCTCTGGGAGCCGATCTAGCCGAGGGGAAAATCACTTTGCCGCTGATTCTGGCGTTAAAAGAAGCGAACAAAAAGGAAAAAGAAACCATTTACGCTATTCTGGATTCTGGCGATATTTCAGAGGAAAACCTGAGCGGAGTTATAGAAATACTGAACAAATATAACGCAATTGCCAACACCATGGACCTGGCGCGTGAATATCTTGATACCGCAAAGCTGGGTCTTTCAGGGTTCGAGCCGTCTAACCACCTCAATGCCCTGATTTCCACCGCTGATTATATCGTCGAGCGAAATATTTAAAACTCTTTTAAACCTGAATTCACCCCTAGAAAACTCTTGACACTAAACCTTCCAGGTTGCTACAGTCAGCGAGTTTTTTATGCTGAATTTCGGTTCGGTTATTAAATGAGAGCTCGGCGGCTTAAACATCGATGCCCATAGATAAAGATCCTGACAAAAAGGATAGTGACAGTAAATTTAAAGTTTACAAAAACTTCTATATATTGGGAACGGTGGGAGTACAGATGGTTGTCTCCGTTATTATAGGGTTTGCGACCGGGCTTTTTTTAGATCGTTGGCTAAAAACAGAGCCATGGTTTATGATACTATTTCTTTTTTTGGGCGTTGCGGCAGGATTTTTGAACATATACCGTACAGCCGTGAAGAACGATTTATTTAATAATAGCGATTAAAGGATTTCTAATTTGCCTGGCCTAAGGAAATGTCCTTCCTTTCTTAATTGAGAAAAAATGCTTTATGACAAATAACAACTCAAGCTTGCGCCGATGTTATGGCATTCTGTATTTTCTGGCGGTTGCGGCTACAATTCCTTTTAACAGGGCGGATATATCCTTCTCGGTAGCTTTAGGCGGCGGCATCGCTTTTGGCAACCTGCTTTATCTTGAACGTTTTCTTGGAGCCATCCTTAGTGAAAAAGTCCCGGCTCAATCCGCCAGAGGAATGGCGGTTGTCTCCTTTTTCGTTCGGTTCATCCTTATTGCCATCGCCATCGTTTTGTTTATGAACGCGGACGTCATCAATGCGCCAGCTCTTATCGCAGGATTGTCGATCACGCTTTTATCAATTGTCGTATGGTTTCTGCTGATTGGCAGACATTTTCATTTGGAAAAACATGAAAGAGCCTATTAATTATATAGTCGTACCGGGGTTTGAGCATTACCCCCATGTTACTTATACTTGGGTGATAATGATCGGATTCGCCGTTCTTGCGCTTGCGCTTCGTGGAGGGTTCAAGCTCATCCCCTCCGGCCTCCAAAACGTTCTTGAGATGATCATTGTGGAGCTTTCCCAGTTTGTCGACTCGATATTGGGAAAGGACGGTCGACGCTTCTTCCCGCTTATCGGCACACTGGCTTTTTTCATTTTCTGCGGTAATATGATCGGCCTCATTCCAGGCGCCGTTTCGCCTACCGCTAATGTAAACACGAATCTTGCGCTGGCGCTGACGGTGTTCATTCTTTATCAATCTGTCGGAGTCTCCAGACATGGGATCGGATATATCAAACATTTTCTCGGCCCTGTATGGTGGATGATGCCCCTTATGTTTCCGATAGAGGTTATCTCGCACCTGGCGCGGCCGTTGACTCTGGCTGTGCGCCTGTTCGGCAATGTCCGGGGCGACGAACTGGTGATTCTGGTGTTGGGCTTTCTCGTCCCGCTTTTTCTGCCGATACCCATGATCGGTTTAACTTTTTTACTGGGAATTTTGCAGACGCTTGTATTTATTCTGCTGACAATGGTTTATATATCGGGAGCGCTCGAAGAAGCGCATTAACAAAAACTATATAACTAAGGTTATCAAGCTTTTAAAGGAGGGCATTTAAAGTGAATGGTAAATTGAAAATCGTCGGTCTCATCGGCTTTATGGCGATTGTTCTGGCGCCTGCGCTGGGTTTTGCGTCAGATGGAGCCGCAATCGCCGGTGGTGAAGGCAGGTATGCGGGCTTTTTCAGCTATATAGCGCTCGGCTGTGTTGTCGGGCTGGGGCTGGCCGCCGGTGGAGCCGGTATCGGCATGGGTAACGCCGTTTCCGGAGCTGTGAACGCGATGGCGCGCAATCCAGGATTCTACGGACGCATATTCACCAACATGCTTATCGGACTTGCCTTGATCGAGTCGCTGGTGATTTATACACTGGTCGTAGTGCTGATATTGCTATACGCGAATCCGTTTCTGTAGGTCTTTTGTTGTTGCGCTCCCCCGCTTTTCGCGGTGGGGCGCAAGCGAGAGGGCGAACCAACCGCTCCTTTAGAATGTCATGCCGGATTTAGTCCGGCATCCCGTGGGGTACAGCGAGATCCCGGATCAAGTCCGGGATGACACCTTGTCCTGCATAGCAATCATTTCTTCGAACAAAAACTCCGCTAAAGTCTTTGCTGAATCTACGGTCAATTTTGCATGACGCTTTTCGGGTTTAACTTTTTGAACATGAGAGTCGCTCATTTTATTCCGTAGGCCGGATAAACCAGAGACTACGCCTATCAGGCCGCGTAAATATTGATTTAGAGTGTCATCAACGTCTTTATTGTTTGGTTCAAGATCCAGGATTTTTTGAACACGCTTGTATAGTTTTAGTAAATCACCATTAAAATTATGCGAATCTTCGCCGTTTTTTATCAGAATTTCATTTAAAACAGCCTCTACAAGAGTCCGGGCATTTGTAATCGCGCCATCATTGTCACCGTCAGAAATTTTCGTATCGCATTTGTTGGCTTGTCCAACAATGTATCGATGGTTAATTTTTCCAAAACTTTCCTTATGTGGTTGTTTTTCTAGGTGCTCAATACCTTCAGCGGTAAGTATACAAGTGGTTTTTGTAAACGTATCATCAAAAGGCTCAAGATACCCTTTTCTTTTTAGCCCTTTAGCCAAATAAAATAGTTCATCCTTATTTTCAGCCCATGCAACAGGGAAATCAGTTTCACTCGTAAGCTCAACAAGGTCTCCTAAATGACCAGAGCGTTTCTTAATTACTTGTAAAAGTTTTGTTAGTTTTTCGGCTACCGAATAATTTGGAAGATTCTCCATCTCACCTTTTACTGTGTATGAAGTTATTTTAGGGGGTGATTCTTTAAATTCTTTTTTTTCCCTAATCCATGCTGAAAGTTTTATTTTGAAATGTTCTTGTATGTTTTCAATTTCAATGAGAGCGTAATCAGTAATCGTAAAAGGACCGCACCTAGGACAGTCATAGTGATAGAGTTGGTCTAACGCTCCGCTAGAATTAAGCGCAACGTTTCCATAGTCACAAACAGGGCATTGTCCTTGGTTCATTTCTTTCTAAACCCCAAAACAGTATAAATTCAAAAAAGTAATTAAAAAAATATATACCATAAGAAACAAATAGAAGCGTGTTTAATTTTTTCATCCCCACTTCTCCTTCCCAAGGGAAGTATCGCCGCAACAAGTAGTGTCTCAGTTTGAAATAATGACTCTATTGAATTTCAATTGTAGAGATTCTTCGTCGCATAAGCTCTTCAGAATGACAACCTGGAGTGTGGTAGGGGCGATTTGTAAACCGCCCTCTGTCATCCTGAGCCGAAGGGGAAGGATCTCAACAATAGAAAAAATTCAAACTGAGACACTACTCTTTTAGACCTATATTGGACATCTTCAACGCCACCTGATAAACTTCTCTATTCCATTTTTTCGGGGTTTTGAGACTCTGAGCGTATCTGAACATGGACAGCATCATAATAAAAAGATAAATGTTTGAAAATTTAAGCGATAAGTTTGAAGGAGTTGTAAAAAGGCTCCAGGGGCTACACAAGCTTACAGAGGAAAACGTCTCCGAGGCTTTGCGCGACGTGCGCATGGCTCTGCTGGAAGCGGACGTGAACCTTGGCGTTGTAAAAGAGTTCATAGCCGATATCGGCAAAGAAGCGCTTGGAACAAGGACGGCGCCTGGAATCAACCCCGGCCAGCATATGATAAAGATCGTACACGATCGGCTGGTAGACATATTGGGCGGAGAGCTTTCCGAATTTACCTTTGCGGAACGCGGCCCGACAGTGGCTTTGATGACCGGTCTTCAAGGCTCCGGTAAAACGACCAGCGCCGCAAAACTTGCCAAATGGATTTTAAAACAAGGGTACAGGCCCATGCTTGTCCCTGCCGATGTATACCGCCCCGCCGCTATCGAACAGCTTAAAGTTTTGGGTGAACAGCTCGATATCCCTGTTTTCAACTCTACAACGGAGATGAAACCTGTCGATATTTGCAAGCAAGCCTTAGCCTCGATGTCGAAACATAACGCCAACGTGCTTCTTGTGGACACAGCCGGCCGCCTCCATATCGACGACACGATGATGGAGGAGCTAAAAGATATTCGGAACGCCGTCAACCCGACTGAAATCTTGTTCGTTGCCGATACGATGACAGGGCAAGACGCTGTAAACGTCGCCAAAACGTTCAACGAGATAATCGGCATGACCGGTGTGATATTGACGAAGCTCGACGGTGATACCAGAGGCGGCGCGGCGTTATCGATTAAAAATGTGACGGGCGTGCCGATAAAGTTCGTCGGTGTGGGCGAGAAGATAGACGAATTCGAACCGTTTTATCCAGACAGGCTGGCCGGGCGTATCCTCGGCATGGGCGATGTGTTGAGCCTTGTGGAGAAAGCGCAGGAGAATATAGACCAGAAAAAGGCTGAAAAACAGGCGGCTAAAATGATGTCCGCCCAGTTCGACCTGAACGATTTTTTAGAGCAGCTGCAGATGATTAAAAAGATGGGGCCGGTGGATGAGCTGATGAAAATGATCCCGGGCATGGGCTCCGCAATGAAGAACGCAAGCCCTGATCCAGAGGAACTCGTAAGGGTTGAAGCGATAATAAGCTCTATGACGTTGAAAGAAAGAGCGCAGCCGGGTATGATAAACACCTCCAGAAAAAGGCGGATAGCCAGAGGGAGCGGGCTGGACCTTGTGGAGGTGAACAAATTGCTGAAAAATTTCCAGAAGATGAAAAAAATGATGAAATCTTTTGGAAAGAAAAAAGGAAATAAATCGATGATGAACCCATTTGCCGGACTTGGCATGGGGCAATAATTTTAACCTGGAGGATAGATTGGCGGTAATACTGAGATTAAAGCGAATCGGTACAAAGAAAAAACCGATATATAGAGTTATGGCGACCGATTCACGCAACCCACGGGACGGCGGACGGGAAGTGGAGATTGTGGGGCATTACGACCCTAACAAAACTGAGAACCAGGTAAGCTTCAAGCCTGAGCGTGTGGAATACTGGCTTAAGACCGGGGCTCAGGTTTCTGACACTGTTCGCAGCCTGTTAAAAAAGCAGGGCATTGCGGTGGCTAGGTAGCCAGAATTTTACTTTCAACGATCATTTTTATTGTGAGAGGCTTATGAAAGAATTAATAGCGCACATTGCCCAGGAGCTTGTCGACCACCCGGATGAGGTGGAGGTGACAAGCGATGAGAGCGGTGAGGCGGCAGAGTATCATTTGCGGGTGGATCCTGACGACCTTGGCAAAGTTATCGGCCGACGCGGCAGAACAGCTTCGGCCTTGCGGTCTATCATCAGCGCTTCCGCCTTGAAGAATAATACCAAGGCGTCACTGGAAATATTGGAGCCGGATGAAGAGTGATATCGCTCGAATATACCCGGTAAGCCTGCAAGCCTAATATCGAGAAAATTGAAAATCGCCATCGGCAGATTAATAAAACCGCACGGTGTCCATGGAGAAATCAAGCTTCAACCATATTTTGAAGAAGCCGTTCTAAGTCTCGTTGGGCGTGATCTCATAATAGAGCCGGAGTCCGGCGCGCAAGCTTTTAGTTTGAAGCTCAAAATGGTTCGCGGCGGGAAGATGAATATCGTCGAATTAAACGGTGTGGACACTCCCGAAAAAATCCGCGAGTTCACTCCATGCACGCTTCTTGCCGAAAGAAATCTTATACCGGATTTGCCCAAAGGAAAATATTATTATGAGGAGATCGTAGGACTACCTGTATACGACCCGGATGGGAAACTTCTGGGCGAGCTTAAAGGATTCTTCTCCGCAGGAGAAAAAGATGTGTGGGAAATAAAAACTCCCGGTGGAGGCGAGATACTCACACCATGCATGTCTGAAACCCTTAAAGAGGTTGATCTTGAACAAGGCCGCATTGTGATGAAGCTGATGGAAGAAGTTGAGTAATGTTATGCGATTCGACATAGTAACAATCTTCCCGGAAATGTTTAAAGGGCCGCTCGACCACTCCATAATAGGACGCGCCGTTGAGAGCGGGAAAATCAGCGTAAGTGTTCACGACCTGCGCAAATGGACATACGACAAACATCACACAACCGACGACTCCCCATACGGTGGCGGAGCCGGGATGGTGATGAAAGTAGAGCCGTTCGTAAAAGCTGTCGATGAACTGCGTGAACAAAACAAAGAGGCGCAGGTTATATTGATGACGCCGCAGGGAGAAGTGTTCGACCAGAAAATGGCGATAGAACTATCCGAGGCTCCGGGTCTTATCATCTTGTGCGGACGGTATGAAGGGGTGGATGAGCGTGTGCGAACATTGTGCGCCGACAGGGAGATATCCATTGGCGATTATGTGCTGACAGGCGGCGAGATACCAGCGATGGTTTTAGTGGACGCAGTGGCAAGGCTCAAGCCGGGCGTTGTAAAAGAAGAGCTCTCGACTGTTAACGATTCGCATACGGGACACCTGCTTGAGCATCCGCATTACACACGCCCGGATGAATATGAGGGTTTGAAAGTCCCCGATGTCCTGCTGTCCGGCGATCATAAAAAGATCGAGGAGTGGCGGCGAGAACAATCTGTCATCAGGACGGCCCAACGTCGCCCTGACCTTTTGGATTTAGCTGAACTTACTGATAAAGAAAAGCTTATGGTGAAAAATATCTTGCGTGAGAGCGAATCATAGTGGCTTCGAATCTTGGAGCCAAGCTCGCGGTAGGTCTTGTCCACCACCCGGTGCTGAATAAAACAGGCGATGTGGTCACCTCCTCTGTGACAACTCTTGACGTGCATGATATCGCAAGAATTTGCCGGACATACGGTGTGCCGGAATTTTTTATTATAACCCCGCTTAACGCCCAAAAAAGGCTGGTTGAAAGATTAACGGAACACTGGATTGAAGGGGCCGGGGGGGGGCATAACCCGCATCGCAAAGACGCCTTGCGTTCAGTGAAAGTTGTTGACAGCATTGATGACATGATAGATAATTTCCAATTCGGCGATGGCAAGGTGTCGATTATCACCACCGGAGCCAAGGAGCCTGTAGGAGGCGGATGCGCCACCTACAGTGATGCTAGAGAGCGTCTTGAGTCTATGAATCGAGCGGTATTACTGTTCGGCACGGGTCACGGGTTGGCGCCATCTGTTATGGAAATGACGGATTTAAGATTGGAGCCGATCGAGGGAGTTGGGGATTTTAACCACCTTCCGGTGCGAAGCGCAGTCGCCATAATACTGGACAGGCTTCTGGGATATACGATTATTGGAGATAAAGAAAAATGACCGCGATAGAATTTGTCGAAAAACAATATATGAAAGATACCGTTCCCGAATTTGCTATCGGCGACACGGTGAAAGTGCATATGCGTGTTGTTGAGGGAGAAAAAGAGCGTATACAGGTGGTTGAAGGCGTTGTGATCGCCAGGAAGAATAGCGGTGTGAGAGAGACGTTTACCGTACGTAAAACCTCTTCTGGCGTCGGTGTAGAGCGAATTTTTCCTCTCCATTCCCCCAGAGTTGAAAAAGTCGATGTCGTTCGCTCCGGAAAAGTTCGCCGCGCCAAGCTTTACTTCCTGAGAGGCTTGAGAGGCAAGGCGGCGCGACTGGTGGAAAAGTTCTAACTATATGACGCGTGGAATAAGCGCGTTTAAAGTCTTTTTTTCTATATTACCCTGGCTTTGCTAATATAAAGCCTATGAGCTCCAAATCCCCGAATGGGGACCTCCCAGAAGAATCCAGCGAAAAAAAAAGCTGGGCCGGAAAGGTAGCTTTCTGCGCCGGTTGCTTATATAAAACGGCCCTGGCTCTTGCCGTCATATATATGGGCTACACCCTTTACCACTGGGATAATTACAAACCTCTAATAGAGAAAATGGTCTCGACCGCTATAAAAGCGGAGTTTACGGCGGAAAAAATAGATTTCCAGATCCTTGACGGCGCAGGTGTCTCAATCGGAGGATTAAAAATCACTCATAAGGGGCGCCCCATAGTGGCCGCTAAAAATTTAACCGCCAAAATAAATATCTGGGAGACTCTGAAAGGAGCGCTTACCTTCACCTCCCTCGAGGTGGACGGCCCGATAGTCAACATTCTAAAACGGAGGGATGGCACGTTTAACATCCCGCTCTTAAACATGGCGCCTGCCGAAAAACAGGCTCAGGGAATGGCTGGCGCCGCTGTGGC
>CAYNDB010000010.1:29670-35130 GCA_964395915.1 uncultured Nitrospinota bacterium | reverse complement strand
CGTGCCTATCAACGTCTGTTGCTCAGGCGTCGAGCCCCAGCGAATAATGGCCACAGGTGTATCGGGCGACCTGCCGTTCTTTATAAGGTTGTCGACTATGTTAGGCAGGTTTTTTATCCCCATAAAGAAAACGAGCGTGCCGATACCGGTCGAAATTTTATCCCAATGGATGTTGGACTCATCTTTTGTCGGGTCTTCGTGACCGGTGATAAAAGCCACCGAAGCGGTGAAATCGCGATGAGTGAGCGGTATGCCGGAATAAGCCGTTGCGGCGGACGCGGCTGTTACGCCAGGGACGACCTCGAATTTCAGCCCGGCTTTGACAAGCTCCTCCGCCTCCTCGCCTCCTCGCCCGAATATGAAAGGATCGCCTCCTTTAAGGCGGGCGATAATTTTTCCCTTTTTCCCACGGTCGACTATCAGGTCGTTTATCTCCCACTGGCTCATGGTGTGGTTTCCGCCCATTTTACCGACGTAGATTATCTCCGCGTCTTCCCGCGCGTATTCAAGCAGCTTCGGGTTGGCAAGATAGTCATACACCACCACATCCGCCATACGGATACACTCCGCCCCTTTGACGGTAATAAGGCCAGGGTCACCCGGCCCCGCTCCTATAAGATATACAAGACCTGTAGACATATGTTTTTACTCTGTCAAAAACGATTAATATTTACAGCTAATAACAATAAATAAAAGAGGCCGGTTGTAAGCCGGATTTTGTCTCCGCCATTACAGCGGATGACGGCCATTCATCTAGCCGCGCAGTTGCCTGCGCGATCTTAAGCGGCCTGACCCGGAAGCTTTCGGCGAGCAACCTTATACCACAAAAGTGGCGCGCTTCCCTATTCGGCCTTGCGTCGGGCAGGGCTTGCCATGCCAGCGATGTCGCCATCGCCGCGGTGAGCCCTTACCTCACCATTTCACCCTTACTGCCGGAAGTCGCCTCCCGGTTAGCGGTATATTTTCTGTGGCGCTTTCCCTGGGGTCGCCCCCGCTCTCCGTTAGAGAGTACCCTGCTCTATGGCGTCCGGACTTTCCTCCCGCCGACGTTAGATCGCCGACCAGCGGCCGTCCACCGACCTCTTTTTTAAAAATAGAAAACTAACTTAAACCATTACAAGAGAATTTTATATCCGTAAAGCTCTCTCCGCAAACACGACGCTTAGGCCGACACCATCAATATAACCATTATGGCTATTCAACTGGTTTTTCGCTATCTTCCGGCTCAATAAAATAGAGATAGCGGCTGCAATGCGGGCATTGGTAGATTTTATCAGATGTGCGAACCATGTAATACAGCTGTGGCGGTATAAGCTGGTTGCATCCTGAGCATAACCTATCGACGACAGTTGTGACTCCCAGCCCCTCGCGACTTTTAAGAAGGTTTTCGTATCGCTTAAATACTGAGGAAGTTATATCGGAAATAGTGGATCCACGTTTTTTCTTCAGCTCTTCAAGCTTTTGCTCGACATGCTTTATAGCCTCGTTTTTCTCTTTTTTTACAATGGCGAACTTTTTTTCCTCTTCCTTTAAAATACTTCCAAGCTTGGCGCGCGAGTCTCCCCGGTTCTCAAATTTTTCCATCAGCTCAAGCTGTCTGTCTTCAATCTTTTTTATCCGCTTTTCATAGTTCGCTTCTTCTTTTAAAATAGCTCGATACTCGACGTTGGTTTTAACGTCATGCAGTTTCACCTTGTCCTTGGCTATTTTCTCTCGGATATCCTCTATTTCGCTTTCCAGTTCTCTTTGAAGCTTTTTGTCCGCTTCAGCTTCCGTGTCGTATGCTTTAAGGTTTTCTTTGGCGATTTCGCAATCTGAATAGCTTTGCTTAATCTCTTCTGGCAGGGTTTTAAGGAGTTTTTCCTTGCGGAGCATTTCCGAGTCTAGCTTCTGGAGGCTTATAAGCCGCAACAGGTCGGCGTTCATATCACCCTTTACTGATTCTGTTTCAACGCTCATTATCTCTCCATTTTGAAATGGCATCAACATCTTTTGCCATAACTATCAAATCAGGAACGATAACAAATCATAGCGCATGTGTCAAAACAACAGGAGATATCGAAGGTTTATCACACCCGTAAGTATCATCTTCTAACGCCGGCTCCTGTCCTTCTGCGGAAGTCGTTGAGCAGATATTTCTGATCCATTGTGTATAAAGTTATCGCTACGCCAGATTTACCGGCTCGCCCTGTTCGTCCTATTCTGTGTACGTATGTTGTAGGATCATCCGGAAGACGATAATTGATTACCGTTGCGATATTTTTAACATGGATTCCCCTAGCGGCGACATCCGTGGCTACAAGGACATTTATGGCCCCATCTTTAAATTTTTTCATAACCTTGTCACGCCGTGACTGCCGATAGTCACCATGAATCGCTTCGACGGAGCAGCCAGCGCTCTGCAATCTTTCCGCCACACTATCTACTTCACGTTTGGTGCGGCAGAATATAAGCGTCTGACCGTCACTTTCACGGGCGATAGAATCCCGCAACGTCTCCATCCGCTCGGACGGATGCACCAGGTGGAATATTTCCTTTATGTTGGACCGGTCCTCTTCAGTTTCTTTAATCCTTACGATTTTCGGATTTATCATATGGTTAAAAGCTATCTGCAATACCCTGTCTCCCGTGGTGGCGGAAAAAAGAAATGTCTGCCGATCCTCCGGCGCTCTCCGCAATATCTCTTCTACATCATCTATGAACCCCATATCAAGCATTTCATCCGCCTCGTCCAGAACGGCGATCTCCACATGGTCCAGGGAAAGGGCCCCTCTATCGCTAAGATCAAGGATACGGCCTGGAGTGCCGACCACCACATGGGCGCCCTTGCGCAGACGACGTAACTGTTCATCTACCGGTCGCCCACCAACAACTGCGATAATTCGCGTTTTTTTATACTCGCCGAGCTTTGCCATTTCGTCACGTATTTGTGAGGCCAGCTCCCTTGTGGGCGCAAGGACAAGAGCTTTAGGATACCTTGGACGTCGATCACTGATTTTCGCAAGAATGGGAAGGGCAAACGCGGCGGTCTTGCCGGTGCCTGTTCTGGCCTGGCCAATAATATCGCGCCCTTTAAGGCCATGCCCAATAGCCATAGCCTGGATAGGGGTAGGGGTTTTATATCCCATTTTATCGAGAGCTTTATCAAGCTCCCAGCCCAGACTGAAGTCGGCGAAATAAGCCTCTTTCGCTGGCGCTGGCGCTGGCTCTGTCATAAATTTCTCCTGTTTTAACGCATGATCCGAAATGCTTGCGAAGGTAAAGCGATTATCCTTGACGGCTAGGGGGGCTAAAAGGAAACTGTCGCCCAAGGAATTTTCCGCTAGATATAAACTTTAAACTGGTTTTTCCTGCGTTTTTTAAGCGCTTCTTTTTGTTTTCGTTTACGCTTGGCGGATGGCTTTTCGTACGCTCTCCTTTTTTTCAACTCTTTCCACAGCCCATCTTTTAAAAGCTGTCTTTTAAGAGCCTTAAGAGCCTGGTCCACCCTCTGGTTAACAACCCTTACCTGCAATATTCCTCCTGACTATATATTACCTACAAGCCTTCGGAGCATTCCGAAGCGTCTGATATACAATAATTAGCTGATTAATTATACGTCCGTATCATGTAGAATTGGGCATTGTAGTTTATTACGCAATAAACGGTCAAGGATTTAATTTCCTTTTTGCAACCTTTACAGTTCGTCCGCAAGCTCGTTGCTGAGCATATCAAAAAGCTTCTCCCCGATCTGTTTCATATTTTTTATTTTCAAACCGCTCTTGAATTCTTTAAGTGGCAAGACAGCTTTTGCCATGGAGCGGTGCCCTCCAGCGGAGCCCAATTTTCCGAACAACGTTCTGGCAACCTCCCCCGCATCACTTGTCAAGCCCATGTTTCGGATCGATATTACCACCTCATCCTCATATTTACCGCATACGGCAGACCATACGGCTTCACCTATCTGTAACGAAAAATCCGCCAGACGCGGGATGATATCCTCCCTTTTAACGGTCCCCAACCAAATAAAAACAAAAGAGCCGGCGACTTTCCTGTTCTTGATCGCCCTCACGAAATAAGACAGCTCCTCCGGGTCGAGCCTTGGCCTGGACATGCTGGCGAGCATATTTGAATTCGCCATGGGCCAAAGCGCGGTAAACGCCTCGAAATCCCGCTTCGAGGTATCCCGCGCAAGATACATTGTGTCGGTAATGATTCCGTAAAGAAGCGCCGTGGCAAGCCGCCGGTTTATCTTTGTGTCTGTAGAAATCAGGTATTCATATAACATGGTGGAAGTGGCGCCATAAGCTATGTTCACATCTTTTAACGTAACTTTGTAGTCTCTCTTATGAGGGTGGTGATCTATAACCACGTCTACCTTGTCAAACAACCCATCCGGGAAATATGGCGGCTGCGTATCCACCATCACCACCTTGTCGAATCGGCTCAAGTCTTCCTTGGCTATTGTTCGCACTGTTGTGCGAAGATGCGCGATCATCGCAAGATTTTCATTCCGTGTCACCTCGCCGAATGTGCAGATAGGAGCCGTTGTCCTGTTTCTTTCCAGCAACGCTTGGACGGCCAGGCCACAAGCGATGGCGTCCGGGTCCGGGTCGTTCTGCGTAAGTATCAATACCTTTTCGGCAGTGGATAAAATCGCGCGAAGCTCAAACGCTTTTCGTCTGGTTTCAATCAGCTTCCATTCATTATTAAGCTGATGCTTTACGATATCGGCAAGGTCGACGACAGCTACGTTAGAATGGTCTACCCCAGGAAAAAACAAGCCTCCTTCCGTAAAAACAAGTATCGGCGGCGGGATTTTTTCAGATGAAAGTTTTTCTATAAGACTAGAGAATCTGCCGCCGTCAATGGTCGAAATAATTACTTTGTCATGCCCGGTAATATCCAGACTGTCGACTTCCTCCAGGGAAATCTCGTCCCATTCCATAATACGGCCCGGAACACGAATTTCACCGGTACATTTTAACTGGCCGATGTTTATCAACACCATTTCATCGCCGTCATTGATAAAACCGGTTATTACAGGCAGCAGATCAAACCTGTCTACGAAAATAAAATAGCGCATAACTTTCCATATTTTTGTTTTTAAACATTATATTCGTCTTTAGGAGTTGAAAAAAGAAATCCCTCCTTCAATTGAAAAATTAGCTACTTTCGCCCTGTAACCCTATATTGGTAATATAAATAAATGTGTTATCTATTTTTATTACAAATATGGGGCAAAGTAGAATGGTATCTACGCCAAGGTTTTATGTTATCTATATTGAGATAACAAATGCGTGCAATTTCGACTGCGACTTTTGTCCCAGTGAAAGCCAGACCAGAAAAAAACTTTTCATGGAAACGGCTTTTGCAAAAAAAATCATTTCAGAGATCGCTGAATACAACCTGGCTAGCAGGATAACCCTTCACATAATGGGAGAGCCATTATTACATAAAGGTGTTGTTGAATTATGCCGG
>CAYNDB010000010.1:20495-29570 GCA_964395915.1 uncultured Nitrospinota bacterium | reverse complement strand
TTTTTTTAACCTCCTATCGCTGAGGAACACAAGACACCTTACAAACCCGGAGGCCAACTCTTCAGTAATAAAAGAATTTTACGAATTTTGTTTGGAAACAGCAGGTAAGTCAGGCAAGGACACATCATCGTACAGGAATATAAAAATTAGTCCGTTTCAAGACTATATTACGATCTACGATGGTATCACTATCGCCAATGGCAAGTTGTTCTCATTGTTTCTGACAGAAAATAAACAATATAAATCATACTCAAAAGCTATGTTTGGAGCATGCAATACATTCAAAAATGATTTTGGCATATTAGTCAATGGAGACGTTACGACATGTTGTTTGGACTACAATGGATTAAATGCGGTTGGAAATATTAGAGATAAAAAAATCGTCGATATACTGGACCTCAATAAAACAAAATCTATAAGGGAAAACTTTGACCGGTTTCGGCCAACATTGGATTTCTGCAAAATATGTCTCGGTGGCCCTGGTTTATTTTCTTCGGTTATCAAACAGGCGGCAAGTGTGGCAAAAGCCATTTATGCAAGGTAACCTAATTGAAACCGTTTTGAGCAAAAGGTAGCGTCTCAGTTTGGATTTTTTCAATAGCTGAGGCCCTTCGACCGCTCGTTACGCTCGCGCTCAGGGTGACACAGCTTGAATTGCCATCCTGAGCCAAAGGAGAAGGATCTCAACAATTGAAAACCATAGGATTATTATTTCAAACTGAAACACTATCGAGCAAAAAGCAGACATGACGTAAAGGAGCAAATCCTGTTATCATTCTTGTTTATTACATAAGCGGAAAAACCGTATGAAAATAGTTCGTGGACTTCGAAACCTGACAGAAAAACCGGTCAAGCCGGTAATCACTCTCGGCAATTTTGACGGTGTGCATGTTGGACATAAGGAAATTTTTCTTAAGGTTATCGAACATGCTAAAAATATCGGCGGGACGTCGGTGGTCTATACGTTTGACCCGCATCCGCTAAAAATCCTGGCGCCGGAGCGGAACCTGACCTTGCTCAGCACGTTCAAGAAAAAAATGGAGCTTATCGCCGCATGCGGAATAGATATGACCATATGCGCCGATTTCACCAGGGAATTTGCAAGAATGCACCCAAGAGATTTCGCCAAAAAATTAAAGAACGGACTTAACATGGATGTTGTATACGTCGGTCACGACTATTCATTTGGCAGGGGAAAGTCCGGAACAATAGACTACCTTAAAAAGATGGGCGATGAGCTTGGTTTTAGCGTTGAAGTGGTAGACGCCGTAAGTGTGGATGAAGAGCGGGTATCGTCCACCGCCATCAGGTCTCTTCTAGTAGATGGTGAAATCAGGAAGGCCTCCAGGTTTCTGGGCCGATACTACTCTATCGCCGGCAAAGTGGTTTCCGGATATCACAGGGGAAAAACTATCGGATTCCCGACCGCTAACCTTGACACCCCGTACGAGCTTATACCCGCCATTGGCGTATACGCTGTATTCGCAAGAGTAAGCCATGGCAAATGGCATAGGGGAGTTGTCAATATAGGCTACAACCCGACTTTTAACAGGGACGACTTCATAGTGGAAGTTCACCTTTTAGATCATGAGGGAGATATTTACGGTTCGGAGATCGAAATATTTTTTGTGGAGCGATTGAGAGATGAACAGACCTTTGAAAATGTGGAGGCTCTGAAGGGGCAAATTACGAAAGACGTTGCCAAGGCAAAGAAAATATTAGAAAAAGAACTGTTTCTGGAAACTGTTATTGACCCGCGAATAGTTTTGTAGCCTGTCAAAACATTTATCGGGCGCATACTTCCAACACTAATTTCCAAAATATTTGGGCGCAAGAAACCTGTATGTTGAAAAAACTAATTAACACATATTTTATTCCGCCCATACTCTATCTCGCTATGCGCCTCATCTGCTCCACGCTTCGGGTTACGGTGGCTGGCGCCGAGATTAAGCAAAGAATGGATGACGAGGGAAAACCGATTATATTGGTGTTCTGGCATGGCAGGCTGTTTTACGTCCCATATCATTATCGCAAGACTCATTCACAATGGAAAGTTCTTATAAGCGCCAGCGCAGACGGAGAAACAGCATCTCGCGCTCTTTCGTTTTTTGGATATGGAATAGTGCGCGGGTCCTCTTATAAAAATGCGCGAAAAGCATTGCGGGAGCTTACAAGACATGCAAACAACGGATTTAATATCGCTATTATCGCCGACGGGTCGCGAGGGCCATTATTTACTTTGCAACCTGGCGCATTAATGATCTCCAAGCTCACGGGGGCGAAGGCTCTACCTGTCACATTTTCGTTTTCAAAATGCTGGACATTGAATAGCTGGGACAGGATGATAATCCCGAAACCGTTTTCAAAAGTCGTCGTGATGTATGGCGAACCTGTAAGCGTCCCGAAAGGTTGCGACTCGGCTACACTGGAAGAAAAACGGGATGAGCTTGAGGCCAGGCTTATTTCCATAACTTCGCAAGCGGACAAGTTTTTTGAGAATACCGACTAATATGACAGCCTTTATTGACCGTCTTAATAACCACCGCCTATAATCGGCTGATGAGTGTATCCAAAACCATTCCCGACAAAGTGCAACGCGATATCGAGATTGTGGGCAAAATCGTGGCGGATGACGAAAAAGCATGGGAAAAATTTGTGGAAAGCTACACCGACTGGACGCTATACAAGGCGAAAGAGTGGTGCGTTAAACATTGCGGTTATTCCGCCGGAACCTATTTTTGCGGCCTTTTGAGCCTTTCCATACAGCGTGGAGGCGGCTCTCCAAGCTCCATGCTTCCCGAATGCGACGAAGGGATGGACACTTATATATGGATATTCGAACAGCTTAAGCGCCGAATAAAAAAATATTCCGGGAAAAACAATTGTCTTCTTTCAACATTCGTATGGACCATCCTGAATTCACGCGAGTTCTACATTGACTGGCTCAGGTGGAAATATGGCAGGGCGTTTTAAATAGATGGATAACCTTTTAAGCCCGTCTGCGCGCAAAAGGCTTCCTGTAGCCATACAGAAGCTTTCGGAAAAGGAACAGGCGGTGTTCGTCTTCCTCAGGATGAAAAGGGATGGGAGCTTTATCGCAAAAGAGATCGACGCTCCACTCCCGGAAACGCAGGAAATGATTAAAAACGTGCAAAACGCTCTCGTAATAAGCGGCGCGCTCGACCTGGTCCAAAACCCGGTGTTTTACCCGATCGACCAGCCAGCCAAGGAAGAAGACAACCCCGGCAGACCTTTTGAACTACCAGCCCGGGATATGGATATAGTAGAACAAGTGGCCCTGGACAGGTTTTATGACATATTGAAAAAATCGCTTGAAAATATGCCCAAAGATGGCCGACACCTGCTTGACCTGTGGTTTAACAAGGAAATGAAAGCAAAAGAAATTCTTAATTTTTACAATAACATAGGTGTTAATATCTCAAGTAAAAAATCAATAAATGACACCTCTGCGCAGGATGTATTTTACGAACTTGAAAAAAATATTCGAAAACTGCTGGATATTGTCCGTTCCAATATGAACAGTGAGGATATTGGATTAACACCCTCGGCGCTCCGGGCTATTCTGGACGAGACGGGGGTATAAAACATGAAAAAAATGAGCCATCTTGATATTTCGGAATTGCTGGCATACGCCGATCCTGCCCTGAAAGACGAGGCAAGAGAGAAAGCGAAGGCTCACATCGAAACGTGCGGGAGTTGCCGGGCGCGTTTCATATCCTTGCAGACTCTGCGCGCCTCCTTGAATACGGCTCCGGAAAATATCGTCGCTCACAAGCTTACCGACAACTGTGTGCCGGAAGAGCTTATGGGAGATTTTCTTGGAAACCGCCTGCCAGAGGCCGAGCGCGCTATATTTTCCGAGCATACCAAAGAGTGCGATATCTGTTTTGAACGGGCGGCGTATTTCACATGGTCGAGCGCAAATATGGCGGCCGGAGTTCTGGATATCGCCGGACAAACCCCTGAACGATACAAAGCCGCTGTGCTTAACCGCTCTCCAGAGCCGCAAACAACCGCTGATCCAAAATCATCAATATGGGAAACTTTTGGGAGGTGGATATCATCTCCAGCGCCTGCATACGCTTTCGCCGCTTCACTGCTTATATTCATGCTTTTCTGGACACCGAATAGCTCTGACCAAATTATCGATATCGGTTCAAACGGAGTCTTTTCGCTGTACGAACAGCCAAAGCAGTCCGGCCCATCTTTTGGTTTCTCGGATTCCGGCAGGAAGTTAGGCGAATCAGACGCCGGGCTTTCGGTAGAAAAAACAAACGACGGACGGATAAGGTTTAGCTGGAGCAAAGTCGAAGGAGCCGAAGGCTACAACTTCCACCTTGCGGAGATCACCCCTGCGGGGGCAAAGGATATCTTCGACACGAAAACCACTGAAACGTTCATCGTAGCCCCGCGCGACCTGACCTCACCCGGCAAGGCGTATCGATGGAAAGTCTCTGGCGAGACTGAATCAAATACCATATTCACGGCCCAGGGCCAGTTCGCCTTCGGCCGTTAAAACGGAGGGGCCAATGACATACAGGCCTTCAATACTTTTCACTGTCGCGCCTGTTCTGACAAGCCTCGTTATATTATTTTCCGTCACAGCTTCGGCGGATTCCGGCGTCACCCCGTCTGGCCCGTTATCCAAACGTGACTATTGGATTTCTCAAAAAAAATTATTGGACAAAAATGACGCAAGGTCTACGCTGACCCATAAAATATTCGCCGATGTGCTCGCCGCGGCGGACAGACGGCCGGGGCCAATACCGGAACTGTTCATATTGGATGAGGAGGGATACCCATGGGCAAGGTCTTTGCCGGACGGGACGATTATCCTGACCCGAGGCGCCATCGATATCTGTTTGAAAGCGAAATCCAGCAATAACGCAAAAGCGAGGCTTGCGTTCATTATCGGGCATGAGCTTAGCCATCAGGTAAACGGGGATTTCTGGCATTTCTTCTTCTATCAGGGGGTAAGGCCGGAGCTTGCCAAAGACCCCGATATGAAAAAGACTCTTGAACAGGTTATGGAAATAGCCCTCCTTACGGATCAAGTGATTACAAAAGAGCTGAAAGCCGACCAGTATGGAGTTATCTATGCGTCGCAGGCTGGGTATAACGTTAGAAGGATCGTGGATACCGATGTCAATTTTTTCCGTGAGTGGACCGCCGCCACAAGCCCCGCTCTGTTAAAAGGCGCCATGCTGGATGTCAACCATCCACAGATAGAACAGCGCTCCGCCACGATCCTCATAACTCTTAAAAAAGTGTCGGAAAAAGTGAAGGTCTTCGACAAGGGTGTCGAAGCGTATAAACGTGGCGGCTATGTGTTCGCCAAAAGTTATTTCGAGGATTTTCTTTCCGTATACCAAAGCAGGGAAGCTTATAACAACCTGGGCCTTGTGTATTACCAGATGGCGGCGGATCAGCTCGATAAATGGAAGCCGGACAGACCGGCGTTTCGTCTATCTCTGATAATTGACACCGATACTCGCGCAAAAAAAACCCTCTCGTTTCGAAAACAAGCGCAATCCTCACTTGCCAGAACGATGATGAAAAGTGAGAGCCATAAGTTACGTTTCATCAGATATGCAAACACGGCCTCCAAATATTTTCGAGAAGCGGCCGAACGGGATCATACATATTCACCCGCGCATAACAACCTTGCCTGTGTCCATTTTTTGAAAAGCGAATATTCCAGCGCCGTAGGAGAGCTTGACCTGAGCCTTACCTTAAACCCTGAAAACGCCGAAGCTTATAACAACAGGGGTGTGGCGTACCTTCAAATGGGAAGAAATATAAAGGTTAATTTGAATGAAAAAGTGGAAGCGGACCTTGAAAAAGCTATTGAGCTAAAGCCAGATTATATCGACGCTATTTTCAATATTGCGTATTTCTACAAGCTAAATGGCAAGGTAAAGAAAAAAAACCTCTACGCCAAACGTCTTGCCAAACTCGCGCCTAGGTCGAAGTTGTTGCGCGCGCTTAGATAAATGTTGAATTGTTCAACTTTCACATTGGAGCCTGGAATCTCACCGAGATGTTCCTCAATCCGCTCCTGAACCCTGCCACGTTTAGCAATACCCGCATAGTTTAAATTGCCTTTTCCTGTTTCGATCCGCTAAACAACTGGTTTGTTATCCGGGAGTTAATTAATTCCACTTTTGTTATAGCCGGCCTTTGAGGTCGGCAGAAGACGCAATATACCAATCACGTCATCCCGGATTTAGTCCGGGATTTCAATTGTGGCGACGGGATCCCGCGTCAAGCGCGGGATGACATTACCCACCCCCACCAACAACGCCCCCACTCCAAGGGGAGGACAAAATATGGTAAGAGCGCCGCATACGCTAATAATCGTAATATTATGAAATAAATCACTCCAAAAAAGTGTCTTACAAACAAGTGGTTGAGCGCTTATAATCTGTTACGCTAGCATTTTAAGGTAATTTTGCTACAATATCTGTAGTGACAAATTGGAGAAAATAGATGGATAGCAAAGGGTCTGAAGAGACTTCGAAAGATAGCGGAACCGCCAGGGCGCAAAGGCGTAAAGGCCTTAACAACGCCCAGAAAAAGTTTATGGTAGGGGCTGTAATCATTGTTGGGACAATTGGTTATCTGATTTTTACCGGCGTTCAGGCCAGCGGATCGTATTATTACACGGTCGCCGAAGTGCTTGCCATGGGACCGGATGCCACCAAGAACAGGCTTCGCCTTGAAGGCAAGGTTGCTCCGGGGACTATAAGCAAAGACACCTCCAGCCTGAAGCTCAACTTCGAAATAATAGACGAGTCGATGAAAAAGATTCCAGTTTATTACGAAGGTGTGACGCCGGACATGTTCCAGGCGGATATTGATGTGGTGGTTGAAGGAAGAGTCGACAAGGATGGCCGATTTATAGCAAATAAACTTTTGACGAGCTGCCCTTCCAAATACGAAGCCGCCGAAGAAGTCAAAAAATCCATCTAAATGCTTTAAACCAAAGTGGGCTAAAAGCGATTGACTTCCCATTTCCATCGCTTCATAAAGGATCGTTATGAATGAAATAGGTGAATATTCTCTTCTGCTGGCGTTAGGTCTGTCGATCTATACCGCCATGGTATCCGTATGGGGCGAGAAAATCGGCCTCAAACAGATGGTGAAAAGCTCCGAATACGGATTGATTGGAATCTTTGCGCTGCATACCCTCGCCGCTGTGGTGTTAATGCGCGCTTTCTATATAAACGATTTTTCCCTTGAATACGTCTACAGCTATTCGAACATAGAGCTTGGCAAATTCTACAAAATATCCGCTTTTTGGGCGGGGCAAAAAGGCTCCCTGCTTCTATGGGCGTGGATGCTTGGTGTGTTCGCCACTATCGTTGTCGTCCAGAACCGGAATAAAAACAGGAAACTGATGCCTTATGTTGTATTCATAATTTCCGCCACGCTCGTGTTATTTGGCCTGCTGATGGTGTTTGCGTCACCGGTGTTCGAAAGAATGCCGTTTCTACCGGCGGATGGGCATGGGCTTAACCCGATGTTGCAGAACCCGGGCATGATTTTCCACCCCCCATCGCTATACGTAGGTTTCGTGGCTGTGACTATACCATTCGCGTTTGCTATGGCGGCTTTGATGTCGAACCAGCTTGGCGATGTGTGGATACGCACGACACGAAGATGGACAATATTCGCATGGCTATTCCTGACTTTTGGCAACCTCTTGGGCGCAAACTGGGCCTATGTGGAGCTTGGCTGGGGCGGGTATTGGGCATGGGATCCGGTGGAGAACGCGTCGTTTATGCCGTGGCTTACATGCACGGCGTATCTGCACTCGGTAATGATCCAGGAAAAAAAGGACATGCTCAAAACGTGGAACATGACGTTGATCGCATTGACCTATATCCTGACCATCTTCGGCACGTTCCTTACGCGGTCCGGCATGATATCGTCTGTCCATTCATTTGGCGAGTCGACCGTCGGCATGTACTTTCTTGTCTTCCTTATGATAATTATCACATTTTCTATTTATATGATCGTAACGCGTCTGCCTCTGTTAAAAAGCAAAGGCCAGCTGGACTCCATGCTTTCCCGCGAGGCTTCGTTCCTTTTTAACAACCTTATGCTGGTGGGCGCCGCGTTCACAGTATTCTGGGGGACCATGTTCCCTATGATATCTGAGCTTGTGCGGGGGGAGAAAATCACCGTGGGGCCCCCTTTCTTCAACCAGGTGATGATTCCCATCGGGCTTGGGCTGTTGGTCCTTACCGGGATATGTCCCCTTATAGCATGGCGTAAAGCCAGCGTGAAAAATTTCAAGAAAAACTTCCTTATACCAGGGGTCATAACGCTTCTCGGAATGGTAACTATAGCCATCGTCGGCGTTAGAGATTTCATGCCGTGGCTGAGCTTCTCCATATGTATATTCGTGTTGTCCACCATAAGCACTGAAATAATAAAGGGTATAAAGGCAAGGGCGTCATCGGGCAAGGAAAACCTTTTCATGGCCACGATCAACCTCTTCTGGAGAAACAAAAGAAGGTATGGCGGATATATTATCCATATCGGCGTAATATTCGCTTTTGTCGGGTTTACAGGAGCGTGGTTCAATAAAGAAGTGGAAGCCGTAGTAAAGCCTGGCGACAAAATAAACATAGAAGATTACACGCTGACCTATTACAAGTCGGACTGGTCGCAACCTAAACAAACGCTTGTAACCGCTGTGGCTACGCTCCTGGTGGAGCGCAACGGGGAAAAGATAGGGTATGTGTTGCCTGAAAGAAATATTCATTATTTGAAGGATTTCCGAGGCAACACCGAACCGCAACCAACATCGGAAGTGGCGATACACACAACTTATAAAGAAGACCTCTATGTCATTCTGGCGGCTGTGAATGAAGACGGCTCGGCCACCTTCAAGATACATGTAAACCCTCTGGTCAAATGGTTATGGCTCGGCGGTGTTGTCATGGGTTTTGGGGGTATTCTTGCCATGTGGCCGGACAAACGAGAACGAAAACGTTTCGAAGCGCGTCACGCAATGGACTCGGCGAAAGTTTAAACTATTTATTT
>CAYNDB010000010.1:18505-20395 GCA_964395915.1 uncultured Nitrospinota bacterium | reverse complement strand
GCCAGTTCGTTTAGAAGACCTCCCCACATTTGCCCTGCGGTGTTGTAAAAAATATCCGACACAAAGCGAGTAACGAGCGAAACGTGCAAAAGAATCAGATGCGAATAGAATATTTTATCAAACGGCATTTTAACTCTTAACACGGCTGGGAAAATGATTGGCGCATGCCCAAAAATCATGGAAAAAACAAACCCGAGAAATACGGCATGCAGTGTCGCGTCGTAATAAAAGCCGGGAATCCATTCATCCGACATAAACGCCAGCGCCCCTCCTATGCCAAGCCAGATATATCCCGACAGCAAGCATATCGCCACAAAACGGGTCAGGCCTTTCTGTTTTATTGTTCGGCGCGCTATATCGTAGCGGCTGAGCCACAGGGTGATAGCCAACATCCCTAACCCCATAAGCCAAGGCCCGGAATCTGGCCTGACAGACATCAAGATTATGCCCATGATAAAGATAATTGCGGACGCTATAAATCCCGCCTGAGCGGTTTTTGATGGCGCAAGGAAGCGGCTCAATTCCAGCCTCTCAGCCGAAATGGTCAGGACCAGGAAGCCGATCCACCAGATTACAATCTCGTAGATTGGCTCCCCCATAAGCCATAAGGCGTCGCCGGTCATCAGCGCCACAGAACCGGCTCCCATAATCACTGTAAACAAGGCAAACTGTGCGCGGATAATAACTATATTAACTATCACCAGCGCCAAGGCCCCCAGGGTCACTAAAATTTGCCCTGTCATCTCCGTAGACCCGAAAATGATAAACAATCCGCCAATTCCTGTTAGCGCGGGAACGGAATAGGACCATTTATGCCCCAGAGCCACAGCGCGTTCGAGCCCTATAACAACGGCGAGAAAAACAGCGGCCATCAATGGGCCGTGGTTTGAATACAGGGAGGGGTTCAGGGCGGGAAGACTCCATCCCAAACGCAGAAGGCCGCCCCAAAGCGCCCCAAGAAGAGCGATCATGCCGGTGGCAAGAAGAGGAAACCTTACGCGATACCAGAAATCCATTCTATACCCAACCTGAGGATCAATTAAAATAGCTATTAATATAAGTTGAAATCAGGAATGACGCTTTCAGCCCAGTATTTTCCTTGCCTCATCTGACATCATGGTTGAATCCCATGGAGGGTCCCACACCATCTCGACCGTAATCGAGGTGGCCTCTGGAAATTTTTCCTTGATCGCGTCCTCGGCCTGGCTGGTAATCAGCTCGCCCAAAGGGCACGCTCGCGTGGTCATGGTCATTGCGACGCTAACGTCATCCTTTTGTATATTGATATTGTAAACAAGCCCCAGGTCGACTATATTCACACCTACTTCAGGATCAACTATGCCTCGCAGAGTATCCCTTACCATATCCTCGGTTATCATTACGGTCTCCATAACAAACAAAAAGCTGTGATGAAATATTAATATCCCTTTTTCATTTTATGACATTGTTTCATGCTTTAGGAACAAAACATTTTTCATAGCAAGAGCGCGCCTATATAAAGCCAGTGGGAACCTGCCTGCCAATACCCTGTTTGTAAAAACGCTTCAGATAATAGCCCTCTTACCACCATCCAATGACACGGTCTCTGGCGAGAGCCGCTACGCATTTTGCCAAGCCATAGAAGAATTTGAAACCGCTAAAAGGCTTTCATTCTTTCCCATATCTATGTAAAACTGCTCAGAAGTGATAGCAATTTGCCTTACATTAAATTTTTATGGCTTTATACGAATATGTTCCACCCTTATTATTAGGTTTCTTTGGTGGATTTCATTGTGTGGGGATGTGTGGCGGCATCGTTGCCTCGGTTTCCATCAGGAGCGGACGTGTATCGTGGCCCGGCATAATTATCTATCAACTTTCAAGAGTCGCCACATACATTCTCCTCGGCAT
>CAYNDB010000010.1:4181-18405 GCA_964395915.1 uncultured Nitrospinota bacterium | reverse complement strand
CTCTTTTACAGCGCCGTTATAATGTTCCTTTTCGGGCTTGGGACAACGCCATGGCTTTTCGGGGTGGCATGGGCGATAAAAAAAATACAACCCTCAAGCCGTATCCGCTTCATGAAAGCGGCCGCAGTGGCGATGGCGTTGTTCGGACTTTTCCTGATCTTCAAGTCAACACCGCTATGGAGCCATTCAATGATGAAAATGTAAATCAGTTTTCATCTTCGTCGTTTTCCGGATTTTTATTCCACGGAAGTTTCGGATCATCGTCGTCCATCAATATCCTGCTTGAAGAGCCTTCCAGGTCGTCATACTGCCCGCTTCTGATCGACCAGAACAGCAGGAGCAACGCCGCAACGCCAACCAGAATAATTATAGGCACAAGCCAGTAAATTACACTCATAACACCTGCTCTTTCCTCACGCGAAATGTATTCCCTACAACGGTTAATGAACTAAGAGGCATCACAATGGCGGCAAATACCGGCGTGACAAGACCCATAACGGCCATCGGAACCAAAACAGCATTGTATATCAGCGAAATCGCAATATTTTGTCTGATTACCCTGGTGGTAATTCTTGAAAGTTTAATCGTTTTAACAAGCTTGCGAAGCGAACCGCCGGTAAGGATCATGTCAGCGCTTTGAACCGTAACGTCCGCTCCGGAGCTAATGGCGATTCCCACATCGGCCTTAACCAGCGCCGGCGCGTCGTTAACGCCGTCACCTATCATCACCACCACCTCCTTCTCCTTTTTCTGATATCGCTCTATCTCCGCATACTTGTCTTCCGGCTTCAATTCACTTTTTATCTCTATACCATCCGAACCGGAAAGATTCAGCGACCTTGCGACATGCTCCGCCACCCCCCTTACATCGCCGGTTAAAATAGAAATTTTCGAACGCTCTTTTTTCAGGAAATCTACTACCTCAAACGAGCCGTCTCGAAGCCTGTCACCGACCACAAATAGCCCCGCTAACTTTTTTCCGATAGCGCAAAAAACCACCGTTTGACCTTTCGCGGAATATTCTTGCAGGTCTATCCCTTTTGTTACGATACCATGCTCACCCATCCATTCCCCCGAACCTATCGCAACCTCTTCCCCCCCCATAATAGCCGCAACGCCATAGCCGGGACTTGCCTTGAAACTTTTCAGGTTGGATCTGGTAATATCGATATTTTCATTTTTGGCGGCGGAGACAATAGCCTTTGCTATATTATGCTCGGAACGCGATTCAACCGAAGCCGAAATCGAAAGAAGCTCATCTTCCGAATAACCGTTAAAGGCTGTTATTTCGATTACGCTCCTTTTACCTTCAGTCAGCGCTCCAGTCTTGTCAAATACAAACCGGTCGGCCTTTGCCAAGGTTTCAATACTTGCTCCGTTTTTTATAAGAACCCCTATACGGGAACCAAGGCTCATGCCAGCGGTTATCGCCATGGGGGTAGCAAGGCCCAAAGCGCATGGGCAGGTTATTATCAACGTCGAAACGGCCGTCAAAAGCGCCTTTTCCAGCCCTGCTCCATACCAAAAATAAAAAGTGAAGGCTGAGATTGATATGGTCGCCGCTATGAACCAGGGCACGATCTTTTCCGCCATCCGCTGGGTAGGCGCCTTGGTGGTTTGCGCTTCATCTATAAGCTTTGCCATTTTGCTTAAAGAAGAGTCGGAAAGAGATTTCGTAACCTTTGCGGTCAACGAACCGTTTCCGTTCATGGCTCCCGCCACCAAAAACCCGCCAACCGTTTTTTCCACCATCTGAGATTCGCCCGTTATAACCGATTCGTCAACGTCGCTTTCCCCCTCTATCACTTCGGAATCAAGGGGTATTCGCTCACCGGGCCTTATCAGAATAGTTTCACCTTTCTTCACGGTTTTAACATGTACCGCCTCTTCCATCCCGTTCCTCAAAACAGTGGCGACTTTTGGTTGGAGCTGCATAAGCCTTCCGGTAGCATCCATCGCCCGAGCTCTGGAAGATGTTTCAAGATGCCGACCGATAAGGATGATGAATATAAGCGCCACCACCGTATCGAAATAGACTTCACCGCTCTCCGGCGCGAAAAGCGTTATATATGAGGAATAAAGAAAAGTAACGGAAGCCCCGATCGCTATCGGAAGATCCATTGTCAGATAAAAACTTTTTAATCCCAAAAACGAATTCTTGAAAAAGGGGTAGCCAGGATAGACCATCGTAAAAAACGCAAGCCCCATCCCTGTCAGTCTGAAAAAATCGCGATATTCCCCCTCTGCCGCGCCCGTCCATAACGCTATTGATATCCACATCATGTTCATCGCGGCGAAACCGGAAAAGCCGATTCTAAAAAGCGAGCTTCTTCGGGAGCTCTCGGTTTCCTCGATGGCGGCGTTAGCGGAGTATGGAACGGAGGAGTATCCGACCGAACCTACCTTCCTGATTATTTCGGAAAGCTTTATCTTTGTATTATTCCATCTGACGCGCAGCTTTTTCGCGGCAAAGTTTACCCGGCTTTCTTCCACTCCTTCAGTTTTTTCCAGGACCTTTTCGATAAGCCATACACAGGCGGCGCAGTGCATCCCCTCAACAAGAAGAGTTACTTCACGAATATCTGAATTCGTATCGGTGAATTCAGACTGCACCTCGTCTATATCGTAAATATCGGCTTGAGCGGATATTTCAGGAGAAATGGTGAGGTTTATATCCTCAGGAACCTTGTTGTAAAAACTTTCAAGCCCGGCTTCGCATATAGCAAAGGATACAGATTTGCACCCTTCACAACAAAAAAGCCTCTCGCCACCCTTGATATGACCTGTAACCTTGCCCGATTCGGAAACGGGAAGACCGCAATGATAACAGGCTGACTCCGTCATCTATTCATTTTAATTGGACTTCACATATATACGCTTGGCAAAGTCCGCTTCTTTTCCATCTTTTCTGGCAACTACAATGATATCCCAATACCCAGGCTCACTAAAGATCAACTCAGCCTGATAGTCCCCTTCCGCGGTTTCACCCATCCGCATTTGAAAATCTTTCTTCGCATTGGACGGGCGGTAGGCGAACAGAACCACATTCTCACCCACTTCGGCGGCGCCTTTAGAGGTTATGGACAATGAAAAGAGCGCCGGTTCATCCTTCCTTATTTCACCAAACGTAAGATCCATCTTCCAGCCAAGCTTCTCAATGGTAGCGCTTCTCATCTTCGACCTTTCGGTAAAGCTTTGCCCGCGCTCGTAGAAATCCGCCGTCACAAGATCGGGCTTTGCGTTCAGCGCAATTGTAATCATGGTGAACTCGACACCAAGAAATAATACAAACAACGCGCCCATACCCCAAACCCAAGGGCTTCTAAAGTCCGACGTCTCCTCCGGCCATCTATTCCTTTTCCCACTCTCCTTGTTCGCCTCGATCATTGTTTCGGCCCCATAAAAATTGTTTCATAGCTATCGCGCATATTCTTATCTTTCATATTTACCACTTCAAAATAGATAGGTACTTTACCGCTTTTAATATTTTTAGCCTGCAATCTGACCAAAGCGATAACCCGTTTAAGCTTTCCGGCTTTCGCAACAACTTTCTGCGGCCTTAATTCAAGAGCCGCCCCTTCAAGTCCTTCAATCTTTATGGCAACATCAATATCTGAATTGGACTTATTTAAAATTTTGAGAGTGTATTTGTTCTGTATATCTCCGTTACTCTGTATAACGTAAAGCGGCTGGCGCTCTCTTATGACAGTAAGCGAAAGAGAAGTTATATTCAAAACCCCCCAAAGAATACCAAAACAGAGCGACAAAATTAAAGCTATATAAAGAAGCACCCTCCCCCTCTTATAGAATGGCCGACTCTCATGTCCAAGCAGCTCCTTTAAGGACATGTAATCGATAAGTTTTTTTGGACGACCGACCTTCTCCATAATTGAATCGCAAGCGTCTATACAAAGCCCGCAAGTAATACAACCCTCCTGCTGACCATGACGGATATCTATACCGGTCGGACAGACGGCTACGCAAAGGTGACAGTCGATGCAGTCGCCAAGTTTTTCTGTCTCCTTGGAGCTATCATGCTTTATTTTGCCTCTCGGCTCTCCACGCTTGAGGTTATAGGTTGGCATTATCGTCTCGGTATCACTCATAACGCCTTGTATCCTTGCGTATGGACAAAGCCAGAAGCAGATCTGTTCGCGCATGAAGCCCGCTCCAATATATGAGCCGATGGCGAAAGGGATAACAGTAATCCATATCTCCTTTGGACCTGACAGGGTGAAGTAATATCCCCACATGTCATAAACATCTATAAAATAGGACACAAATGAGATGCCGGTAAGAACGCCGATCAGAAGGAATATCGTATGCTTGACAGCTTTTATTTTTATTTTATAAAAAGATAGCGGAGCCTTGTCCAGTTTTATCCTCGCGGATGGCGGGCCTTCAAGTTTTTTTTCTATCCATGTAAAAACATCGACCCATACGGTCTGCCAGCAAAAATAGCCACAAAAAACCCTTCCGGCCACCGAAGTAACAGCGTGCATGACCAGAAAAAAGAGCATAAGCAAAAGAGCCAGCATCCATACTTCCTGAGGCCAGATATGAAGGTCGAAAAAATTAAACCTTCTTCCGGGAATATCGAAGAGTATCGCCTGCTGACCATTCCAGCGAAGGTAAGGCGCAAGGAAGTAGGGAATGTAGACCGCGAAAGCGGTAATCCATTTTATATTGCGAAACCTGCCAGGAATCCTCTTGGCATGTATCGTTTTTCCGCCGATGTTGACATGCCAGTGCTCAGACTCGCTGTAAAGCTCTTTTAGCTCCTGTTCTTCTATTTCTTCGCTCAAATTCTTGCTTTTCCGCAGCTCAATTCAAGACGACCTGATTTATACTTCCTGAAATCAACTTTATAGAGTTTCCAGAAACCGGTAGGATCAAATTTTAGGAATAGTAATTAAAAAGATATCGCGCATCCTTCTAATTTGCCTCCAGCATCAAATCGACTAAACGAATTCGCGGTTTTCCCGGCCACTTAAAAGCAGCCGGGAAAACACATCGAATAAAATATTCAAAAATCTATTCTTCTACTGACCGCCGCCAAAGAGATACACTTTTACAGCCAGCTTCTTGATCTGTTCCGGCGTCAGTTTTTCGCCGAACACCGGCATTTGCGCTTTTCTCGTCTGCGGGTTATCGTCGTTAACTCCGTACAAAATCGTATCCCTTATTCCAGCCTCCGTTTTATCGAAGCGCCATATCGTATCGGTGAGATTTGCGGAGCCGACATCCGTAAGACCTTTGGCGTCTTCGCCATGGCAGTCCATACATTCCGCCTCGGCGCTTGTTTCGCCGGCAAACACTTTTCGTCCCGGCTCGTAAACATTTCCGGTGTTAAGGCTATATACATATTTTACAACATCGTTAAGCTCTTTTTCGGAAAGAACTTCCTTGAACGCCGGCATGGAGCCTTCGCGTCCGTCGGTAATCGTTTCCACGATATTTTCGATTTTACCTCCATAGAGCCAATCGTCATCAACAAGTACCGGAAACAATCCGGGAGCCCCCTGCCCGCCAGACCCATGGCATGGCGCACAGTTATCGCCAAAAAGAACCTTGGATGAGGCGATGGCAAACTGAGACAAGTCGGCGTCTTTAAGTATCTCGGAAACGCTAGTATCTTTTATCCGCTTTTCAAGGGGAGCCCTTATCGCTTCCGCCTTTTTCATGTCTTCTTTAAACTCTTTTACCTGGCTCCATCCCAGCAATCCTTTGGTATTACCGGATATTAAGGGGATAGACGGATAAAGAAGAAAATATACAACCACCCAAATAACGGAGGCGTAAAGGGAGATCATCCACCATCTGGGAGGAGGGTTTTTCAGCTCACGTATCCCGTCCCACTCATGGCCGGTATCATCCGCTTCGTAAGGGGAATCTTTTATATCGCTCATTTCTTCCTCCCTTTTTCAAATTGCTCGTCATCTAAGGGAATGTCTCTGTAAGAGTTAAACCTTTCCTTGTTTTTGGGGTGAAACGCGTATATATACGCCACCACCATCGCCAGGAATATAATAATTGTCATTGCAAGACCAACATAGTCGGGTATTGTCATAGCGCTGAAGTCGGTATGGAAAAATTCTTTAACACTAGTCACGATAATCTTTCCCCTCCTCAAATTTAATCATAGTACCTAACACCTGCAAGTATGCGACAAGCGCTTCCATCTCCGTTTTACCTCTAACAATGGTCGGGGCGTCCTCGATATCCTTGTCGGAATATGGCACGCCAACGGTTCTCATACCGCCCATGTTCTTCTGAATCTGAGCCTCGTCTATTGTCGCGTCGTTCAGCCACATGTATCTCGGCATTACCGATTCCGGCACAACCGATCTTGGATCTTTCAGATGCTGGTAATGCCACTCATCGGAATATTTTCCACCGACCCTCGCAAGGTCCGGCCCTGTTCGCTTGGAACCCCACTGGAACGGATGATCATATTTTGATTCGACAGCCAAAGAGTAATGACCGTACCGTTCCTTTTCATCCCTGAAAGGCCTTACCATCTGGGAATGACACAGGTAGCATCCTTCGCGCAGGTAGATATCCCGCCCCGCGAGCTCCAACGCCGTGTATGGACGAACTCCTTCAAGCTCGGGAAATTTTTTCGAGTTTTCAAATGTGTTGTCGAGATAAAAAAGAGGAACTATCATCACGATCCCACCAATTGAAACAACTATTGCAACCATTATGGTAAGAGCGAGAATATTTTTTTCCAGCTTCTCCTGCAAGGTTGTCTTTCCAGTATTTGCGCTCATTTATAACCTCCTTCCTATGCCTCGACCGGACGGTCGGAGTTTTTAATCGTCATAACCGTGTTGAAAAACATCAATACGACACCACTTACAAAAAACAACCCTCCAAGGGCTCGCAGCGCGTAGTAGGGATGCATCGCCTCTACGGATTCCGCAAATGTATACAAAAGCGAGCCTTGATCGTCGTAGGCTCTCCACATAAGACCCTGCATGATTCCCGATGCCCACATGGCGCATATATAGATGACAGTCCCTATTGTGGCCATCCAGAAATGGACATTTATCAGGTTTTCCGAATACATTTTTGTCTCCCAAAGCCTTGGGATCATATGATAAATAGCGCCTATACCGACCATCGCCACCCAGCCCAGAGCGCCGGAATGGACATGACCTATTGTCCAGTCAGTGTAGTGCGAAAGGGCGTTAACCGTCCTTATACTCATAATAGGCCCTTCAAAAGTCGACATCGCATAGAAGGCGACAGCCATAATGAGAAAACGCAGCACATAGTCCGTTCTAAGCTTGTGCCATGCTCCGCTTAGAGTAAAAAGCCCGTTCACCGCGCCGCCCCAGGAAGGGATTATCATCGCTATCGAAATACCGGCGGCAAGTGAGCCAGTCCAATCCGGCAGAGCGGTATAGTGCAGGTGGTGACCTCCTAGCCAGACATACCCGAAAACCAGGGCCCAGAAATGGATCACCGAAAGTCTATAGGAAAAAATCGGCTTTCCGACCTGCTTAGGTATGAAGTAATACATTATTCCAAGAAAACCGGCTGTGAGGAAAAAACCAACTGCGTTATGCCCGTACCACCATTGGATCATGGCGTCTTGCACTCCCGAAAATATGGAGTACGACTTAAAGAGCCCTACTGGTATCGCAAGACTGTTTACCACATGAAGATAAGTGATCATTATCATCATCGCGAGAAAAAACCAGTTGGCGACATAAATATGTGAAACTCTTCTGTTTGCTATTGTCATTACGAAATTAAAAAGATATGAGAGCCATGAAACGGCTATCAGTATATCGATGGGCCATTCAAGCTCCGCATACTCTTTACCCTGCGTCAACCCTAAGGGAAGCGTGATGACAGCTCCTATTATTACAAGATTCCATGTGATAAACGTAAACCATGCCAGCTTGTCACTCCATATTCTAACAGCGCATGTCCTTTGAACTATGTAGTGAGAAGAGGCCATAAGCACACAACCGCCGAATGCGAAAATTACCGCATTCGTATGAAGCGGGCGAAGCCTGCCAAACGTTATATATGGAATATCGAAGTTAAGAAAAGGCCATGCAAGCTCCGACGCGATATACAAACCAATAGAGGTTCCAATCAGCAGGTAAAGCACTGCGCAAAAAGTGAACCACTGAACAATTTTGAAGTTATATAAACTCTCTCCCTGATTATCTAACAATTTTTCCTCCAAAAATATTGAAAGACTTTTGCCCTTCGTTTTTATTTTTCACCAAAACGGCATATAAAATATCTTGCGGAAATGAACTGTTATCATCTACTGTCGAGCGTTGGTCAGACCGAAGTTGAACCGCATATCCACCAACCATTCGGCATCCTTCTACTGACATAAGCAGATTCCTCCCATAATAAAAATTGTTAGTCTTTCGTCTTGGGCTCAGGAGCCAGTTCCAATATTGACCCAGGTAAGGTTCCCGCTTTACCTTTGCCGTTCTTTTTATAAGCGATCACAAGCTCAAGATGTCTCTTCCCAAGATTCTTGAAATTATTTGCCTCAAGTATCTCGATCATCTTTTCCTGAGATTTCCTCCACATCTCGTGGAGGGGGCATGTACTATCGCGCGGGCATGCTCCCTCGCATAAGAGACAATCATTAAGAAATATAGGTCCTTCCACCTTTTCTATTACATCTTTCACAGTGATCTTTTCTGGAGGGAGGCTTAAACTTAGCCCACCTTTCTGTCCTTTAGTAGAAGTAATAATTCCACCAATACTTAAGGATTGTATTATCTTTTTCAAAAAAGGTCGCGGTATATCCTGAGCTACGGATATTTCCTCCGTTGTGCATGTGGTTTCTCTAACCGCCAGATGAAAAACCGCCCTTAAGGCGTATTCCGCCTTTCTCGACAACCTAAACATTACTATAGAGACCTCTTTAATCCAATTTGGGGACTAGTATACATATTTGGATCAATAAGTCAAATACCCTTTTGCAAAAAAGATTATCGGTAAACAAAATTCTTAACGAAGAAGAAAAGAAATGTCAGGGGAGCGGAGAATATCCACTTTTGCATAACTGTAAAATAGCTCACAGTTTTACTATGTGAATGCCGCTCTTTCTAGTGTCCAGCTAGATTAGAGTTTCCCGTTATCGTCCGATAGAAAAGCTACGGATGCCGATACAAGCGTCATCCCACGCTAATTGGTGGGATGACACTGTATCGTTAGTAGCGCGGTCATGAAAATATATGACTGCGCTACAATAAATAAAATCGAATTAACCTTTCTCTATAACCAGCAGGTGTTGACCGTTTACAAGCTCCTGCGAAACGATTTTGTGTCCGTCGTTCGCCAAGCTTTTCGGCACGTTGCGTATAGGCGATCCGTCATCCAGTAAAATCTCGAGCCTTGTGCCAGACTCTGCGCCTTCGAGAGCGAGCTTTACTTTAACGTAATTGAAAGGACACTTGACTCCGCTAAGATCCATTCTTTCAATCAAAACTTTTTCGTGGCCTTCATCCTCCACGTTGGCTTTCGCGTTCATACGAGTGTATGCCGCCAGACACTCTTCCAAAAAACCTTCGCCAAGCGCAAGGTGTTTACGCGCGTTTTCCAGGCTCAGTATATTTTCTTTGCCGGGGTCGGGAAAGGCGCCTCTGTAAAACTCAGGCACGAAGCCACGCGTAATTATTCTGTTGTTAAACTCCCTGTATACATCCAGCTCAGTTTCCGGGTCAATTCCGTAAGTAACGAGCAAGGCCTTTGCCGACAGTATCACTGCGTTTTGCGCTTCATCCCAGATTTCCTTTGGATTCTCCGAACCTTTGGCGGCGGCAATATAGCGCCTTGCCTGGTTAAAGAAACCGTCGATAATATCCAGCGCAGACCCGGCGCATTCGCCCGGCCCAACATCTTCCAGGCTAAATTCCTGCGTCGATCCCCAATCGAAGTATCTGTCTTTATTTTCTTCGAAGTTCTCAAGCGTAGTGTACGAATACAATTCCGTTTCAAACCACTCGGCGCCTTTTCTGTCTACAAGACGCCCCACCGATTCACCCGGCTTCAGTTCTTCCCGAAAAATCTCATGTAACCTGTCTATGGCTTCTAAAACTCTTTTGGCGGGAATCTTTATTATAGGAACGCCAAACCTCGCCTTGCCAAGAATCGAACCGCCAAGATACAGCTGGTAATGCGGAACAAGAACTCCGTCCACCTTCTTGGCTGATCCTTGAAAACCTATATCTCCCGTATGGTGGTTTCCACACGAATTGGGACACCCGCTTACGCCAATGCGCAGTTTTAGCCCATTTCCCGTTTTATTTATAGACTTCTCAATCTCCGCCGCTAGAGCCTTAGAGTTTGTTATCCCTTCGTTGCAGGTCAACGCACCGTTACACGAGATCACGCCGGGGGATTCGCCTTCTTCTTCCGTCTTGAAACCTATGGATAAAATGCCGCTGATGAATTTCGCCAATTGCCCGGGCTCTATGTTGCTCGCGCAAAGGTCGGCCCCTTTCGTAGCCCTTATAGCCACACCATCGTGATTTTCAAGCAGCCTGTGAAGTTCTCCAAGCTGTTTAGAGGTGATGTCTCCGGTAGGTATTTTAATCAGGACTTTTTTCTTCCAGCTGTTGGCTACCGCCAGTGTCGCCTCTTCACCTTCGATATCCAGCGGTTCCATGTCTTTCAACTTTTCAAATTCCTGTTTGTAAAGTTCCCTGAACTTTTCAAACCCAAGTTTTTCAATAAGGAATTTTATCCGCGCCCTGTTACGGTTCACTCTTGATCCGTGTTTATTGAAGACCTTCAGTATCGCCAGGATATGACGATGAATCTCGTTGGCCGACACAAACTCCTCCAGCGGCTTGGCAAGGCGCGGCATGGCGCCCAATCCACCGCCCACATAAAGCCTGAATCCTTCCGTTGAATTATTCTCCGCTTCAGCGGCAATTACCGCTATGTCATCCACCAGCGCTCCGCCGCACGCTTTTGGGCAGCTGCAAAAGGTGATCTTTACTTTCCTTGGAAGGCCTTTGGAATATTCGTTGCCAAGGAAAAATGTGGATACAGCTTTGACCGTTGGAAATACGTTCATTGTTTCTTCCACAGCCAGACCGCCATGATCGCATACAGTAACGTTGCGAATCGTATTTCCACCGGCTCCAAGGGAAATTATTCCAGATTTTCGCAGGAGGTCCAACAGCGGATAGATATGTTCCTGTTTAACGAAATGAAATTGAATATCTTGCCGGGTGGTAAGGTGTATCTTGCCATCCGCATATCTATCCGCCCCTTCCGCCAGGCCTGGCAAAGACTCGTTCGTCAAAACACCGGCGGCTATCTTCGTGCGCACCATGCTAAGCTCTTGCTGGCGCTGGGTGTATATTCCTAGGCTTAGCCGGCAGGCCTTATACTCTTCCGCGTTAATCTCTCCACGAAGATATTTTTCCAGTGTATCCCTGAAATTCAAAATAGCCCGGGAGCTTTTATCTTCCAATCGCTCGTTTTCCGTTAAGGTGACCATAAACCTATCCTTTTATTTTATCGATCCTTAATATCCACCCTGCCGAACTCATCGGAGACGACCTCTTCCAGGTGGATGCTCTTGTCCTCAATATTGTCTGTGTATACCTTTAGCGGTTGCGTGTGAATTCCACACTCACCGCCACACTTGGATGTGTTAAGCCATCTGCCGGCGCGTTCGTTTTCATCCGTAGTAATCCTTGTGCAAGGCGTGCAACCAAGAGAGCGGTAACCCCGTCCATAAAGCGGGTTAACTTTTACTCCGTAAAGCGCGAGATATTGCCATATCTCACGTTCCTTAAACAGGAGCGCGGGATTTAGCTTTATCAGGCCCTCGTCACGCTCCTCTATCTCCTTGAAGTCGGTTCGTGTACGCCCTTCTGTACAACGCAAACCTGTAATCCAGCACTCAACATCCATTTCCTTAACCGCACGCCTTACAGGCTCCACTTTAAGTACCTGGCAACATTTGTCGGGATCCGTTTCATATAGGCTCCCCACATCCTTGGCAGATTTGTATATCTCCAAATTTGTATATTCCTCAACAAGGTTGTGCATGAACTCGATAGTTTCGGGCGGCTTGTAGGCCGTCGTAACGATAAAACCACGTACATCCGGGTTAACCTTAATCGCAAGGTCCCACACCACCATTGAATCTTTGCCTAGGCTGTTGGCGATAACCGCCTTTTGACCGAATTTATCAAAGGCCCACTCGAGCAGTTTTTTGGCGCGCTCTACCTTCTCCTCAAAGTGTAGAGAGTCGACCAACTCTGTTAAGGAATCGTTTTCTTCTAAAATACCTGTACTTGACACTTCAGCCTCCTCATTTGCAATTTCCACATTTCCTACTAACTTGGTAGGATTTATAGGAAATATACAAATATCACCGAAACATGTCAAGAGAAAATAAATTTATTTATAATTCATTATTTTTCAATACAATGAAACATTGATCTTACGTGTGAAGAATTATATAATACAAATCCAATAGGAATTGGTGGGTTTAATATGAAGTTTTCCGCTAAGCTTGAATACGCTCTTTTAGCATTGCTTTATCTCAAATGTGAACCGGATGAGATGCCGGTATCCGGGAGAAAATTGTCTGAAAAGCTAAGCATACCGTACAGGTTTCTGGAACGAATCCTGTCTGACTTGAAAAGAGGCGGACTCGTGCGGAGCGTTCGGGGGTATCAGGGCGGCTACAAACTAAACACCGATCCAAAAGAGATATCGATTTACGATGTCTACCAGGTTATCGAGGGAAAACTCGAGCCGTGGGACTGCTCGGTATCCATGGACCGTTGCAACACAAATCATAACAGATGCGTTATTAGCCATTTTTACGCCGACTTTAAACAGACGTTGATAAAACTTATGCAAGGCTATACATTGCAAAGACTCTGCGCAACATCCAATACTCTTAAACAGCAAGGCTCAGCAGAGCCTGAAAAAGAAACTGTAGCCGGGCTAATAAAAGATTCCTGACCTCCTGAACTTTCCCCGCATTGACGGACAGATTTTTTATTATATAGTCTGTTTTCAGGATGAGAAGTTCACCATGTTGCTTGAATGATGTCTATCAATCACACACATGAGCTATTTTCTTTAGAATTTCTTTGCTTTCACCAAATGTACATATTGCATCACAGTGTTTGCGCAAGTCAGAAAACAGAATGTAATGAATTTCGATGTTGCTGCTTTTAATCGCTGGACGACTTAGCTGCAACACTAATTCCTTTTCCCTATTGTTAGGAATAATCAGAAAAATCGAAGATGGATCTTCTGGAAATGAGAAACACAAATCTGTGAGCCTGAGTATTCCAGAATATATTGATGTGCTTTTTTCAACTTCAAAGGCGCTGACAATCCTATTTGTATCTTTCTGGAACCAAATTACATCAATTAGCGCAATGGTATTATTGGTGTCTTTATCAACCCCAATATCAGGAAATTTCCTCAGGCTTATAAATGAGAAATTATTCCCATCGTGGCATCTTGACCGGTCATTTGATGCGCTAATTACATCATACCCCAATGAATGGCCAATTTTCAGAAGATGGTACTGCATCTCCGTATGCAAATTATCCTCTTCTTTTTCCTTCAAAACTTCTATACGGCGTTTTTTGAGGAGCTTCTTTATTTTTTCCCTCTCTTTTTCAGAGAGCGCTCCTTCATCTCCAACCATGATTTTCCTGACGCCAATATCAAACAACAAACCCGAAAACGCCCCGAGGTCTTTAGAAAGCATGCTTCTGTATTGACTATTTTTTTCTAAAATCACCTCCCGCATACGAAGATACTCATCCCACGAACCCAGCTTGACTTTATCTTTGAATAAATGATTAAACCCATTAACTATTGCGGTATTGAACGGAGGGATAATTTCAGGATGAAGAAAATACAGGATATTGGCTACTGCCGGACCCAGCCCCTTTATTTTTCGCTGATCGAGATAGATTATCTCCTTTATTATTTGTTCTTCATTAGTGGCGTTATAACAATTTTCAAGGAATTGCCCGAATGCCACCTTATTCTTTTCGTTCTCGTAAATATCTGGAATTCGAAGTTTGGGCTTCCAGTAAAAAGCATGTGATGCGCCAATAAATACTTGCTTTTGTTCCGTGATGCAGTTTAAAACAAATTCCAAAGATGAATCTTTGAAATCATTTCCGAACTTCTTAGTCTTAATATCTTGTATTACTTTCTGAATCCCGCGACGTATCGAACG
>CAYNDB010000010.1:0-4081 GCA_964395915.1 uncultured Nitrospinota bacterium | reverse complement strand
ACTTCTTAGTCTTAATATCTTGTATTACTTTCTGAATCCCGCGACGTATCGAACGGAAAGCTTTCAAACGCTCATCATTATTGATGAACCAGGTATTAAATACTGATTCTTTATCCGATTTATACTTATCAATTAATTCCTGTAATTCTATATTCATTCCATTTCTCTAATTTTTTACCGCTATATAACAATAATTGGATAGATCCGCATAAGATACGCGATCCCGTCATTTGTGAATTGGCTTCCGTCGCTTTCCCACCGGGATGCCGGACACAGGGTTCGGCATGACAAATTATAAATATGATTTCCCTTTATTAAGGCGGCTATGTTCTCATCCATACCAATTTCAAAACAGCGAGCATCGTCATAACCCGCATATAAGGTCCGCTTCGTGTCAACCGCGCGCATTGCGTTCCCCAACCAAAGCTTCGACTCCATGGTCCTACTTCATAAAGACACACGCCGCAAACGCAAGGAATTGGTGATAACTGATACCGAACTGAAGCTCATGGCTACGGCGGCGATCATAGGGGAAAGCAACAGCCCAAAGACGGGATAGAGCGCTCCGGCAGCAATCGGCACACCGGCGGCGTTGTAGACAAAGGCGAAAAAGAGATTTTGACGGATGTTGCGCATTGTGGCGTGAGAGAGCCGTCTGGCGCGAACAATGCCGCGCAGATCGCCCTTGACCAGGGTCACTCCGGCGCTCTCCATAGCCACATCGGTACCGGTGCCCATAGCGATGCCCACATGGGCCTGAGCCAATGCAGGCGCGTCGTTAATACCATCACCGGCCATAGCGACTATGCGCCCTTCAGATTGAAGCTGTTTTACCACGGCGGCTTTTTGATCCGGCATGACCTCGGCATGAACCTGATCGATGTCCAGCTTATTGGCCACCGCCTCGGCGGTCTTGAGGCTGTCACCTGTAAGCATGACGATCCGGATATTCTCTTTGTGCAGGAAACTGATCGCCTCCGGGGTGGTAGTCTTGATCGGGTCAGCCACACCTATGAGGCCGGCGGGGCGTCCGTCGACGCCCAATAACATCACCGTCTGCCCTTCACCGCGCAGGGCGTCAGCCTTTGCGGGAAGGTCGCCTACATCAATGCCGATATCTTGCAAAAGTTTGACATTGCCCAAGGCTATCTTGCGCCCGTCCACCATACCGATAACACCTTTGCCGGTGACCGACTGGAAATCCTCCGTGGAGACCAGTTCCACATTACGCTTCTCCGCTCCACGGACTATAGCGGCGGCCAGGGGATGCTCGCTGGCGCGCTCGACGCTGGCGGCCAGACGCACGACCTCAGCCTCGTCGAAGCTATCGGCTGGAGTCACGCTTACAAGTTCAGGATGGCCTTCGGTGAGTGTGCCGGTTTTGTCCACCACAAGGGTATCCACTTTCTCCAGCGTCTCCAGCGCCTCAGCGTTTTTTATCAACACCCCAAACGACGCTCCTTTGCCGGTCCCGACCATGATCGACATCGGTGTGGCCAACCCAAGCGCGCAGGGACAAGCGATAATCAAAACCGCTACGGCGTTGATTACGGCGTAGGCGATAGCCGGTTCCGGCCCCCACAGGCTCCAGGCAATGAAGGTAATGACGGAGATGGCCAACACCACTGGCACGAAATAACCGGCAACGGTATCCGCCAGTTTCTGGATTGGCGCTCGAGAACGTTGCGCCTCGGCCACCATCCTGACGATCTGGGCTAAAAGCGTATCGGCTCCCACCTTGTCGGCGCGCATTAACAAGCCACCGGTGCCGTTGATGGTGGCTCCTATCAGCCGTGATCCCGCCGTTTTGGCTACGGGAACCGGTTCACCGGTCACCATGGATTCGTCCACATTGCTCTCGCCCTCGATCACTTCTCCATCCACCGGAGCCTTCTCGCCAGGACGGACACGCAACAAATCTCCTGGTTGAACATGTTCCAGCGGGATATCTTCCTCCGTGCCATCTTCGCGGACGATACGCGCGGTTTTGGGCGCCAGGCCGAGCAACAATGTGATGGCGGCATTGGTCTGGCTACGGGCGCGCAGCTCCATCACTTGCCCCAACAAGACAAGCGCCGTAATCACCGCGGCGGCCTCGAAATAGACCGGCACCACTCCGAACTCATTATGGACATCGGGCGGGAAAATACCTGGCATCAGCACAGCGATCAAGCTGTAGAGCCAGGCAATACCAACGCCGATCGCAATCAACGTGAACATATTGAGATGCCGGTTGACGATGGACTGCCAGCCGCGCTGAAAGAATATCCAACCGCCCCACCAAACAACTGGCGTTGATAAAAGAAGTTCTACCCATTGACGGGTATCCGGAGCGATCAAACCATTAATGGTCTCTGGCCAGAACTCGGCGGCCATGGCGCTGAAAAAGACCGGAACCGCCAACAGCGAGCTGGCCCAAAAACGGCGCGTCATGTCATCGAGCTCACTGGTATCCTCTTCTGTCTCCACCGTACGCGGTTCCAGTGTCATGCCACACTTTGGGCAACTGCCAGGATGATCCTGAATGATTTCCGGGTGCATGGGGCAGGTGTATTCAGTTTTGCTTGCAATCGGGGATACACTCTTAGGTTCCAGCGTCATGCCGCACTTTGGACAACTGCCAGGGCCTTTATGCTCAATTTCAGGATGCATGGGGCAGGTGTAGATCGTCGACTCATTGTCCGTCTTGTTTGTCTCCGTCGTGGTGTTTGCCGGGTGGGAATGCCCGTGATGGTGGCCGCCGGCATGATCGCGCTCTGTCTCTGTATGAAGATATTTCTGCGGCGCGGTTTTGAATTTTTGCAGGCAAGAATCACTACAAAAGTGATAGGTTTGTCCACCATGTTGTGTGTGATTATCTGTATCCTCCCCCACTTCCATTCCACACACCGGATCGGTACTCATGTCCTGCTCCCTTCATTTATCCACTGTCCCCTTCCCGAATAGAAGAGAAGGAGTTTGGCGTCGATGGCGTCCCTTTAGTTATTGCTTGTCCATACTCATCCCCTGTTGCCGGACCATATACTCCGCCTGCATTATACTGGGGGAAGCAACCATTTCCCGTAATGTTTTCTCTTCAGAAATGAAAGCCTCTACAGCTTCAGGGTCGAACTGGCTGCCGGCCACGCTGAGAATTTCAGTTTTTGCTTTATCAAATGACTCCCCTTTACGATATGGACGGTTAGAAACCATAGCGTCAAGAGTATCGATAACCGCAAATATCCGCGCCGCCCAGGGAATGGCCTCCCCTGCAAGACCATTGGGATATCCAGAGCCATCGTAACGCTCTTCGTGGCATAGCACGATATCCGCCGCATCCTGCATGACCGGAATAGCGGACAAAATAGTATGACCCAATTCCGGGTGTTTTCTCATCTCCTCCCATTCTTTATCTGTGAGAGGCCCTTGCTTAAGTAGAACAGCGTCCCGAACGCCGATTTTGCCTATATCGTGTAAAAGTGATCCCCAATACACTTGACGAAGTTTCTCAGGATTATCCGTGTGGAGTTTGGCAAGAACAAGAGTGTGGCAGGCTACACGTTTGGAATGCAACCCGGTCTCCAGTTCGCGAATATCGAGCGCCGCCACCAGCGCCTCGGCAAGAGAAAGATAGGCGTTATCCCTCTCTATTTTGGTCGCGTAAAACTCTTTTTCTCTTAGAAAACATCCTTCAGAACAATAGATTTCCTTGTTTCGAGTAAAAACATCCCCCCTGACAGGCATTCTACAAAAGCGGCAGGTAATGTCTTCGCTAGTTGTCATCTTTTAATCATTACACAACGCCAAAATAATTAATACGCAAAGTATATATTACGCTGAAGCCGGAAATTGTTGTTCCACTGATTTATACACCTGCAAGGCGTTAACATGTTTCCTTTATTTTTTATGTTTTTTTTTGCGAGTCCGTCACTTAGCGATAATCCAGACAGTCCTAACAGAGTTTTTCAAAGGGTAGTATGGACTTTCCCCAGTTTCGTAGACAGTTATCCTCAACGGATCAGCCCCAACAAACGCCGATCTTCCATGGCTCTTTCCGACTGCGGACATCGTAGCCATGCATAAAACCCACTGCGGTGCGCCT
>CAYNDB010000009.1:31042-35168 GCA_964395915.1 uncultured Nitrospinota bacterium | reverse complement strand
GCGCGTTTTAATATCCTGGCTCCCTTGCCATACCCTGTTCCGATTTCCAACGCCATTTTTCCTTTCGTCGGACCTGAAGTCGTAAGAGTTTTTTCAAGCCATGTAACTTCAAACGCGTTATCCCACGGAGTATCGCCACCTTTGGCGTAAATCTTTCTGTAATATTCCTTTTGTGAAATATACAGTTTGTCGCGAACCAGAATGGCTCTTGGTTTTCCGTTCATACGTCAATATATCGCAGTTATCTTGAGACACCTTCTAATAATTATGCGAACCGTTCCCATATTATACGTCAAAAAATTGACCATTAAAGTTGGCGCCGACTTTGCTCAATGGTAGGGAGTAGTGGTTTTGTTGACGAAAGGAGACCGATGTATAAAGGGATGTATGTTGCCGTTTCGGGCGCTTTGGCGGCTGAGAGACAGCTGAATACTTTAACGAACAACCTTGCGAATATAAATACGCCGGGGTTTAAAGGCGATCAGCTTACTTTTGAAAGTTATCTTTCGAAAAGCGAAAGAAAGAACGCTGTGCAAGGCGATGGCAACAACCTTGCCGGATCATCGGAATACGTTCTGGCAACCGGTCAATACACCAACTTTGAGCAGGGCGCCCTGCGAGCCACAGGCTCGCCTCTGGATGTCGCCCTGAATGGTGACGGATTTTTTGCCGTCATGACCTATGAAGGTGAGCGTTACACAAGAGCCGGACATTTTCAGGTGGGCTCCGATGGCGCTCTGGTAAACGCCCAGGGTCACCCTGTGCTGGATGAAACAGACCGGCTTATTTATGTGTATGAGAATTTTTTGACAATAGACAAGGACGGAACGGTGTGGGTTACCGACAGTGACGAGCCATCCGCTCTGCCAAGAGACATAGGAAAGATGAAAATAGTCGAATTTACCGATCCCGCCAATCTGATAAAAGAGGGTAACGGGCTGTTCAAGTCCAACGAACCTAACGCCGCCATGCCATCGCCAAACAGCGAAGTGGTTCAGGGAAGCCTTGAAAACTCTAACGTAAATATCATCCGGCAGATGACGGGAATCATCCGGAACGAGCGTGTGGCGGAGGCTTTCAAAAAAGTTATACAGGAAAACGACCAGATGACAACACAGCTTATTATCCAGATAGGGCGGCCGTAACTTACGCATACAGGAGATTACAGACATGATAAGAGCGTTATACACAGGGGCGACGGGAATGATCGCCCAGCAGATCAACGTCGACGTTATATCCAATAACCTTGCCAACGTAAATACTCTGGGGTTCAAAAAGAGCAGGGCCGAGTTTCAGGATCTTTTATACCAGACGGTCCGCGACCCGGGCACGATAAACTCTACGGGGAGCCAGGCGCCTACCGGGATACAAATAGGGCTTGGTGTGAAACCGGTGGGTGTAACCAAGATATTTTTGCAAGGTAGCGTACGTAATACGGGCAACGAGCTTGACGTGGCCATAGAAGGAAAAGGTTTTTTTCAGATTCAAACGTTTGATGGCTCGATCAAATATACAAGAGCCGGGAATTTCCAGGTAGACAACACCGGCCAGATGGTGAATCTCGAAGGATACCCTCTCTATCCCTCAATTACCGTTCCTGAGGATTCACTGTCCGTAACTATCGACCGTGAAGGGAAAATCAGCGTAACACAATCCGGGTCGACCGTCGCAAGCGAAGTGGGGCAGATCGAGCTTGCCAATTTTGTCAACCCGGCGGGTCTGTTGAGCGATGGCAGCAGTTTGTATAAAGAATCGGACGCGTCCGGCCCGCCAATAACCGGTCTGCCGGGCACCGATGAGTTTGGAGCAATACAGCAGGGGTTTGTCGAGGTGTCCAACGTTTCTGTTGTTGAAGAGCTCACACAGATGATCATAGCCCAACGTGGTTACGAGGTGAATTCGAAAGCTGTGCAAGCCGCTGATGAAATGCTCCAGAACGCGGTAAACCTTAAACGTTAATTAGGGAAAAGTATTTATGAGACATTTTGTCAGGGCCGCGGCGCTTGTTGTTGCGCTTATAACAGCGGCAGTCGCTCCGCCACTTGCTTCGGAGCCTGTGGAAGCGGCCGTAGCGCCAAAAGGATCGGCAAAAATTGCCGGGTGGCTCGGGAACGCGATCAAGACCCGTCTACGCGAAGAGTTCGAAGGACCCGGCCGAAAGATCGAGTATATTAACGTCTCCATCCCCGTAGCGCTCAAACTTCCGGAAAATTTCGACACTTTTGATATTCGTATCCCATACCAGACCACCATGGGGGACAGGGCATATGTCATCGTTTCATTTATGAAAGACTCCCGCGTGATCGCCAAGATCAACGCGACCGCGGAAATAAAAATGACTATGGATGTTGTCGTGGCCGACAGGGATTTAAAAAAGGGAATGATCATGCTGGAAGAATATCTCAGGGTCGAGCCGCGTGTGGCCGGGCCTGGGTTTGGCGCTCTGATAACAGACTATTCGAAAATTGTCGGTAAACAGCTCAACAGAAACGTTCGCGCCGGAGGAAGCTTGCGGGAAAGCTTTGTCTCAAGTCCAAAAATGATTCGCTCAGGTGAGATGGTTTCTGTTATTGCGACATCGGGGGCCATGACGATCACAGCGCGCGGGAAGGCGAAGCAGGATGGGAACCACGGGGACTGGATAAAAGTTGTAAACATAGAATCTAAAAAAACGATAAACGCAAAGGTTACCGGACCTGGTGAAGTTATGGTGGAGTTTTAAATGACCAAAATATTCAGCCAAAATCATCGATACCGACTGGCTTTGGCGGTGGTCCTTTTCGTCGGTATATTAAGCTCGTGCGTCTCCCCGCCCCCTCCAAGACCGGAAGTGGATGTCGAGCCGGAAAAGAAAGTATACAAAAACGGTTCACTCTGGCCTGGAGCGGGGAAAAATAATCTGCTCTTTTCCGATAACAAGGCGAGCCGTGTAGGCGACATAGTCACCGTCCATATTGTGGAAAAAACAACAGCGATTAATAAATCGAACACACAGGACGACCACTCTACGGAAAGCGCCTTAACCATCGATACCGGAGCGGCCACAGCTACGAAAATGAAACTTGGTGGCGGAGCGAAATTCAAGGGCAATGGAGTGACCGGCAGGTCGGATCAATTCTCCGCCACGGTAAGTTGCCTTGTCCTGGAGGTGATGCCCAACGGCAACATGGTCATAGAAGGCCAGCGGCGGATGAAGATAAACAATGAGGAGCAATACATAGTCGTTCGCGGCATAGTAAGACGGGACGACATAACATACAACAACACAATTCGTTCGTCGCAAATGGCTTCGGCCGACATACTTTATACGGGCGAGGGAGCCATGGACGGAAGTAAAAAACCAGGCTGGCTCAGCAATGCCTTCAGAACCATATGGCCGTTTTAACATTGGAGAGTTTTATGAAGTTCAGGAGGTATATTGTCTTTACGTCGCTTCTTGTGACAATTGCGTTTGCGGCCAACGCTTCAGCGGAGCGGCTCAAGGATATATCGTCCATAGAAGGAGTGCGCGCCAACCAGCTTATCGGCTACGGACTTGTGGTCGGGCTTAAAAACTCCGGCGACAACTCCTTTAAAACACCGTTTACGATACAGACCCTGCTTTCAATGCTGGAGCGGCTCGGCACCACTGTCGACGTCCGAAAACTTGTCGACCCCAGGCTTGGAATCTCTGATGTCCGGCAGCTTAGGGACGTGCGGGTGGAGAATGTGGCCGCAGTGATGGTGACTGCGGAAATACCGCCGTTCGCAAGGCAGGGAAGCCGTATCGACGTGGTGGTCTCATCGTTGGGTGACGCCAAAAGCCTGCAAGGTGGAACCCTTCTATTAAGCCCGTTAAAGGCGGCCAATGGTGAAATCTACGCTGTCGCGCAGGGACCTGTGTCTGTGGGTGGAGCGTATCAAGCCGGAACGCGCAGAACATCGCTCACCAGAAATCATCCCACCGTGGCGCGCATATCCGGAGGCGCATTGGTAGAAAAAGAGGTCGGGTTCGACTTTAACTCATTGGACAAAATAATTTTTAACATGTACAACCCGGACTTTATAACCACCCAGCGGGTTGTAGCGGCCATCAACGCGGCCATAGGCTCGGATGTCGCCAAAGCTCTCGATCCTGGAAATATAG
>CAYNDB010000009.1:0-30942 GCA_964395915.1 uncultured Nitrospinota bacterium | reverse complement strand
CAAACATTGCTATCCGTGGAGGAGGTAGGGGGAAAATTTGGCCGGGTAATGATGATAGAGCCGGGAGTGAATATCGGGGATATGGTGAAAGCGTTGAACGCCATGGGTGTTGCTCCCAGAGATTTAATTGCTATATTTCAAGCGCTTAAATCCGCCGGAGCGCTGAAAGCCCGGCTTGAAATCATCTAAGTTTGGCTTTGTCGGATTTTTGGCGCGTAACCTGCAATAAATTACAACCATGAGCTGAAGGAATGAGAAAACCATGGGTTCCGATGGTATAGAAGGAATTAAAGCGTCACAATTTCAGCCAGTTCATATCGGGCCGCAACCGGGATTTGCTGGCCGGTCCGTTCTTGATGTTACCGGAGCGAAAAACGCTACGGAAAAGGAAAAGCTTACAGTATTGGCGAAGGAGTTCGAATCGATACTGATGAGCCAGATGTTGAAGACTATGCGATCTGCGATTCAGAAAAACGAGCTTATAAAACAAGGGCCCGGGGAAGAGATGTTTACCGAGATGCTTGATGAGGAGCTTGCAAGGCAAATGGCTTTCAAAAGTAACGACGGTCTGGCGGCATCGCTTGTGGAGCAGCTTCTGCCGGTCTCAGCGCCATCGAAAGTCGATAAAAAACAAGGAGATGCGAGCGACCTGCCATAAATACAAATAACCCTGCAGGGAAACGAGCCAAGTTCCGATAACGATAAAAAGGAGACGAGGCGTAATATCGCCCGTGAATGAAGTATGAAACTTAACAGACTGCTAAAAAAGCTCGAAGACGTTATAAAAGTCAATATCGCTCTGTACGATGAAATGGTCGTAGCGCTTGAGGTGGAGCGAGAATCTCTCAAGTCCCATTCGCTCGATGGCGTATCCGAAGCTGTGAAGCGTAAAACGGAGATAGCTTACAAGATTAAATCGTTGGAAATCGACAGGCTGAATGTTTTACAGCTTTTGTCAAAAGAAACCGGCGTCCGGCAAAGCCAGCTGTCCCTCAAAGGGCTTGCTGACGTTGTATCTGGTGAGTTAAGACTTGGGCTTCTTACATTGCGTTCGAGGTTAAGGGAGAGTGTCGGCAAGGTAACGGAATTGAACTTGTTTAACAGGGGGCTTATTGATCGGTTGATGAGCGTCAATTATGGCGCCGCCTCGCATCTCAACCATCTTCTTCAGCCAGGCTCGACATATGAGAAGGCCGGCCCCGTCAGTTCTCCTTTTAAACCTGGCCAAGTATTAAGCAGGGAAATGTAAGGAGTATAGGGAACGATGGCTGGCATTTCAGGGGCGATGAACATCGCCAAGCAAGCCCTTCTCACCTACCAGCTTTCCCTGGAGGTGACAGGGCAAAACATAGCCAACGTAAACAACCCCAACTTCACAAGACAGGAAGTTTTACTGGAGTCCGCTTTTCCGGTAAAAGGCGCCGCTGGAGCTCCAGGAATGGTCGGGACCGGCATCCGGGCGACCGCCATCATCCGGCGTTACGACCAGTTTCTGGAAAGCCAAAGGATCGCCAACACGGCTACAACAGGCTACTGGGATTCAAAACAGGATTTTCTGGCTCGGCTTGAAGTAATATTCAATGAATCGAGCGAGTTCGGATTAAACAGTCAGTTCGATAACTTTTTTCTGTCGTGGCAAAATCTGGCTTTCAATCCGATGGGGCTTACCGAACGAACCGATGTGGTGGCCCAGGGGCGTACGATGTCCGACATGTTCAACAAGCTCAATCAGGACGCGAAAAACCTTCGAATTGATCTCGATACCAAAATAGAATCATCGATTTCGGAAATAAATCAGATAACCGGGGAAATAGCTAAATATAACAAAGCCATACATGAGGCAGAGACTTTCAACGTCACCGCCAACGATCTTCGCGATCAGCGCGAAACAAAAATCCGGGAATTGGCGCAATATTTTGAAGTCAATGTTGTGGAAGATTCGAACAACCAGGTCATGGTGTCTATCATGGGAGGCAGGCCGCTGGTCATAGGCCAAACGGCTTTTACGTTATCAACGCAGGTGAGGTCGGACGATTCTGCGGCGCGTGACGTTTTCTGGAAGGACGCATCCGGGGGCACCGTAGAAATAACAGATGAGATTAACAACGGTAAGGTCGGATCGTGGATAGCTATGCGCGATACGGAGTTCCAGGGCTATCTGGACAAGATCGATCTTCTCGCCGCAACCATGGTCCGCGATATCAATATTCAGCACTCAAAAGGATATGCCCTTGACGGGAGCACCGGAAACAATTTTTTCAACGACCTCACTGTGGCGACCACGCCCAGCCGCGACAACACCGGATCAGCCACCATTTCCGGCTCTGTCAACGCTTTAGATCAATTGAATTTACATAAGTATAAGGTGGATTATGACGGCTCCAACCTGACTATTACCGACCTTACATTGGGCTCGGTCGTAGCCACTGAAGCGTACTCCGCCGGAAACCCGATCAGCTATTTCCAGACACAAGGGATGAATGTGACCATATCATCGGGAGCCGCCGCGCAAGACAGTTTTACAGTAAGCGCGTCGCAAGACGCTTCGCTTACCATTGCGCTTTCAAAAAATATATTGAATAACACCAATAAAATAGCCGCGGCCTTGACCACAAATATGGGTGATGGTGACAATGCCCTGGATATTGCCCAGTTGCAGAATAACCTTTCCTTGAATAAGTCAACGGCCGCGTCCTCCGGCACAGCTACGTTTTCAGAATTTTACGGATCTCTTGTCGGTCAGGTGGGAGTGTCGGCCAGCCAGGCGGTTTCGACGCAAAATCAGCAGGAAAGCATAAACTTTGAGCTTGATAACAGGCATGAGCAGATAGCCGGCGTGTCACTGGATGAGGAGATGATCAACCTTATAAAATTCCAGAGCGCATATCAGGCCAGCGCACGACTGGTGGGGGTCATAGACGAACTATTGGCGACTCTGGTGGCTCTGGGGCGATAACGATTTAACGCTAATGGGTTTGTCCGGTTTCGTCGATAGATAATAAGGTAAAACGTTGAAAGAGATGTTGAGATAAAGTTATGATCAGAATATCCAACCGGATGATGTACAACAACACCCTGATAAACGCCTTCAGGAACAATCAGGGGCTCCTGAAAGCGCAGGAAGAGCTATCGTCCGGCAAGCGAATCAACCGTCCCAGCGACGATCCTGTCGGCATGATGGAGGTTCTGAAATTCCGTACAAGGATCGGCAAGGCGGATCAGTACTTGCGTGTTATGGGTAACGCGGAATCGGTTCTGGATACGGCGGACTCCACTATAGGGGCTGTTCACGATAGCCTTAAAAGGGCAAAGGAGCTGGCCTTGCAGCAGTCCGGAGGACTTGCGTCGGCGCAGACCAGGCTCACTGCGGCAAGGGATATAGACAGTATTATCGAACAGGTCATACAGTTCGGAAATACGAAAATAGGAGCCGGATATATATTTTCCGGGCAAAGCTCGAATATTGCCGCCCTGGACACGAACGGCGGTTACCAGGGGGCCAGGAAAGATCTGCTTGTGGAAATATCCGAGGGGTTGGAGATTCCTATTTCCGCTCGCGCTTCGGAATTTTTATCCGGTGATATGAACCCCGCTGTTTCAAACGCCAATGGAGCCACTACCTTGGCGAGCCTCAATAGCGGGACCGGCGTGACAGCAGGCTCTTTCAGCATTACGGACAGAAGCGGGACAAGCGCGACTATTACAGTAACAGCTGGCATGGCGTCGACAGGCGATGTGGAAGATGTGATTACCGCGATTAATGCGTCAGGTCTTAATATAACAGCCTCTATTTCTTCCGATGGCACGGCCATAGTCCTGACCGACAGCACAAGCCCCCCGCTTAACGCATTAACGGTTCAATCAAACACAACTTCAACGGCCCTCGGGTTGGCGGGGGCGCGGCAGACAAGTGTTTTCAAGGGGGATGATATCGACCCGACAGTGACAGGATCGACACTGCTTTCCTCACTGTACGGAGGAAACGGCCTCACCTTGAATAGTATTTCATTAAATAACGCTGGGTCCTCCGCAACCGTTACGTTCTCAGGGTCGGAAACAACGGTTCAGAATGTAATAGACGCGATCAACACCGCAGGCTCCGGTATTGGGGCTTCTGTCGCCATAAATTCCTCCGGCCGCAAGTTGGATATTTCGTCCTCGTCCTCAAGTTCCGTGGCTCTCGCCATTGACATAGGCTCCGGCAAGACCGCCGAGCTTCTAGGCATTGGTGGGGGCAGGAATGTGATTCCCGTACTCAAAGCTTTTTCAGCCGCCTTGAAAGCGGACGACACGGCAGGTATACTAGGGAGCATAGGGCTTCTTAACTCCAGCATGGATAATGTTAGTTCTGTGCGAGGGTCTGTAGGGTCGAGAGCGAATCAGGTCGTGGTGACGCGAGAAACAGTAGACCAGTCCAGGTTCGATAGCGTTAAGCTCAAGTCGTTCGTTGAAGACGCGGATTTCCTGAAGTCGGCGAGCGAGCTTGCGATGTTGCAGACGGCGTATCAAGCTACTTTGAAGTCTTCGGCCGCTATTATTCAACCGAGCTTGCTAGATTTTATCTGACAAGGAGATTTGAATAAAGATGCCGCGCGCCAATAGTTGCAACGAATCACCATGGAGGGTCTGTTATGTTGGTTCTCACCCGGAAGATGGGGGAGTCGGTCACGATCGGGGACGACATCAAAATATCCGTAATCGATATAAAGGGCCGTCAGGTTCGCCTGGGGATAGAAGCTCCGAAGAGCATGACGATTCATCGGGAGGAGATCTACGCCAAAATTCAGGAGGAAAACAGAAGAGCGGCTTTCATGAAGGCTGTGAATATGGAAACATTAGCGAACTTGTTTCCGGGAGAAAAGCCGAAGGGGGAGGGGAAATGAAAATTTCAACAGCGCGTTTGGGTGAAGTGGAGATCGACGCGGCCCAAATATTAACTTTTCCCGACGGGATAATAGGCTTTCCGGATTTCAAAAGATACATTGAGCTTGATGTTCTTGAAAGCGGCCCCATATCGCTTCTGCAGGCGGTGGACGCTCCAGACCTCGGATTTTTCATAGTTGATCCCAAGCTTTTCGTTCAAGGTTACATAGTTGACATTTCACATGAGGATATGGATAGCCTGAACGCTGAGAAACTTACGGATATGGAGGTCAAGACGATAGTTACAATTCCGGAAAATCCATATGAAATGACCACCAACCTGCAAGGCCCTATCGTAATCAGTATAGAATCAAGGCTTGCAAAACAGATCGTCAACAGCCATCAGAACTATTCCACCAAACACAGGATCCTGGCCAACCCCGAAACAAGCCCGGTCGGACCACAAAGTTAAAGAAAACCACTCTAAATTTATTTTATCGCTTAACCTTGCCCTGATTAGAATCTTTTCCACAATTCGAGCATCTATATCATGGCAATGGAATTTTCACACTCCGCAATGTTTTTGTGTGCCGCGGTAGACGTTGAGTGACTCCAATCATTGAAATAAGGTACAGGAATATATGTAATGTGCTGATATAATTGTGGGATAACCAAGTTTTGAGGCTATGACAAAATAGCCAAAGTAATAATAGATTATTTTTCAATTCGAGGAGAGTATGATGAGTGTTAACGCTGATAAAACAATAGATTGCAAAGGCCTTTCATGCCCGGAACCGATTCTGCACACCAAAATGGCGATGAACGAGCTGAACGCTGGGCAGGTGTTGGAAGTTTTTGCGACTGATCCTGGATCAATCAACGACATGGGCGCATGGTCAAAACGCACTGGCAACCCTATTCTTGAGAGTAACGAAAAAGAGGGTGTATACCAGTTTTTATTGAAGAAATCTTAAACATTTATTGAAAGGGGAGAGGTAAATGGCTGAGGAACAACCGAAAAGGCTTGCGCTAATAGCGTCCAAAGGAAACTTGGACATGGCCTACCCCCCTCTAATCCTTGCGTCCACTGCGGCTGCGATGGATATAGAAGCGGGGATATTTTTTACGTTTTACGGGCTGGATATTATTAACAAACACAAGTATAAGTCGCTTAAAGTCCCCCCGTTGGCGAATCCTGCCATGCCTGACCCTATTCCGGGCATCGCTGTTCCAAATATTATAGGCGCTCTCCCTGGCATGACCATGGTTGCTACGGCCATGATGAAAAGCTGGATGGGCAAGGCGAACGTCGCCACGATCCCAACGTTGCTGGAATCGTGCCAGAAAGCCGGTGTGAAGCTTATTGCCTGTCAGATGACAATGGATGTTATGGGAACCAAGAAAGAAGATTTGGTTGACGGAATAGAGATCGGTGGCGCGGCGACTTTTATCGATTACGCTATCGATGCGAACATGTCCCTTTTCGTCTAAATTCTCTCTGTTTATAAATATCGGTTGTAACAGAAGCCCCCTTTTATTAGGGGGCTTTTTTTATTTTCTTTTAAAGATTAAGGTATCTCCATTACAATAATGAACAAGACGAAATGGAGCCTTGAAAGCGGAAATAGAAATATATGAAAGCGATAATTCTTTTTATAGCGGCGCTTGCGACAATAGCTTCAACACAAACCGAGCCTATGCTGGTTTACGTGAAATCGGCCGACACTGATGTTCTTTCAAAACCTTCGGGGAAATCTGAAACTCTCTACACAGCCAAGGCAGGCGAGACTCTTAAGGTATTAGAGGAAGATGGAAAGTATTATCGCGTAAAGACTACAAAAGACATTGTGGGATATGTTTTTAAGCTTCGTGTGACAAGTGAAAAGCCGGGTTCCGCTTCGGATGAGAGTTTGGACAATTTATTTGGCGAAAAGAAGATCGGCAAGAGGTCCGGCGCTATGGATGAGGGGAGTTCCAGCCACTCGATCCGTGGACGCGAAAAAGACCCCTCGGCAAAAAAGAAATAATACACGCAGACAAGTCGTAATCATATAAGTTGTCTGGTTTGTAAAGTCCTTAATATCGGGAGGAAATTATGAAAGCTCTAGGAATGTTGGTGGTGGGTTTTTTGTTTTTTACGGGTGTAAATCCTGTATGGGCCGCCTCTGATCTGTTGAAAGCGGCTCAGGAGAATTTTAAGCCTCTTCCAGACAAACCGGTGTTCAAGGCGGATAATCCAGGCACAGCCGCAAAACTGGAACTTGGCAAGGCGCTGTATTTTGAGACCAGGCTTTCCAAATCAAACGTATTTTCCTGTAACTCATGCCATAACCTGGCTTTCGGCGGTGTGGACAACAACGCGCTTTCCACCGGACATAAATGGAACGTTGGCGGAAGAAACGCGCCTACCGTATGGAACGCGTCATTGCACATAGCCCAGTTCTGGGACGGGCGCGCGGAAGACGTCGAGGCGCAGGCTCAGGGTCCGGTGCTGGCGGGTGTCGAGATGGCTTCCACAAAAGATCTGGTGTTAAAGAGGCTCAACTCGATACCGGAATATGTAGCCATGTTCAATAAGGCTTTTCCGGGCGAGGATTCCCTTACATATAAAAATATGGCCGACGCTATCGGCGCTTTTGAGAGAACCCTTCTCACACCGTCCAGATTCGACAGCTTTTTGAAAGGTGACGAATCCGCCCTGACCGCAAGCGAGAAAAAAGGGCTGAAAATATTCATGGATAAGGGTTGCTCCGATTGTCATGAGGGAGTGGCCGTTGGCGGAGGGTTGTACGCCAAGTTCGGGGTCGCCAACAAGCCTAAGTTTTTGAAGGATGAAGGGCGGTTTGGTGTAACCAAAAAGGAAGACGACAGGAACGTATTCAAGGTTCCTTCCTTGAGAAATATCGAATTTACCTATCCTTACTTTAACGACGGGAGCGTCTGGAATTTAAGTGAGGCGGTAAAAATCATGGGCTGGACACAGCTTGGCGAAAAGTTATCGGCCAGGGAAATCGGCGAGATTATCTTCTTTTTAAAGGCGCTGACAGGAGAGCTGCCTGATATAACTTTGCCCAAGCTTCCGCCGTCTACACCGTTGACTCCAAAACCTGACCGGCGTTAATTTAAGCTTGGCGCAGATTGTTGCATGAGTGTGGTTGACTTTGGTGTAACAGACAGCCGCACTATGTGTAACGTCAGTTTTGGCTTATTTTAGCGCTTTTGCGTAAAGAAACGTAAAGAAAGATAAAAGCGGAAAAACTAAAATAAATGTGACAGTTGTGTCTATTAATTTATACGTTTTCTTTTCTTGAAATCCCGTAAATATTCCTCGCTACTGAATTTACAGCCTAACCCTCTGATTATAAAACATATATTTTATCGACCTCCCCCCTCGCTTATGGCACGCGTATTGTAACGATAAACAGTAAGACGGGTTCTATTTACATCCAGTGCGATGGGTTTCAGAAGTTCGGAGGAAACGTTTATGGGCAAAAATATTAAGGCGAAAAGTACCGGTCGCGATAATGAAAACATACCCCTTGTTTTTGCGCTTGCGCCGGTAGTGATCGCGGTTATTTTCAAGGTATTCTTTGTCGGTCTACCCTAGCGTTATTTTAAAATTTAATTAGGATTATTCCCAGCACAGCCCCTCATTTCTCAATGTCCCGTACGGTCCCCCAGCCGTACGGGACCTCCAATTTTGAGTAAATGTCTAAAAAAACAATTATCCCGCTGGACAGTTTTTGGTGAGAATTGGAAAATGGGGACTTCCGGAGTGTTATTAGAGTGAGGAGCGAATAATTTCCAGTGGATCGATGACGTCTGTAACACGTATGCCAAACCGTTCGTTGACCACAACAACCTCGCCCCTGGCGGTCACAAGATCGTTTATATAAATTTCCATTGGCTCGCCGACAAGCTTGTTTAGCTCCAGCACAGAGCCTTCCCGCAGAGATACGATATTCCTCACTTTTTGCATCGTATGACCAAGCTCAACACTGATGTTTAAAGGTATGTCCAGAAAATTGTCCAGCTCGGACATCGTTTCCGAAAGAGTGATACTGCCAGGGCTTGCCTCGTTATTGTCTGGCGGCGGCGCAGGTTTGCTATCTTCTTCGTCAATCATATTATTTCCGATTTTATGAAATCATGATTATCATGTATGTACGATAATTATACTATAATTTGCGGCTTTATGAAAACGCGGCTAATAACCCAGGCCGATTTAATTTTTGATCGCCCGGTCGATTTCTCGTTCCGCGTCTTTCCTTTTTAGATCCTCACGTTTGTCATAAAGTTTTTTTCCTTTGCCGATACCTATTTCCAGCTTCGCCATTCTCCGTGTGAAGTAAATTTTCAGAGGTATTAGAGAGAGACCTTTTTCTTTTGTGGCGACGACAAGTTTTTTTATCTGCTTTTTATGGAGCAGCAGTTTTCTGTCGCGTACGGGATCGGTATCATCGAAAGTATTCTGGTTTTTATAAGGGGTTATGTGAGCGCCAACAAGCCACACCTCGTTGTTTAATAACTTGGCGTATGATTCGCGCAGGTTGATTTTGCCTTCGCGAATAGATTTTACTTCAGATCCGGTGAGGACTATGCCGGCCTCCATGGACTCCAGGATAAAGTAATCATGCCGCGCTTTTCTGTTCAGAATGGTGGACGGCCCGCTCTTTTTACCTTTTCCGCCAGATGATTTGTTTTTGCCCTGCCTTGCCATAACCGTTCACGCTTTTCCGTTATCCATGCGCGCTTTCATCCCGCACGGAAACTGATCTCTCTTTGAGGTACCGTTTCGCCTCGCCAATGGTATATTCCTTGAAATGGAATATCGACGCCGCCAGAACGGCGTCCGCTTCGCCTTTGGTCAAGCCGTCATATAAATGCTCCAGCGTACCTACGCCGCCGGAGGCTATCACCGGAATGGATACAGCCCGGCATACCGTTTTTGTAAGCTCAATATCGTAGCCTTTTTTTGTCCCGTCGGCGTCCATTGAAGTGAGGAGTATTTCACCCGCTCCGAACTCATCCATTTTTTTTGCCCATTCGATAGCGTCAATACCTGTTGGTGTTCGCCCTCCATGGGTATATACCTCCCAGCCATCAGCGTCGACCCTTCTTTTAGCGTCGATCGCCACAACTATGCACTGGCTTCCGAAGCGTCTTGACGCCTCATGGACGAACTCAGGGTTTTTTACAGCGGCGGTATTTATCGCAACCTTGTCGGCTCCGGCCCGCAACAGCTTGTGTATATCCTCCAGAACCCGCACGCCTCCGCCAACCGTAAGCGGCATAAAAACCTGTTCAGCCGTGTGCGCCACAACGTCCAGAATGATATCTCTTTTGTCAGATGAAGCTGTGATGTCTAAAAAGGTAAGCTCATCGGCTCCCTGCTCGTCATATATCCTGGCGACTTCCACCGGGTCGCCGGCGTCCCGGAGGTTGAGAAATTTCACTCCTTTTACAACCCGGCCTTCTTTAACGTCGAGGCATGGAATGATGCGCCTGCGCAATGTCATATTTGCTACCCGGCCTTTGCGATGGCGATCGCCTCTTCAAGGTCGAGCGCGTCATCGTAAATAGCCTTGCCTATGATCATGGAGGAGACCCCATGGCTCTCAAGCCCGGTTATGGCCCGTACATCGGTAAGCGATGTCACACCACCAGACGCTGTAACAGGAAGGTCGATGGCTTCGGCGAACACTTTCAAACCTTCAATGTTTGCCCCCGCAAGCATGCCGTCACGAGAAATATCGGTGTATACGATACCGGACGCGCCCATGGCCGCATACCTTTTCGCAAGCGCCACAGGATCTTCGTCAACAGTTTCAACCCACCCTTTTGTGGCCGGTCGCCCATCCTTAACGTCGATACCAACGATGATGCGGCCCGGGAAAATATCCGCCGCGGCAAGGACGAGATCCGGGTTTTCTATAGCGGCGGTGCCGAGAATTACCTGCGACACTCCAAGGTCCAGGTAGTCGCTCACTGTCTGCACTGAACGTATGCCGCCTCCGATTTCAACCGGAATCCCCGCCGCGTCCACAATAGCGCGAATAGCTTCTTTATTGACTGGCCTGCCTTCCCGCGCTCCATCCAGGTCTACAACATGCATTGCTTCGGCGCCCATATCCACCCATTTTCTAGCCATACCGGCGGGGTCATTTGAGTAGACGACCTTGTCATCAAAAGCGCCTTTGCGCAGGCGGACAACAGCGCCATCCATAAGATCAATCGCAGGTAAGATAATCATTTTGCCGATCTCTTTTGAGGTTTTTCCCAAAACCCTAATAATAAACAAGCCTGCGCCATAAAGCCAGAGCCAACGTTTGCCAAGCTGAACACAGCATATGTTTTGTGGAAAAATGTGTCGATTTTCCGGGCCTTAATTCGAGATAAAACAATTCGCCGCTTGGTGTAAATAGAGGTGTAAAGGATTTGATGCTGATTATGCTATAGTTATAGTATAATCAGCTCTAACTGATATTAAATATATCTAAATTAGTTAAAATACTTTCACATAGAATACTATTAGTGTATAATAGGTCATAATTCATGGCTAAATACTTAAGAATTATTGACAAATATATTTAATTGGGATAAAGTTAGGTCTAATTTAGCGCTAATTTCAATTTTCTTTAATTTTTGGTGGTGGAGTAGACGGATGTCCTTGAAGGAACGGTCACAATTGCGGAAAAATAACGTACATAAGATACGAGAAACCAAAATGATGAGTAAAGCTGAACTTGCCAGGAAAACCGGATTGTCAGTTCAAACCATAGACAGGGTAGAAAAGGGCTATTTTTGCAGGCTCGATACGAAACGGAAAATCCTAGTTGCTTTAGGATTGGATCTCGATGATCGGGGCGAAGTATTCTGCGAAGAGTAGCGCCTTCATGTTACAATGTCGTCACATAACAAGGTAGGTTGCCTCTGTGTTTTCGTTGCTAAATAAGCCTCTTCTGGGAATAGACATTGGATCACATTCTGTAAAGCTTGCGTTTCTAAAACCCGGCGGCCGAGGCTACCAACTCTTAAATTTCGGTATGGTTTCACTTCCACCGGACACTATCGTTGACGGTGAAGTGGAAAATCCCGCTGCGATAACGGAAGCGATTAAAGGCCTCCTGAAAGCGGAGAAAATCCCGTCCAGGGTGAAGCATTGTGTTTTTTCTGTTTCCGGCCAGTCAGTCATCATAAAGAAAATCACCGTCCCTCTCATGAGCGAGGAAGACTTGGCGGAATCTATTCAGCAGGAGGCGGAGCAATATATACCGTTTGATATTGACGAAGTGAATGTAGCTTTCCAGATCATACAGGCTGAAGGGGATATCCCTAAAAAAGGAGAGAGGCTTTCTGAAGATGAAGACCGTCATATGGATGTGCTCCTGGTCGCCGCCAAGAAAGACATTATCGCCGAGCAGAGCGAAATAATAAGAAACGCTGGTTTGAAACCAGCCGTAGTCGATCTCGATATTTTTGCGCTTGAAAACGGGTTTGAGGCGTCGTACGGACTTGATGAGGATGACACTTTTGCGTTGGTCAATATCGGCGCGTCTGTTACCAACGTAAACATAATAGAAAATGGAATTACAGCTTATACCCGGGATATGCCCGTGGGTGGAAACAATATCACGGAAGCTATCCAGAAAAATATGGGTGTCGGGTTCAGGGATGCGGAGCGCTACAAACTTGGCCACGTCGAGGATGGCGTAAATAAAGAGGAGTTGATCCCTCATATCAAGTCCGGAATCGCGGATATTTGCGAGGAGCTGGTCAAGACATTTGAAATGTTTCAACGCACATCTGAAAGCCGTGTACGCCGGATTTATATTTCAGGAGGAGGCGCCATGCTTGAAGGCGCGGTCTCCATTATAGGTGAGGAGGTGGGGTTGAGTTGTGAAGTTATAAACCCCTTCCGGCGGATAAAGGTAAATCCCAAGGTTTTCGACGAGGAGTATGTCGAAAATATCGGTCCCATGGCTGTTATCGCTGTTGGATTGGCGGTAAGAAAGCTGGATGAAAAATGATAAAGATTAACCTGCTTGCTGATCGTCACGCCAAAGAAAAAATTATAATACAGCAACAGGTTGTTGTCGGCTTGGTCACGATAGTATCGTCTTTGGTTCTGTGCGGTTTCTGGTGGCAGGCCAAAGCCAGCCAGATTGATGACACTAACGAAAAAATCAGTGGAGCCAAAAAGGAGCTTGCGGTTCAAAAAAGAGTGCGTAACCAGGTGAAAGATATGGAAGCCCGTGAACGCAGGCTTGGAGTCATACTTAAGACCATAGATTTTTTGGTGGAGCTAAAAGGAGGCCCCACGGTATATTTCGACAACCTCAACGTACTTCTTCCACCAGAGATATGGCTCACCAAATTGTCAGATATAGGTGGTGTTATTTCAGTGGAGGGTTACTCTTTTTCCAATACGGCGGTAGCTAAGCTGATGAGAGGCATGCAGAGTTCCGAGCATTTTAAAAGGGTGGAGCTAAGCGGTATCACATCAGCCAAGGTGAAAACAGAAACCTTGAAAAAATTCAAGGTTTCGAGCATGACGCCAATAGCTTTGAAAAGAGCGGAAGAGAAAGCAAAAAGAGAGGCGGCCGCCAAAAAGAAAAATAAGAAGAAAAGGTAAGCTGTAAAAGCTTTGCTGATTGCGTGATTCTGAAGATAAATAAGGTTTATTTGTGGAACTAGAAAAGTTATTTGACAAGATCCCGTACGAAAGGATCTATCCACTTCCGGCATGGCAGAGGTTTGCCGGGATTTTTGGTGTCGCGGCTCTGGTTGTGGGAGCGTTTTACTTTTTTGTAATTCAAGGCAAAGACCAGGAAATTGACGCGTTGCAGGAGAACCTGGCTAAAATCCAGAAAGAAGTTGAAGATAACAGGCTCCATGCCCAGAAGCTTGGGAAACTAAAAGAAAAAATAGCCAAATTGGAGACTGATATGACGGAAGCCTCCAGGCAGCTTCCGTCGAAGAAAGAAATTCCTCAGCTTTTAGAACAGGTTTCAAATATTGGGACGCAGTTCGGATTAGAGTTTTTGACTTTTAAGCCACGGCCTGAGGTGAGAAAAGATTTCTATTCAGAAGTTCCGGTAAGCCTGAAAATTTCGGGCAAATTTCATAACATGCTTATGTTTTTTGATGAGATATCTCATCTTCCCAGGATTGTTACTATTGGTGACATCAAAATTCACAGTGATAAGGGAAGCTCGCGGCTGACACTTCAGTGCGTAGCTACAACATATCGTTTTATTGAAGGTTCGGAAAAGAAAAAAGATGGTAAGAAGGGGGTTCGCCCGCCTCTACCGGGAAATGCAGGCGTGAATGCTGGGTAAGCTTCAAACGCGGGATAAAATATGAAGTCCAGAATAATTTTAATAATTTGCGCTGCGGTGATAACAGGATATTTTGCCTATGGCCAATTTTTTAAGGAAAAGGAAATCAGTGATGAGGGAAATGTCCGGATATCTTTTCAGGCCATGTCACTTGCCGTTGCGACCAATAATAAAAATGCGGTCAAAGCCATGATTTCTCCTTCTTTTTCTGACAGGAAAGTCACATCTGATGACCTATCCAAAATTCTGACTATGAAGCGAGGTAGCTACAGCTCAAAAATCCGGACGATAACAACACAGGGAGATCTGGCGTCAATTTTTTATATAAGAACGGAATCCAGGGGGCCAGAGGACTCTCCTCCTTTTACAGTAAATATAAAAGGGGAAACCTGGGGACGTGATAAAAATAATCCGAAGGTGTGGAAACTTGTAAAGCTTGCGGCTAACGATAAATGGTTCCGTACGATGGATTATCCCATGCCCAAAAAAGCGATTGCTTCCAAAAAGAACAAAAGAGTTTTAGGTTCGCTTGAAGAGGGGTCTTCAGGATCTTCTTCGATGAAAAAGGGTGGATATTACTCTTCAGTTGGCAAGCGGGATCCTTTCAGATCTCTTATTGCTCTTGATATGGGGCCAGAGCCTGACAGCAAGGATATCTGCGATCCTGACCGGCCGAGGGAACTGCTGGAAAATTACGATCTGCTTTCCCTGAAACTATCCGGTGTGATTGAGAGCGCAAGCGGGCCCGTGGCATTGATTGAGGCTCCGGACGGCAAAGGGTTCACTGTAAGTCCAGGGATGTACCTTGGGAAGCGGTGTGGCAAGGTTTTAGGTATTGAAAGAAATTTTGTTGTTGTAAAAGAACAAGTTCCAAAGATAGGCGCAGGGATAGGCGTGTACGAATCTGTTGAAACTGCTTTGAAATTAAGACCTGAGGAGGGTTGATCCGTGAATATGTTCCAGAAAAGGTTGGTCATTGTTTTACTCTCCTTGCTATTTACGACATGGTCGTGCGCAAGCGGTGGTAATACAGCGAGTGATTTGAAAGGCGCTTCCAAAGAAAAAGAGGTTAGCCGGATTACGGGTCTGTCTGTCGCTGGCAAAGGTGAATCCGTGGAAGTGACGATCAAGGCGAGTGGTCCCATACAGTATACGGTTTTTAAAATGAATGACCCGAAGAGGTTGATACTGGATATGTCTAATGTGGACATGTCTGAACATCAGGCCATCATATCGGTGAAAAAAGCTCCTGTGGAAGTTATACGTCCATACTATTTTCCCAATACCAGAGACGCCAGGCTTCAAATAGACCTGGACGGGGCTATCAGTTACAACATAGACAACTCGGTTCCAGGCAAGCTGTATGTGCAGATTGCGCGGGAAGGTGTGAGTCTTGCGCCTGCCGAGGTCTCGCCCAAACCTTCTGTGAAAATGGCAAAGTTGGACACATCTCCAGATATGAGCGCAACCATGGGCGACCCCGCTGAAGAGCGTCAGGCGGCCAGGGAAGTTGGTGAAGAAGCGGCTTATCGGACTATCATGGAGGCGGCGGCGGAAGAGCCGCTGGCGGTAATAGTAACGTCTGACACTACGCCAGATATGAAGATGGCTAAAGTCACCAAGGAAGAGCCGCCGAGGAAGGTGGCCTCCAGGAACGCGGCTCCTGAGCCGAAAACTACAGCGCCGGAAACAATAACAATTGTCGATCCGTTAAGCGCTCCGGCTACGGTACAAAGCGTGGACTTTCGCCAGGTGTCTGGAATGTCCCGTATAGAGATTACAATGTCCAAACCTAACCCAAGCTACGAGCTTATCTCCAGGAATGAGATGAAACGCCTCACTATTGACCTGCCGAACGCATTGGTGGAGAAACAAAACGAGCGGTTGATAAATGTCAATATCGACGAATCGGCGGTAAAGAATGTCGCGGTTTTCCAATTCCGCGGAGGCGACGATCCTCTCGCCAAGGTTGTAGTGAACCTCGAGGAAGTCTCTTTATACAATGTTGTGGCCGATGGTAACAAAATCACTCTTGATATTGGAGATGAAGCGGTTCTGGCTTTTGCCATAGGAGCCTCCGAGGAAAACGAGGAGGGTTTGGTTGGAGCTGAGCTTGTCACCGGCCCGAAAGATGAGTATACCGGTGTCAAGATTTCTCTCGATTTTCAGCAGGCCGATATCCACAACATCTTAAGGATACTTGCGGATGTTTCCGGTTACAACATAATAACTTCCGGGTCTGTAAAAGGGAAGGTGACCATGAAGCTCAAGGATGTGCCATGGGACCAGGCCATTGAGGTGATTCTGAAAAATAACGGTCTGGATATGATCAAGCAGGGCAAAATAATTCGGGTCGCCATGGTTAAAGAGATCCAGGCGGAAAAGGAAGCCGAGGAAAAGAGGCTGGAGACCGAGAGAAAGATCGAGCCTCTATATACAAAGGTATTTGAAATCAATTATGAGTCCGCCGGCAAAATGAAGGAAAACATAGAGATCCTGAAAAGCGAACGCGGGTCGGTGGACATTAACGAGCGAACGAATATGCTGATAGTAAAAGATACGAAAAACAAGCTCGCGGAAATGGGCCGACTTATAGAAGTGCTTGATAAAAAAGAGATGCAGGTGCTTATTGAGTCGAGAATCGTTGAAGTTACCCACGACAAGGCGCGCGAGCTTGGCGTTCAGTGGGGTGGCGTATTCAATGAAGCGCTCGGCAATACATTCCCGAACACAGTGGGCGTTACCGGAGCCACAGGAGTTTCGACCTCGACCGGCGTGGGAGGTTATGCTGTAAATCTACCGCTTACCGGCGCGGCGACCGGAGGCATCGGCGTTACGCTCGGGCACATAAACGGCACGGCCTTGCTCGACGCGCGTCTTATGGCCCTTGAAAATACCGGTGGAGCGCGGATAGTATCCATGCCGAAAATCACAACGATGAACAACAAAGAGGCTGTGATCGAGTCTGGGCAGGAAATACCTTACCAGACAATATCAGCTGAAGGAACAAGGACACAGTTCAAGAAAGCTACCCTGTCTTTGAGAGTAACGCCGCATATAACTCCAGACAGGCATATTCGCCTGGAGATAGAGACTCATAAAGATGAGCCGGACTTCAGTAACCAGATCCCGGGAGCTCCTCCGCCAATTCGCACGAAACAGGCGATAACGGAGGTTTTAGTGGCCGATGGTGACACGACTGTTATCGGTGGGCTGTTTAAGGATACGAATACTTATAACAGCGCCAAAGTGCCAGGGTTTGGCGATATCCCGTACCTTGGCTGGTTATTCAAAAGTAACTTGAAAAAGAGGAGTGGCGAGGAGTTGCTGATATTTATAACGCCTAAAGTAGTGGAGTGATAAAAAGGGATCATGATTATGAAAGATAAATTTCCCCTGCGAAAAATTGTCGGGCTTTTCGCTATTGTATTGGCTCCGTTATTATTAACCCATTGCGGCGGCCAGACATCAGTTGGCAAAGTGGGCCCGGTAGGACCGACAGAGCCCTCCGGCTATTATTTTGAAATGATGGTTTCACCAAACGTTATCCGAACAGGCGATGTGGTCGATGTGACGGTGCGAGTGTGGGATTCTAATGGCAACAATATGGCCGGTGTTTATTTGGCCATAAGCGGCGTCGCTATCGACCCGAAAGACGCGGAAACAACTACCACAACCGCTGGTTGGGGAGGATGGCTTCTTAAGGTTGAGTCGCCTCCAGGAACACAAGTAAACATTACGGTCGTAGTTGAAAACGCAGTGCTTACCTCTCCTGTGATGATACTTCCGACAGCGAAAACCAGTTAATTGACAGTTTTTAAAATTCAAGAGCGATAGTGAGAAATGGCGGAGTTGTTAAAGAACGGGTAAATTTAGGGCCGCGTTCTTACGACATATTGATAGGCCCCGGCCTTATAGAAAAAGAGGCGGGGATACGGATAAGAAAAATTGGAGCTTCGGCTCTGGTGGTTTCCAACCGCCTGGTGTACGGGTTGTATGGCGAAAGGTTGGCGGCAGGGCTTGAGTCCTCCGGTGTTAAATGGAAGAAGACGTTTCTTCCGATGGGAGAGCGTTACAAGAATATAGTCTCAGTGGCGAAAATTCACGACCGGCTGGTTGGCGGCAGGTATGACCGTGACACGGTGGTGATCGCGCTGGGAGGCGGAGTGATAGGTGATATCGCCGGATTCGCCGCCGCAACGTATATGCGTGGTGTGCGTGTGGTTCAGATACCTACGACCCTGCTTTCGCAAGTAGACAGCTCGGTTGGCGGAAAAACCGGGGTTAACCACCCCGACGGCAAGAACCTTATCGGCGCTTTCCACCAGCCAAGCCTGGTTTTGGCCGATGTTTCGACGTTGAAAACTTTGTCCCGCGACGAGATATTGTGCGGGGTGGCGGAGATTATAAAGTATGGGCTTATATCGTCCATACGGTTTGTAAAGTTCCTTGAGAGCAACATTGGAGCGTTAAAGAAGTTGGAGCCTAAAGTTATGATAAAAGCGGTTCAGACCTCTTGCCGGATTAAAGCCGGTGTTGTGGCCGAGGATGAGCTGGAGACCGGGCGCAGAGCGATATTAAACTTCGGGCACACCGTCGGGCACGCAGTGGAAACGGTTACAGGTTACAAAAAGTACCGGCATGGTTTTGCGGTGGCGATTGGTATGCGGGCCGCGGCTGAGCTTTCATATATAAAAGGAACGCTTGCAAGAGAAGAAGTCTTGCGGATCGAGGAGCTTATTTCCGGAGCGGGGCTTCCTGCGTCGATACCGCGGAATCTAAGCGGCGCAGACCTTGTAAAAGCGATGGAACGCGATAAAAAAGTGAAACACGGCGCGATAAGATTCGCCCTGCTCAAAGGCATCGGGCGTTGCGAAGTACGCGATGATATAACAAAAAACGAAATCCGTGAGGCATTAAAACGGAGCGTGGAGTGATGAAAAGAAAAATTAGTGGCAGTAACTTAAAATCATATATTCAACCGGACCGAAAGGGGGTGGGTGGCGCCATGAGTGTATTTAGAAAACTGACTGGAAGCTTGGTGTTATTAACGGCTTTTACGTTTGCAGGATCGGCGTTGCTCAATGGATGCGGCAACCTTGTATCGCAGGATGTGCCCGGGGCTGGAGAAAAATCCCTTTCCGTGAAAGTTCTAAGCCAGGTTGGAGAAGACAGTGATGGCAACCCCATGGTGCGGGCCAACGGCAGGGACACTTTCGAATTCATAGCCACGGTGAAGGGCCTTGAAGGGAATGTCGGCTTTTTCTTGCCTACCGCCTGGGGAGCGTTCCAGGGCGGGACTTTAAGCGCCACTGACGGTTACACATATTTTAACGCCGATGAGGACGGTAAGGCCAGGGCGTTGTATGTGGCAAGCACCGTTATGGGAAGAATAGAGCTTCGATCCAAATCACAATATAAAACTGTTATGCAAACCTTGACGTTTGATTTCGGGACGTTAACCTTATACCCGTCCGCCGCGACGATATACGCCTTATCCGGGGAAAAAGTGCGGATAACCGCCCGTGGAGCCAAACCACCAGTCCGCTGGGAAACTTCCCACCCCTCGTTCATAGATATAACCGTTATTGACGACCTTACCGCGGAGTTTGAGATAAAAAGCGATTCGAGGTTTGAGGGCACGACAGATGTAACCGTTACAATATCGGCGTGGGATCAGGAGGCGACAGCTCCGGCCACATCGACACTTACGATAGATATGGGAACCGCGTTTGATTCATCTTCATGTAGCGCTGGAGCTATCACCGTTAGCCCGACGACGGGGGCTACAGGTGGTACATGGGTGTCAGTTGTCGTTGTTGACCCTGATAAGGCCGGCTCGTCTTCGGTCACTGTGCAAGTGTCTGGTTTAAGCGGAGCTTCCACACTTACGCTTACAGAATTCGGTACCCCTGGCATATTCCAGGTAAGCTTCTCAGCCTCAGGCACAGGAATAACCAGCTTTAGTTACAGCGATATAGGAGAAGGATGTAACCTGGCGCTTATATCCGCTTCGTGGACCGGCAGCTGATAACAGAAGCTTGAAATTTACACCCCGGGGATTTTGATATCTCCGGGGTTTTTTTATTGTCATGCCGCGAGTACCCTTTAGGGTGGATTCAGTCCGGCATCCCGTGGCAAAGCGGCGAGATCAAGGCTCCGGGGCCGGGATGACATTATTCATCACCACCCACGCCTTCTTCCTCATAACCTGAAGGTCATGCGAGGGGGAGGGGATTCTAATGAAGTCTACCGGCGCGCTATACCGAATTTTGTGGCGAAATCATGGATTTCCTCAAGGCAGAGGATAAATATCTCATGTTGTTTTTCGGTTAGGGAATTGTTTTGCTTGATAAGCCCTTCCACATAAAAAATACCTAGAAGAAGATTGTTCCATCTATCGAAAAACTGATCTATAGTTTCAGCGTATCCATTTTTTTGCGTAAATACGTTGGCGAGTCTGCCATGGATATTCTTTACGGTATCGATATATTCGAGAATGTCAGATAAGCTTACCGTGCTGGCGGGTTTATCATGAATTTGTTCGCCAATCGCAACTGTGACGGCAGATAATTCGTCGAGACACACCTGTATCGCCCCTTGGGTTGGTTGATGATCCATTTGCCACTTTTAGATATTACCGAAGCTATTATAAAACATCTTCAAGTTATTGAAAACCTTAATTTGGAAAGACTCAAAAAGCAACCTTTCGTTCGTACGATTCAACCGATTCCCAGCTGACCCTATATACTCCCCTGATTTTAAGGCCCTGCAACTGACCTTCCTCAATCAGACGGATAACAGTAGGCGCGCTAACACCCCACCTAGACATGAGCTGTGAGGTGGTATAATATTTTCGCCTGTTTACGCCATATTTTTTTTGCCTGGCTTGTCCCGCCCCTCCAGAAAGTGGCTTTTTGTCATGAGATGTTACCCCTTGATTTTTCATTGTTTATACCTTCCAGCCATCGCTATGTTACGATTTAACTTGCCAACCCGACCGCGCTTGACTAGAGTATTAACGGAACAGTTAATTGTCAAGGTATAATTTAACGCATGAGTAAAAAAAGTATTGTAGACCGGGAAGCGTTGCGCAAAAGAGTCCGGGAAATAAGGGGCGCCAGGACTTTAAGTGAATTTGCGGAATTGGTTGGCGTGTCTATCCCTTCGGTTAAAAGATATGAGGATGGAGCGTTGCCGGATGTTGATGTTCTGTTAAGAATCGCAAAGCTTGGGAAGATAGACTTGGGCAGGTTGCTGACCGGAAACCCTCTACCAGCCGATGTAAGGGACAGCCAGCCCTTGAATTTTGAGATCAATCAGGCCAGATCATATTCCGCAAACCTTGATAATGGCGATAAGGCGCTTTTCGCTGATGGTTCGCAATATATAAGTGTGCCGCTTATAAAAGGCGGTATCGCCGCTGGAGAGCCAATTATTCTTGAAGAAAACGTCATAGATCACATATTGCTCCACCGTCGGGTTTTAAGCAAGACTGGCGCATCGCGTAATCTTGTCGCCTGCCGCGTGGATGGTGAATCGATGACTCCACATTTAAATTCCGGAGATATTGTAGTGATCGACAGGGAAGTCTCTGCGGATCGTGTTGCCGAAAAAAAAATTTATGCGGTGTTCAATGACGGCGGAGTCACGGCGAAAATGTTGCAAAAAGAGGGGTATCATCTCTATCTGGTCCCGTTAAACCATGCGTACAGAGTTCAGCATATCGATTTACGGGAAAACAAAAGCCCTATAGTCGGCCTTGTTATAGGAGCATGGCGCAACTTTGAAGGGGAGATAATCTAGAAACGTCGCAACTTAAGCTTATGAGGCTACGCAAACCCTGTTACGCCCAAGCCTTTTGGCCTCATACAGCGCGTCATCCGACCGGCGAAGCAATTGATCGGGTGTTAGTTCCTTTTCTGTTTCGACCACGCCAATACTTACTGTACAATATATAACCTCACCCCAATAATGCACAGGTTTTTTCTGAATCCTGGTTCTTATGTTGTTTGCCAGGTTGATAGTGCTCTCCATATTCTTGGCGTGAAGTAAAATGACGAATTCCTCACCGCCAATACGAAAGCAGAAATCGCTGTCCCGCACCGATTTTTTAAGCATATCGGAAAATGCGACAAGCACGTTGTCTCCGCACGGATGGCCGTAAGTGTCGTTGATATTCTTGAAATGATCTATGTCCAGGAGCAGAAGATAAAGAGTCATATCTCCTTCGCGCGCTTGGAAAGTCAGCAATTTTGGCAATATCTCATCGAAGTAGCGTCGATTATACAATCCTGTCATCGGGTCTGTTATAGCCTGCCGTTTGAGCAGTTGTTGAGCCTGGTTGATTTTTTCCTGATTCTCTTTCAGGTTGTTAATCATGGAGTAAAAACGTTCCGTAAGGTAGTCCATCTCATCATGAACTTCCACTTTCTTGATTTCCGGGAAATTGCCTTCGGCAACACTCTGGGTCAACTCGACGAGATCTTCTATCGGTTTTACGACTTTGTAGGTTATAAGGATTCCAAAACCGAGCATAGCCAGCCCCCCGACAATTAAGAGCTTTATCGAAATGGAGAGTAGGCTGCCGAGTGATTCGGCCATTTTCTGCTGGCTTATCCCGATCCACAGCTCAGGAAGTTCTCTTTCCTGAGAGCTTTCGAGAGGGATCAATCCTACGCTATACAGTATGTCATCAAGAACCACAGTGTTGCCGGTAAGTTCAAAGCGTTCAAGGTCATTCTCATCCCCAAAGATCTCTTTGCCTTCAGCGCTTTTATGCGTGGAAAAAAGCAGGTTCTTTGAATAGGTAAGAAAAAAATCACCCCCACTTCGGCGCTTTAACAGCTTAAAATAATCCAGATTCAGAGGAACGGCCAGAGCAACTTGCCCCATTAACCGTTCTTTGTAAAACATCCCGATCCTGGTGATCAGCCACAAACCTCCCTGGCCAAAGAAATATTCGATTTCAGCCACAGTCGGTGGTTTTTTTTTCAAGTCGTATTTTAAAAAGTTGATTATTGCCTTATTTTCCTTTCCGATAATCGGCCTGCCGTCAAAGGTTAGCAATACATGTTTTTCCCTGGTGGTTGTCCCGACCTGTTTTTTATACTGCTCCTGTAAGGAATCAGGGTCACCATCAAGATCGGCGACAATGAAAAGATACTCCTGGAGCAACAGGTTGGAGCTTATCATCGTGGCCCTACTTTTAAGCTCATCTTCAGTATGATTTATCTGATCTATTACGAGGTCTTTGATATTCTCAAGATGGGTTTGTAATTGAGCGGAACTCTGCCATTTTTGGCTCTGGTAAAAGACGGTCATGATACCGATGAAGAAAAGCAGCGGCGCCATAAGGAAGACCGCCATGCGCCGATAGTATACTTTTGGAGGACTGGATGTTGCCACAGTTTAGTTGTTTGTCACCCTCAAAGGCGGAGAGGCGGAGCGCAGACAAGCGCCCCCCATCAACTTAATCCACTTTTAAAGTCAGCTCTCCATTTTGAATTTTCAACATATTATACTTTTTTGCCACACGCTCGAACTCGTTGCTGTTTTGCATAAAGTCCAAAATACCTTGAATCGAAGGGGACAGCTTGCCATGAGTTATCACAGAGAGCAAGCGATAGAAAGGATATTTTTTGGCGGCAAGATTTTCCGGCGTAGGGTTGATTCCGCCAACCTTTATCACTTTGATTTTGTCGGTAGGTTTGGCCTGCCAGCCGGACCCGACATGTCCTATTGAATTGCTGAAGTCAGAGACTGTGCGAACCATCGGCTCGGCGCCTTTGACTTTCATCCTGTCTTCCCTGAAAGCTTTCTTGTTCGGCAATATTTTTTTCCAATGTCCAGGCCTTTTCCCGCAGTGGTTTCTCGTTACCACAACGATGTTTTTGTCTGGCCCGCCAACTTCTTTCCAGTTTTTTATTTCCCCGCTGAAAACCCCACGCACCTGCTCAACTGAAAGGTTTTTTATCGGGTTTGAGCTGTTAATAATAATATAGATTGGCTCCCATGCGATAGGGTGAGTATCGAGGCCATTTTTTGCCACTTCCTCATCCGATAACGGGCAACACGAAAACCCGAAAGTCTCCATTTCGATAGAGTTCTTTTTGGCTATTTTAATGCCAGCCTTGCACCCTACGCCATACATGGAATCCTTCCCATGCAGTTTTATCGGGCGACCAATATGTTTTTCCAGGTCAGCCTGCAACTCATTAAATAAAATCCATGTAAAATGAGAGCCAGAGCCGCTGATAAAATTTTCAGGGATTTGTTGACCTTCCACAGATGCTACCATTTGAGGTTCAGAAAAGCTTGAGATGGCGCCAAAAGAAAAGAAAAACGCCAGCGATAGCATAAACAATTGTTTACTATAGTTTTTGCACATGACGACCCCTATTACTCCTATAATTATAATTCCTTATATTATAGACCATATACGAATAATGATAAACGGGATTCCATCGGTTATTATGGCTCTGGTAGTCTCCTTTTATCCACAGGTTTGATTTAAGTTGTTTCCAATTTTCTGAATGAGGTGTCGCTACATATTTTTACACAAATCGGGGTATGGAGAATTATTTGACCGGCGCCCTTTCATGCCCTAAAATCACCTGATCCCGCTTCGAGGCGGGTTAAAGCGGATAGAATCTTTTATTCATAATTAAAGCGTTTTAGTTGCGGCGCTTAAGATTTGAGGAAATAGATATGACTGTTGGGGAAAGCTATATTCAGGACGTGTTCGCAGAGCGTATAGGCGGTTCCGCGTTTGGGAAAGACACAACGATATACAAGTTTGAAAAAATCAAACGCGCTAAAAGAGCTTCAATGGCGGAAAATCCTGGCGTTGAGCTTATCGATATGGGGGTGGGGGAGCCTGATGAAATGGCTTTTGCCCAGGTGGTTAAAACGTTACAGGAAGAAGCGCTGAAGCCTGAAAACAGAGGATATGCGGACAATGGTATTCCGGAGTTCAAGGAAGCGGCGGCAAGATATCTGAAGAATGTTTTCGGAGTTGATGGGATCGACCCGGTGTCGGAAATAAACCATGCGATAGGCTCCAAAACGGCCCTTGCCATGCTTCCACTGGCTTTTATAAATCCGGGAGATATCACCGCGCAAACGGTTCCAGGCTATCCTGTAATGGCGACACATACGAAATACCTTGGCGGCGAGGCGCTGAACCTGCCGATTACGGCTGAAAACGGGTTTATGCCTGATCTCGGCTCTATTTCCGATGAACATAAAGAAAAGATAAAGCTTCTCTATATCAATTACCCCAACAACCCGACCGGAGCGCAGGCTACACCTCAGTTTTATGACAAGGTAGTGCGATTCGCCAGTGATAACCAGGTAGTCGTGATCCAGGACGCGGCGTATGCGGCGCTGACGTATGGCGCAAAGCCTTACAGCTTTTTAAGCGTGGATGGCGCGAAAGATGTTGGCATAGAGATACATTCCCTTTCCAAGGCGTACAATATGACAGGCTGGCGTTTGGCTTTTGTGGCGGGTAACAGCCTCGTGGTCAACGCTTTCGCTTCGGTAAAGGATAATTGCGATTCCGGTCAGTTCATAGCGATACAGAAAGCTGGTATTACAGCGCTGGAAAATCCGGAGATCACCGAGGAGATTGGCGCAAAATATGAGAGACGGTTGAAAATGCTGGTGGACGCCTTGACAGACTGTGGATTTAAAGCCTCCATGCCGGCTGGCACGTTCTACCTGTATGTTCCCGCCCCGAAAGGAATAGAGGGAGGGCCGACTTTTGCCAGCGCCGAGGAGCTTTCGCAATGGCTGATAAAGGAAAAACTTATATCGACGGTGCCTTGGGATGACTCTGGCGCGTACATACGATTTTCAGTTACTTTTGCAGCTTCAGGTGAGGCTGATGAAAAAAGGGCGATCGATGAAATAAAGAACCGTCTTGCCGGGCTTAAGCTTATTTTCTGATTCCCGCTCTTTTTTGCCGAAAAGGAGGCGTTTGACCTGTGCCGATGGCATATTTATCGATAGGCTCTAATGTAGGCGACTGTGTCGATAACCTTGTAAAGGCGGTCGAGCGCATAGCTTTGGAGGATGGAATTGATATCATCGCTCAAGGATTTATATACGAAACGGAGCCGCAGGGGGAAAAAGATCAAAAATGGTTCATGAACACCGCTGTTTCCATAAAAACGGATATCCCGCCGGAAAAGCTTCTTTGCAGGTTGAAGGATATAGAGCGGTCTATGGGCAGGCAAGACGGCGAACGGTGGGGGCCGAGGGTGATCGACATCGATATAATCTTTTACGGTGACATGACTATGGAGACAGAGAAGCTTTCCATTCCGCATCCGCGCGCCGCATCACGTCGATTCGTCCTTCAGCCGCTTGTCGATATCGACCCTAAGCTTATGAGCCCTGTTCATGGAAAAACGATATCGCAGTTGCTCGCCGTCATTCCTGAAAAAGGACAGGAAATAAGAAAGGTTAGAGTATGATCGGTAAAGCCCGTTATATAGCCATAGAAGGTCCGATAGGTGTTGGGAAAAGCAGCCTTTCAAATCTTTTGGCCAAAAAATTCGAGGCGGAGCCGATCTATGAAAAAGTAGATGAAAACCCGTTCCTTGGAAAGTTTTATCAGAGCCGTGACCAGTTTGCGTTCCAAACCCAGCTTTTTTTCCTTGTGTCGCGTTACAAGCAGTTAAGCGAGCTTGCGCAGGTCGACATCTTCAAGCGTATGACTATCTGCGACTATGTGATGGAGCGCGACCTTATATTCGCCCAGATCAACCTTAGCGAGGATGAATATAAACTTTATCTCGATATTTACAATCTGTTCTCGAAACGTGTGCCGAAGCCGGACCTGGTTATATACCTGCAGGCGGACGACCGAATTCTTATGAAGCGTATTGTGCGACGTGGACGTGATATCGAAAATTCCATTTCGGAAAACTATATCAGGCAGGTAAACAGGACATTCAACGAGTTCTTTTTCAATTATCGGAAAACGCCTCTGCTGATTATCAATACCAACGAAATCGATTTTGTCGCCAATGAGGACGACCTGGAAAAACTGGTTATAAAAGTGACAGGTGATATCGTAGGACAGGAATTTTTCAATCCGTTAAGTTCGCTTTTTTAAATTTTATAGTTTACAATCAGGCCAGTAAAGAAATTGCCCGGATTCGCTTGTAGCGGACAGGGACAGAAAATAGATTTTACGGAACATAGGACATTAGTTTAAACCGCTTGGATCCAGATGTTGGAAGGACCGGGACGGACGCTAAGCTTCAAAGGCGCTTCAGGTTGCGTCTTTAAGTCGCAGGCTGGCATATCGTATTGTCATCCATTGCGCTCCCTCCCATTATTCTTTTTGCTTTGCGATTCCGGCCTTGAAAGTGGAGAGGTTTTATCATGGCTTTCAAAATGACGTTGAGCCGTTTACTCAAGATGAAACAAAAAGGGGAGAAGATCACCGCCCTTACCGCATACGACTACCCTTTCGCTCGCCTTCTGGACGAAGCCGGTATAGATATTATCCTGGTTGGAGATTCGCTAGGCATGGCGTTTCGCGGCGAGGAGAATACGCTGAAGGTGACAATAGACGATACTGCGTATCACACCAGAGCCGTCAAAAAAGGTATCAAAAGGGCTTTTCTTGTGGCCGACATGCCTTTCCTTTCTTATCACCTCGGTATCGAGAAAACCATGGAGAACGCCGGAAGGCTTATAAGTGAAGGGGCGGAAGCTGTGAAGCTCGAGGGCGCGGAAGGCGTAGTAGCCGCTGTGGAGCGGCTTGTGTCCGCCGGGATACCTGTAATGGGTCATATCGGTCTTACCCCACAATCGATCCACCAACTGGGAGGGTTCAAGATTCAGGGACGTCATACTGAGGCGGCGGGGAAAATCATCGAGCAGGCGCGAATGCTGGAAGACGCCGGAGCTTTTTCTGTTGTGCTGGAATGTATCCCTGTAGACCTTGCGGCTGCTATCACCGACAAACTTAAAATACCGACAATCGGCATCGGAGCCGGGGCTTATTGCGACGGGCAGATACTTGTGACAAACGATCTTTTGGGAATGCCTTCAGATATTACACCTAAATTTGTTAAAAAATACGCGGACGTTTCATCAGTCGTAAGCAATGCCGCCAGGGAGTATATCGACGAAATCAGAACGAGCCAGTTTCCTGACGCCGAGCATAGCTACGAGACGCCACGTCGCTTGAAAGCTATTTGAATTAATGCTAAACAGGCGATATTATCGGATATCGTCAGAAAACATTCCTAAAAGCCACTCTTTGCTCTTTATTGCTCGGTATTACGTGTTATATATTTATTATTAATGTTATTAAAACCTGTCAGGAATTAGTCCATGAAAGCATCTGAGTTGTTTGTTCGCTGCCTTGAAAATGAAAAGATTGATTTTATTTTTGGCATACCCGGTGAAGAAAACCTGGATGTTATGGACGCCCTTCTGGATTCTTCCATACGATTTATAACCACGCGCCATGAGCAGGGGGCCGCCTTCATGGCGGACGTCTACGGGAGGCTGACCGGAAAAGCCGGCGTTTGCCTGGCCACCCTTGGACCCGGAGCCACGAACCTTATCACCGGAGTTGCCGACGCAAACATGGACAGGGCGCCCGTTGTCGCTATTGCAGGCCAGGCGGCGACCACACGCTTGCACAAGGAGAGCCATCAGGTGCTGGACCTTGTCAATCTGTTCGAGCCGATATCCAAATACAGCACGCAGATTGGCGCGCCTGAAATCATCCATGAGGTCGTGCGCAAAGCTTTCAAAGTGGCCCTGACGGAAAAGCCAGGCTGCAGTTTCATATCATTCCCCGAAAACATAGCGGAGATGAATATCGAGAATAAACGACCATTGAAAGTTCAAAGCCCCGCTCCTCCCGTTCCGCCAAAAGAAAAAATCGAGAGGGCCGCGAAAATTATTTCTGAATCCGAAAACTGCATAATTATGGCGGGAAATGGCATTATACGCGCGGGAGCTTCCGATCAACTCGTCGATTTTGCGGAAAAGCTTAGTATCCCGGTGGCCACAACTTTCATGGCCAAGGGGGTTATACCCTTTTCCCATGAGCTTTGTCTCGGCGCGGTGGGCCTTCAGTCACGTGACTATATATCTTGCGGTTTCGACAGGGCCGATGTGATCATATGCGTCGGTTATGACATCGTGGAATATCATCCATATCTATGGAACAAGGAGAATGACCAAAAAATAATCCATATAGACACCTCTCCGGCTGAAGTGGACGAGCATTATATAGTCGAGATCGGGGTTGTCGGCGATATCGGATCCGCATTAAATGGGATCGTCGCGAAATCAAAGCGGCGAAACAAAAGTTTTTCCGGCGCTATACGTGAAACGCTGGTGGATGAAATGAGCGCCCATGCCGAAGATTGCTCATATCCGGTGAAACCGCAGAAGATTATCTGGGACCTGCGGCAGACTCTTAACCCTGAGGATATAGTCATCTGCGATGTCGGGGCGCATAAAATGTGGATGGCCCGAATGTATCAGGCCGAACGTCCCAACACCTGCATTATCTCGAACGGTTTCGCTTCAATGGGCATAGCCTTGCCGGGCGCCATAGCGGCGAAGCTTGCGCATCCTGAAAAAAATGTTGTTGCGGTAACAGGCGACGCAGGGTTCCTTATGAATGTGCAGGAGATCGAAACCGCCGTTAGAATCAAAGTTCCCATTGTCATCTTGATCTGGAGCGACAGTAAGTATGGCCTTATAAAATGGAAACAGATGAATAAGTTTGGGCGTGAAAGCAACATAAGCTTCACAAATCCTGATTTCGTAAAGCTTGCGGAAAGCTTTGGCGCAAAAGGTTACCGCGTTGAAGAGACCGCCGCCCTTGCGCCCACGTTGCAACGCGCCATAAATGACAACACTGTGGTCATTGTGGATTGTCCGGTCGATTACGATGAAAATCTGAAGCTGACGGAAAAACTGGGGGAGATTGTTTGCCCGATCTAGGCCTTTAAAACCGGAGAGTTATAACAGGTCTCAAACCGTAAGAAGGCCGAGCGCCACTTTGGCGACCAGGCCGTAATATTGCTCCGATTTGCCAGGCTTGATAACGCAATCATCCACCATCGTTTCAGGCGATAGAATGTAATCAAGCTTATCTTCGCTGGAGGTTACTATTACGAAATGTAGTGGTGGATAACCTTTTGTTCCCTTTACTTCACGGGCGAGGTCTACCCCTGACATTTTAGGAAGCTCCAGGTCTGACAATACAATCTTCGGCTTTATTTTCTTAATTTCCGGCATTGCGTCTTCAGCGCTTCCGGTAGACTCCACCTGAAAGCCAATATCGGAAAACTGCCCTGTCAAAACGTTGCGCTGATATTGTGAATCTGAAACAATAAGAATTTTTATCGACTCAGGTTTCACTTCATTATCCTTTATCAACGAATAAACAAGGCGTTCAAGTTTCTCGCCGAACTTGACTGATATGGAAAGCTCATACTCAAGGCTTTCGATCTTGTTTTGAAGGATTTCATTAGATTTTGCAAGGTTTTCACGCCGGATAATTTCGTCCCTCTCCCATGCCGATTTTTTTACAGCCTGAGAGATAAGCCTTTTCGCTGATTCCATCGAAACCGGTTCGTTCAGAATGCCGTATGCGCCCTCGTTGAAAAGAAGCGTTAGAACAGAGGCGGGCAGCTCTTTTTCCGAAATGAAAATAAAGGACATACATTGAACTTTACGCTTCAGG
>CAYNDB010000008.1:19005-37505 GCA_964395915.1 uncultured Nitrospinota bacterium | reverse complement strand
ATTGAGCCTCACGTCAATATTTTCGTATCCACGGTCAATCTGTTCGATATTGTCGATAATGAACATCTTCATATTGGTTTAAAAGTTTTCGAAAAAGATATAGATAAAGTAAAAGAGAACCAAAAAGTTTTGTTTGCGCTTACTACAAAGCCTGAAAAAATTTATGATTATACATTTTAACTTATTCCTGCGAATTGTGCGCATTTTAGGTGGGAGAAAAATTATGCGCTAAAAATAAAAAGGCCCGGCCCGTTGGGGGACGGACCGGGTATGGGGCCAGTGTAATGGTGGTCTTACAACATGACCCATAGAGGGAGGCAGTAGCAGTCTTACTTAACTTCGATCTTCTTAGGCTTAACCGGCTCCAATTTTGGAACAGTGACCTCAATCACACCGTTTTTGAAAACAGCGTTTATCTTTTCCTCATCGACTCCTCTAAATCTGAGCGCCCTGCTGAACGCGCCGTACCTGCGTTCCACTTTATAGCGCCTTTCATCCTTCTCCTCATGGGTGGCGGTCTTCTCGCCAGACAACGTCAGTACGCCATTCTCATACTCGATTTTGATATCATCCTTTTCCACTCCGGGAACCTCAAGCCTCACCTTATAGTCGTTCTCAGTCTCGCTCACATCCATCGGTGGGGAAAATTCCCCATCTCCGGTTTTCCCGTAGTGATACGGCCACATCTCGTCAAACAACGAAATAGTGTTAAAGGGGTCAAAATCAGCTAAATGACTCTCTTCTCTATTTTTATTCCTTTTGGTCAGCAACATGGCTCATCACCTCCTTAAATGTAAATATTAGCTACTGCTATTTCTCCTTCGCCATTTATATAAAATTGACAGCTTGCTCCGTCAAGCCCCCCGGAAAAATTTTTGCCTTTTATCATTAAACGGGTAAATCCTCTCTTCCCCCGATATTCATACAGGCCCATAAAACGCAATAATCAAAAGAGATTGCGGATATAGAGGCAAAATATTTGTTTTTGTTATTCTGGTTAAGCATTGACACCCTCATACCACAGGCATAAAATTGATAAATTAATATTAATTAACCTGTAATTAATGGCTACAGAAGATAGTAATAACTGGCGTGGAAGTCATGCCTACTGGTCCAAGCTCGCCAGTATTTACAGCTCAATAGCGCGTTCCGACCCTCGATCGTTTTTCTATGTCCCTCTGGCCGAAGCGCAAGCGAACATGAACAAGGTCAAAGAGGCGATTGTAACTCTGGAAGATGGCATGTCCGCCCGCGCCGGTAGCCGCGCCGCCAAAGTCTTTCTTGCAAAGCTCTATTACAGGGAAGGGAAAACAGAAAAAGCGAAGGGTCTTCTTGAAGAGGTGTTATCCGTCAAGCCGGATATTACGTCGGCTGTCTTTTTATTGTGCAAAATATATGAAAAAGAGCGCAAATACGTATCCGCAAAAAAGATTACGACTGGGCTTATGGATTATTATCCTGACTCCGAAGTTGTCCAGTCGCTTGTAAGGCGTTACAAGGATATTACGGAAATCGGTTCAAGGAGAAATGAGAAGTTAAGCAAAACAGTAGCCACAGTATGTGAGCTATCAGCGGTCGACAAGCTGGAAACAATGCTGGATAAAATCACAAAACTAAAAGAATGTGAAAGCAGGCAACATTAATCATGACAAAAAGAGTATTAGTTATACACGGCCCTAACCTCAACATGCTCGGCAAGAGGGAGCCTTCCATATATGGAAACACCGACTATGAAGGGCTGAACGTCAAAATCATCGACAAAGCCGCGAAGCTTAACCTTGCCGCTGTAATAAAGCAGAGCAACCACGAAGGCGCCCTGGTGGACATAATTCAAAACGCTCCGGAAGAAGCGGATATCATTATTATCAACCCCGGAGCATACACACATACCAGTATCGCCATACGTGACGCATTGCTGGCCGCCGGCCTTCCTGTAATAGAAGTTCACATTTCCAATATCCACAAGCGAGAGCCCTTTCGCCAGCGCTCATACGTTTCAGATATCGCAAGCGGTTGTATAATGGGGTTTGGCGTTGAAAGCTACATGCTGGCATTAGAAGCGGCTTCCTCGCTTTAGAGCGGGGACGATATGATATTAGACTCAGCCGAAGAATCCGCCCCATTTTACGCCAACCGGCGCAAAAGCCTGAAATGGAAAATCATCGAAAGAGACCTGGACGGGCTTTTGGTGACCAATATGGTCAATGTCCGTTACCTCACAGGCTTTACAGGCACTTCCGGCATGGTCCTGATAACAGATGACAAGGATCATTTTCTAACAGACTTTCGGTATACCACGCAGGCAAAAGATCAGGTCATCGGCCCTGCCATTACAGAGTATAGAGACCCGTTGAACACTCTGTCCGATCTTCTTGCCAACCTTAAAATAAAAAAACTTGGATTCGAAGCGGACCATGTATCGGTTACCAGGGCGGAAGAGCTGAAAGCAAAACTCGGCGGCGTGGAGATTCATCCGGCTACCGGTCTTACGGAATCTGTCCGCATCGTCAAAGATGAGCAGGAGATAGAGGCGTTTAAGGCGTTATTTACGATGTTGGAAAAAACATTTCCACTGGCCCTTGAAATTATCCGTCCGGGGGAATGTGAACGGGATGTGGCCGTTAAGCTGGAGCACCGCTTACGCAAGCTTGGAGCCGACGAGAAAGCTTTTGATTTTATTGTAGCCTCAGGCCATCGTTCGTCGATGCCCCACGGAGTGGCGACCGAAAAAACCATAAACAAGGGTGAGCTGGTGATTCTGGACTGGGGAGCGAAGCGCTGGGGTTATCATTCGGATAACACAAGAACCTTTGCTGTGGGCGATGTGGATGAGGAACTGCTGAAAATCTACGACATTGTCCTGGAAGCTAACCGAGCGGCTATAGGCTTTGTGAAACCTGGCGTAACGGTAAAACAGGTGGATAACGTGGCTAGAGAGATCATCAAGGAAGCCGGTTACGGCTATGCGTTCGGACATGGCACAGGGCATGGCGTGGGGCTTGATATTCATGAAAAACCAACGGTATCGTGGCGTAGCGAAACGGAAATAGAAAGTGGAATGGTATTCACTATCGAGCCGGGAATATATCTTCCGGGGAAAGGTGGAGTCCGGATAGAGGATATGATCCACGTTACGAAGCATGGATGCGAAGTATTGAGCGCCGCCATACCTAAAGAACTCATTCAGCTTTAGCCAGGTTCAGTCATGACGTTTCGTTGAGGAAGGCGAAAGGTTAAACAGTTCACGGTTTTTTCGGCGCTTTATCCGCAGGCATGTTTGGCGATATGCCGAAAATAGAAATGGAATAAAAAACGGAAATTGGCGGCGGTCCCACTTCTAAACGATCAAGCGATGACCAAACTGGGCCAGTAACTACCATTTTAGTTAAATATTTTACCAGTAATAATTTTAATTACTGATAAATGTTTAGGAACGCCAAAAATCGATTCTTATATCAACATTCCTATGATAAAATCTCAGTAGTATGTTGGTGTTCCGCTCATTAGTAACATCTTTCTCAAATGCTCGCTGGCAAGTAGTAACCTCTAGAGGAAAGAATATCTAAATATTATGCAAGAGGCCCTTGATAACCTCGACGAAATATTTGACCTGACCAAAAGCTTACAATCCAACCTGGACGATAAAAAAGCCATTTCAGAAGTGATGTTAGCTTGCGAGAGGATTATACCTTACGCGCGAAGTTCCACCCCCCCCAGTATTGCCAGGCTCTGCGAAGCGATGGCTCTGATATTTGAGAAGTTCCTTATGGAGTCAACCACCGGCGCGGAATCAGGTGTCGAGTTGGCCTTGAAGGGCGCGAAGTTAGTAAAAAGCGCAATAAAAAGTGAAAAGGTATCAGCGGAACTTTCCGAAGAGGCTGACCAACTAACAAATGAATTAATAAAAAATTTCTCACTTGATCTCATAGCGACTCCAACTCAACCCGAACAAGACCGGACTGCGGATACGCAAGAGGAAAATGACTCTGCTGACGGCAATAGCGAAAATGATTTTTTTGCGGAGATGGAAAGTGATTCTTACCAGTCTGAGCGCGAGGAAAGAATAAACGCTGAAGAGGAGAAACCGGACGAGTCCAGCCCTTTGGCGCAAAAAATTGAAGCCATCGCCGGCGATTTCACAATGCTTGATCCGGACTTCACAGATAAAAAAGCTGTAGCGGACATGATGATGGAGTTTGAAAGCTTAAGCCTGGAGCTTGGCGAAGCGGCGGCTCCAAAGACGCTGGTAATGTTAGCGGGCGTGTTGGGAGGAGTTTTTGAAAAAAGCTTGATGAAAGGGCTTAAAGACGATCAAAAAGGATTTGACCTGGTTTCGTTGGGAATAAAAGCTCTCACCTCATATCTTGGGAGCGCTGAAACTACCGAAGACATTGTTGAACGCGCTGAAGCGTTAATTAAAACTATATCGGATGAGCTTGATGTGGACGCGCCGGCGATTTCCGAGGAAGACTCCCCAAAAACCGAGCCTGCCAAGGAAAATGACGTAAACAGGCCGGAGGATGAAAAGGGCTCCAAAGTGACACCGGCAGGGGTTGATACAATCAAGGTGGCAAGTAACGATGACTGGATTATATACAATGAATTCGCCCAGGAGACCAATGACACTATTCACGCCCTGGAAATGGACTTGCTTGAGCTGGAGAACGACCCGACCAACGAGGAGCTGATAAACAACCTTTTCAGGGCTTTCCACAGCCTTAAAGGAGCGGCTGGCTTTTTAGGTGTAACAACCATCAATGTTCTATGCCATGAGAATGAAACTCTTCTGGATAAACTGCGTAAGGGAAATTTTCTTTGCAGCAAAGCCATGATAGATGTTTTTCTAAGTTCTGTTGACGTTATCAGCGCCGTAAATGAAGGATTGGACGAGCAGTGCCAGAAAGTCAAAGATGAACTGCCTGACGCTGTTATAGAGACGCCGCGTTTTAACATTGAAAACCTTTTAGACGTTCTATCCACCCTCTCCAATAAGCCGCCTGACGATGATGTCGTTGATGGAGAGCCCCCCAAGCTTGGAGAGCTTTTGCTGGGCAGAAATTTGATAACCGAAAACCAGCTTGAAACAGCCCTCAATGCGCAAAAGCCCATCGGTGAGGTCCTTGTGGGTATGGGCGCAGTGGATTCCAAAGCCGTGGGTGACGCATTGGAAACACAGGCGCTAAAGAAGCGTAAATCTCACGCGATGTCTTTGAAAGTGGATACAGGTAAACTGGACAGCTTGCTTGAGCTTGTCGGGGAGCTTGTCATTACTCAGTCCATTATCCTGCAGGATCAGGTTCTTCAAGAAGAAATTAACAAGGAGCTTGGCAAAAACATTTCCAACCTTGGGAAAATCACCAGAAATATTCAGGACCATGTCATGAATCTGCGCATGGTGCCCTTAAAACAGACGTTCCAGAAAATAAGCCGCCTTGTAAGAGACCTTTCCAAGAAGATGAAGAAGGAAGTATTGTTCAGCTCCACGGGAGATGAAACCGAGGTCGACAAAACTTTGATAGAAGAATTGAACGATCCTCTCGTACACCTTATACGCAACGCTATGGATCACGGTGTGGAGACAAAAGAAGAACGCATTGCGGCCGGTAAAGAGCCCATGGGCCATGTAAAGCTTTCCGCTTGCCACAGGGGAGGGAATGTTCATATCGAAATCTCTGACGATGGCAAAGGGCTGGATGGTGAAAGAATCCTGAAAAAAGCTATTGAGAAGGGGTTTGCGTCTCCGGATGATGAATTTTCCGAACAGGAAGTGTATAACCTGATTTTCAAACCTGGCTTCTCCACTCATAAAGTGGCGACCGATATATCCGGCCGTGGCGTCGGCATGGATGTGGTTCGCTCCAACATAGACAAGCTTGGTGGAAAAGTTGAAATTTATTCAAAGCTTGGAACTGGCTCCACTTTTACAATCAAATTGCCTTTAACCATGGCGATTGTGGACGGTATGGTCGTACAGATTGGAGAGAACAGGTTTATTGTTCCTACGATTTCGATTCGTGAATCCATAAGACCACGCGCCGACGAGGTGTCCACCGTTCAGCGTGAAGGTGAGATTTTAAATGTCCGTGGTCATATACTGCCACTTGTACGCCTGCACAATATTCTTAACATTAAAAACCCACGGCATACACACCCTTCGAAAGGGCTGGTAATTATCGTGGAGAGTGACGAAAAAGACTATGGTCTTCTAGTTGATGACCTTCTTGGACAGCAACAGGTGGTCATAAAAAGCCTGGGAAAAAGGTTTAAGGGATTACCCGGCATTTCTGGTAGCACAATTCTGGGAGACGGTCGTATCGGTCTCATTCTCGATGTGAGCGGAATTGTTTGTATGAATTGATTTTATAACTGAAAACAGCATGGAAATAGCGCTAGAATATATCATATTTTAGTTACAAAATTTTTTCTATTTTGCTTTAGGTGGGTGTGATTATGTCAGTAAAAATTTTGGTCGTTGACGATGAAGAGGGAATAAGAAAATCCTTAAGCTCATACTTAAAGCTTGAAGGTTATGAAGTATCCACTGCGGGAGATGGCGTAGAGGCTATCAACAAACTTCGGGAGTCGAAGTACAACATCGTCCTGATGGACATTAACATGCCAGAAAAAGACGGGCTTGACGCATTGCGAGAGATCAAGGCGATAGATTTTTCCATACAGGTAGTAATGATGACCGCATTCTCCACGTTTGACAAAACCATGAGGTCCCTGGAATTTGGCGCTACAGACTACATAATGAAACCATTTGAAAATCTCTCTGAGATATTGAAGCTTGTCAAAATCTCGGAGGAAAAACTTGAACGATGGAAACGCAATATGGGCGCATCTATAGTCAAGCAACATATTGAAAACCCTTACAACGATGATTAATAGCAAGACCGGCAAAACAAGGTTTAATTATTTTCAAGGAGAGTTGAAATGACCACTGAGATCGAAGAGTTAAATGAGCAGGTACAAACATCTCAAGGGCTCGCAGGTAAATATCTTTCTTTTATCCTTGGAAACGAGGAGTATGGTTTAAAAATACTTAAAGTACGTGAAATTATTGGCCTTATGGATATAACAAGCGTCCCGCAAACTCCGGAGTTCATTAAAGGAGTTATCAACCTGCGCGGTAAAGTTATACCTGTAATAGACCTGCGCCTTAAGTTCGGAATGGAAGAGGCGGCATATACAGAGGAGACTTGCATTATCGTAGTTGATATGGGAACCGCAATGATGGGCATCCTGGTGGACACAGTCTCTGAAGTGCTGAATATTGACGAAAAGCAAATAGAACCCCCTCCTTCGTTCGGCTCCACCGTAAATACGGAGTTTATCCTTGGGATGGGCAAAATTAAGGACAGTGTAAAGATCCTGCTGGACATCGAAAAAGTATTGTCGGCCGACGAACTTGCAATTGTCAGCCAGGCGGGTGAGGCTTAGAGCCTCTTCCATGCGCCGACATTTCCCTATTGGACGATATGCGCCCAGAGGGGAATATCCCTGTCAGTAGAAAATATTTTGGACATTACATACAACTGTGAAAGCACCAATGAAGCTCTCCATTTTTCATGAAAGCGCTATAGAATTAACATGACCAACATTGGAAAGCAATCAATCAGTCACGCCGACCTTACCAATAATGAATTCGACATGTTCCGAAAGCTTGTCTTTGAAAAGAGCGGTATTTCACTTGGCGACAGTAAAAAAGAACTCGTCCGAACCAGGCTGAGCACACGGCTTCGCAAAGGCGGCTTCAAAACATATAAAGAGTATTACAAGCATGTGCAAGAAGATAAAACCGGAACAGAAATCATCGACCTGCTTGATTCCATATCGACCAACCTCACCAGTTTTTTTCGAGAGATCGGCCACTTTAATTTCTTGATAAAAACGATTATCCCGGAAATGGTGGAAAGAAAACGGGCCAATAACGAAACAGAAATAAGGGTGTGGAGCGCGGGGTGCTCATCTGGTGAGGAGCCGTATTCGCTAGCTTTTACCTTGATGGACCAACTGGAGACTATACAGACATGGGACGTGAGAATTCTGGCGTCAGATTTGGCGACAACTGTGCTTGAGCAAGCCGCCAAAGGGATTTATAAAGAGGAAAAGATTAAAAATATCCCCAAGAACACTCTTCGCAAATATTTTCAAAAAGGCGCAAATGAGAGCGCAGGTTTGTACAAAGTTCAGCAAGATGTGAAAAATCTTATTCATTTCAGACGTTTCAACCTTAACAGGGACGTTTTCCCTTTCAAAAAGAAGTTTGATTTTATTTTTTGCCGCAATGTAATGATCTATTTCGACAAAAATACTCAAGGCAAGCTGGTAGATAAATATTACGACGTGCTGGCTCAAGAAGGGTATCTCCTGATAGGTCACTCCGAAAGTCTTACTGGTGTTAAACACAGGTTCAAATATGTTCAACCAACAATTTATCAAAAGCTGTAAATAGCCGTCAGAGCAGGGGAAATAACGTGGAAATCAAGATACTTATAGTAGATGACGAAGAGAGTATATCAAAATCTCTTGCCAGATATTTTAAGATGGAGGACTACAAAGTTGAATCAACAACTTCACCCATCAAAGCTTTGGAAATGATTCACAAGGAAAATTACATGATTGTGATTTCCGACATAATGATGCCTGAGATGAACGGTGTGGAGATGCTGAAAAAGATAAAAGAGTTCAACGGCATGATTCAAGTGATAATGATGACCGGTGTTGTAACAATTGAAAATGTGCTTGGTTGTTTAAGAAATGGGGCAAACGATATCTTCCTGAAACCGCTTGATGACTTAAGCTCGATGAAGGAATCTGTGGACGGATCCATCGCAAAACTAGAAAAGTGGGAAAACATTATTAAGTCCATGGTGCGCAGGAAATAGAGTCGATGGAAGAAATAGATAAAGAAATCCTTATAGAGTTTATTAAAGAGACTCAGGAAGAGCTGGGAGCGCTGGACTCACAGTTCATCACACTGGAAAAGCATCCACAAGACTCCGATGTAATAAACGCTATTTTCAGAACTATCCATTCAATTAAAGGCTCATCTTCTTTTTTCAACCTCAACCACATCCGCAGCTTTGCCCACAAGCTGGAAAACCTTCTTGATGAGCTTCGAAAAGGGCAAAGAGCCATTACTGGTGAAATAATAGACCTTCTTCTTAAAGGCAAGGATTCTCTCGACTCTATGTTCCAAAGGCTTGCCGAAGAAGATTTGGGAACAGAGTTGAATAAGGATGAAGAAAAATGTCTGGAGATTATCGAAAGCACGCTGGCCTCGAAAAAAGAGGCGGCCATCACTCCGAAGGAGATTTTCGAACAGATAGTCGAGATCAAAAAAGGGCTTGGTAAAGACGAGCTTTTAGAGCACCCCATGGTTTCCGATCTTCTAAGAGCCGTAGAAGAGTTGCAAGACATCCTCCTCGAGCCTTCAGAGAGGCCGCTTTCCGATGATATCCCCAAGATGGGCGAAATCCTTGTTGAACAAGGTTTGGTTGAAAGCGAAGATGTTGAAGGCGCGTTAAATAAGCAGAAAAAGCTTGGGGAAATCCTTGTTGAACAAGGAAAGGTCGATGAAAATGATATTGAAGGTATTCTTGACTATCAGCGTAGCCAGGGAAAAGATCTTCCTGAAAAAAAGACAACAGACGTTAAGAAACCATCTGGAAAACGGCCCGCCCTAAAAAAGACCATGCGTATAGAGGAAGACAAGATTGACGAGTTCATGAATCTTGTCGGAGAGTTGATAATAAATTCTGAAGTATTCAATTATCTGCAAAAGAAGCTGGAAGGCGGGGAAGAGATCGGCAAGCTGATAATGGAGCTTAAAAACGCTAACCTGGAATTTAGCGAGCTTACACTAAAACTGCAGGGAGGCCTTGCGGAAGTTCGAAAAGTGGCGATCAACGGAATATTCCAGAAACTTCCACGGATGGTTCGCGACCTTTCCGGCCAGATAGGGAAAAAGGCGGACTTCTACATGTATGGTGAAGACCTCCTTATAGATAAAAGTCTGCTCGAAGAACTTGAAAGCCCCATAGTGCATATAATTCGAAACTCTGTCGATCATGGGATCGAGCCGCCTGAAGTTCGGGAAAAAGCAGGGAAAGACCCTACGGGTAAAGTAGAAGCCATCGCTGAAGAGAGCATGGGCGACCTTGTTATTTATTTTAAAGACGATGGACATGGAATGGACGCCGGGAAGCTTAAAGCGAAAGCTTTGGAAAAGGGCATCATTACCCAGGCTGAGGCAGACGTGATGCAGGACAAGGAGGCGTGCAAGCTTATCTTTGCGCCAGGGTTCTCCACTGCGGAAAAAGTTACCGACGTTTCTGGACGCGGTGTCGGGATGGATGTCGTGATGACCGCAATAAAAAAAGTTAAAGGCAAAGTGGATATTGATACGGAACTTGGGAAAGGAACCACCCTGTCTCTTACCGTGCCAATGTCGTCCACGCTGATAACAATATCCGGGCTGGTAGTGGCGGTTGGAACAGAGCAGTACATAATTCCTATGGAGTGGGTAGTCGAATCATTAAAGCCAACAAAAGAGCAGGTTTCAAGCATAACCAAAAAAGGGGAAGTTGTTGATATACGGACGCATTTATATCCGCTGTTACGGCTATATAAAATGTTCCATATAGAGCCAAAATACACAAACCCGTGGGACGCTGTTGTTATGGTCATTGAAAAAGACGGACAACGAGCCTGTTTAATGGTGGATGAGATTATCGATGAAACAAGGGCGGTTTTAAAAGATCTTGGCGGAACATTCCGTACAGTCGACGGTGTTTTGGGGGGAGCTATTTTGGGTGATGGAAAGATCGGACTTGTGCTGGACGCTGAAGGATTAATCCGAAGCCACGCCAGCATGATGGGAGTGAAAAAAGAAGGACATGCACGAAAATCTGCTTAAAGACTTTTTCATAGACACAAGCTCGCTCCTGGAGCAATACGAGGAAGACCTTCTGAAGCTGGAGATGAACCCAAAACAAAAAGATCTCATTGATGAAATGTTCAGGAATATCCATAGCGTAAAAGGAAACGCCGGGATGCTTGGGCTCAAAGATATTGCATCCGCCGGAGAAAAGCTCGAAGGGTTTCTTGATGCGGTCAGGGAGCGTGGGTTTGCCACAGAGAAGGAAATTGAATTCATGTTCAGCGGCTTGGACACCTTAAAGGAAGTGGTCAGGGGGCAATACGAAGGTAAGGAAAAACAGCGGGACAAAGTGGAAACCGCCCCCCCTGCAGCTTCCGTTGCCGTGGCAAAAAAAGAAAACATAAAGTCTAATGGCGAGGGGAAAGAAGCTCCCGCCGAAAAGAGCGTAACTTTCCTGACATTTATGCTGGACGAAGAAAGTTACGGTATCGAGATAATAAATGTGCGGGAAATAATCCTTAATGAAGCGATAACCCCCATCCCTAAGTCAAAAAACTTTGTCGAAGGTGTTATGAACCTTAGAGACCAGGTTATCCCGGTGTTTGATACGAAAAGCCGGCTTGGGATGGAGAACTCCAGCTCTGATGGTAAAAAAGGGAAAAATATAATAGTCGTAGAGATATCAACAGTAACTACCGGATTAAGAGTCGATGAAGTTACCGGGATAATGACTCTATCCTCATCACAGATAATTCCTCCCGCTGATTTTCAGGGGGGAATACCATCTGACTTTCTGTACGGAATGGGAAGAATCGATGGCCGGACAATTATACTGCTGGATACGTATGACTTGTGTGATCCTGATAATTTATTGTATTGATCTTTAGTTTGAGAGGTGTAGTACATGAGTAGAATAAAGGTGCTAGTAATTGATGATTCGTCGATTGCCAGGCAAATCATATCCAAAGCCCTTAAGTCAGACCCGGAGATTGAAGTTGTAGGAACCGTTCCAGATCCATACCTGGCTCGTGACCAGATATTATCCTTAAAACCGGATGTTTTGACCCTTGATGTTGAAATGCCGCGTATGGATGGCATCACTTTTCTCAGAAAGCTGATGAAGTATCATCCCATGCCAGTGGTTATGGTCTCTTCTCTCACACAAAAGGGCGCGGAAACAACCCTGGCGGCTCTGGAAGCTGGGGCTGTGGAGATTGTGGCAAAACCGGAGATGGAGAAACATAATTTCAACGAAATTACGGTGGAGCTGGTTGACAAAGTAAAGTCCGCCTCCAAGGCAAAGGTGCTGTCGCGCCCGAAAAGCGCGATTATATCGGCTCCAAGGCCTCTCACGTCAATGGTTGCCACAACCAACAAGATTATAGCTATAGGAGCCTCCACGGGAGGCACCGAGGCTTTGAAGGATGTTCTTTCGAAAATGCCGGCAAATTCGCCAGGTATATTGGTCGTGCAACACATGCCGGAGACTTTTACTACAGCTTTCGCTATGCGGTTAAATCAGTTATCGGCGTTAAGCATAAAAGAAGCTTCCGATGGCGATTCTGTGACACCGGGAACATGTCTCGTCGCCCCTGGAAATAAGCATATGCTCCTCCGCCGTTCCGGTTCCAGATATTATGTCAACGTCAAGGATGGTCCGCTTGTCCTTCGCCACCGCCCATCAGTGGAGGTTTTGTTTAATTCTGTGGCCAAGACCGCAGGGAAAAACGCCGTGGGAATAATGCTGACTGGAATGGGTGGCGACGGAGCCAAAGCGATGAAAAACATGAAAGACGCCGGAGCGCAAACGGTGGCGCAAGATGAAAAAACGTGTGTCGTATTCGGTATGCCTAAAGAGGCTATAAAGCTCGGAGGTGTGGATAAGGTTCTACCGCTTGGTCAAATCCCGGCAACAGTGCTAAAAATGCTTTAAAGGACTCTTTAAATGGAAGAAAACAGCAAAAGATTACGAGAGAGAGTGTCATTTGAAACAAAGATGATTATGGAACATGGTGGCAAGTCTCATATTTATATGCATACATATGACGTGAGCATGAACGGAGCCTTTGTGCACACGCCAAACCCGCTCCCTCTGGGAGCAAGCGATAAATTTTCCTTAATACTTAGCTTTGGCGCCAAGCAGGAAAAAATCAACGGGCGCTATGAAGTGGTACGATTAGTTTCCAAGGATGATATTGGCCCGGAATCTGAAAGAGGCCCTGGTATGGGCATTAAATTTTTGGAGTTTGAGCCGGGGGCGGATGAACTGTTGTTTAACGTTGTGCGTTACAACAAAGGTGATGATTAAAACTTTACACGGGCAAAGATTTGGGAACAATACCTTTTAGTCGCATCGTTGGAGTTACAATCCTCTCTATACTAATCATCGCAACAGGTTTTACCGGTTGCGGGGGAATTCTCGATCAGGAAAAAACCGAATCGGGAAAAACAAACGGGGGTTCTTCATTAAGGCTGACCTGGCCGGATGGATTCAGCTACGACCCTGCGACAAAACAGATCGGATTTCCATCTGACAGCAATTACAGATCGCACCCTGTCTATGTGAAAAAAATCACGTTGGCATTATCCTCGGAAGGGGAAGAAACCCTTGTCCTTAATGTGCCGCTCGATTCACTGTCGGTAAAAGTCACGCTTACGTCGGGCGTATGGAAAATGGCGCTCGTGGTGGAAACGGATATAGGCGTCACATTTACAGGCGTGTTGATAAAAGATATCGTGCCTGGCGTAACCACCGCCATCGTGTTTCCTCTGGAGATAAACGCTCCACCGGTAATAGAAAGCATAGACATATCAAACAGCTCCCCGGATAAAAATGAAACCGTCACTTTCACACCGAAAATAAACGAGATGGACTCAGGTGACGAATTGATCTTTTCGTGGCTTGCGGTCGCTCCTGACGGAGCGCGAAAAACAGGGACAAAGCCTGTTTTCAGATACGACGACGATATGGGAGGACGACACAATATTACACTTGCCGTGCGCGACGGCAATGGAGGCGTTGCGACAAAAACGGTTTTCATCGATATAACAAACCTGCCGCCAGTGATCGAACAGGTCACGGTAACGCCATTTTTCCCTCGAAAATGGGATATTTTGTCAGGAGCGGCTTTGGCAAGCGACCCTGATGACGCTTATGAATCTCTTACTTTCAAGTGGTTTTTCCTGCATAAAAAAACAGGTGAAAAACTGATACGTGAAGGGCAAGACGTTGTTTTTGGCACGATTAAACATGGTGGCGCATACATCGGCGTTCTTGAAGTGTCAGACGAATCCGGAGGAGTCGCAACCAAATCGATAACCAAATTTGTGCCAAACGACGCGCCGGTTATATCAACTATCAACGCTGATGTCACTACGGCCAAACCGGGAGACACGGTGAACCTTAGCTGCGATGGAACCGACTCTACAAACGACCCGCTTAAAGCTATTTGGGAAAACTCCTCCGGGTCAGTAATAGGCGAAGGGTTGAGCCTTGCCCATACCTTTAAAGTCGGAGATGAAAGTCTTGCATGTTTATTGACCGATAACGACAAGGAATACGACTCTCAAAGTGTTTGCATAAATTCGTGCCAGACTCCCGCAAACGCAACCACCTGCTCCAATAATTTTGGTTCGGGGGAAGTTAAAATATCCGCGGCCTGGTCGGCTGATGTGGATATCGACCTCTCTGTAACCGACCCTTCCAACGTAAAAACATGGTATGGGAATATACGCCCTGGTAACAGCTCGGAGCTTTGCGTGGATGTCGAATGTACCACCACCCCCGGAACAGAGTTGATCTACTGGGTGTCAGGCTCTACGCCCGCCACAGGAGGCAGCTCCACATACACCGTTACTGTCCAATACGTGACAGATTGTTCCAACGCCGGGTCGGCAAGTTACACGATAGATTTTGACACATCCTCAAATTATCAGTACAGCTCGATTTCAGGGGGAACAATATCAACATCCTGCTCCTCTTTCCCGTTAAGCTCCTGTTCGCACACCACCGTTATTACGCAAGGGTCGACAGACACGTATACATTTACATTACAATAGTCTATGCTTTCTCCTGAATGTTGGCGCCAAAGTCTTTTTTGCTTTAATCCCTCATTTTGAGGAGCTTACGCTGCGAAGCTGGCGACAAATAGAAAGTGAAATTGACATCGGCCGTTAAAGCTGATATACGGATATATTGTTTTATTGCGATCCTTCAATAAAATGCCTATGTTTAGCGACTTGAAAGGTTGGGCCTGGTTTGCCTATGAAGAGGTAGCGGCTTATGTATAAAAAACATAGCGGCTCGCTTAAGATGAAAGTTTCGCTCGTTCCCGAAGAGGAAATCTTTGGCGAATGGGCGGCGCCTCCGGATATGTTCTCCATGGATATACATCCGTTGCCGCTTTCAAAGCCGGTGATTGTAAAAGGGAGATTGTATCGTGTGGGAGGCTCCGTATATTTTGGCGGAGAATGCAAAGGCAACCTGAGCTTAACCTGTTCACGTTGCCTTGTAAAATATGAACACGTAATTGAAGCTGATGTGACGGCGGTATTCATACCAGAGGGAGCCGGGGTTCCGGCGCGTCAGGACATGAATATTACCGACGAGGATATAGGCGCTCAATATTATTTGGGCGAAGAGATCGACTTATATGAGCCTGTGCGAGACCAATTGGCTCTTTCCGCTCCGATGCGGCCATTGTGTAAGGAGTCTTGCAAAGGGCTGTGTCCTGTATGTGGGGGCAATCTTAACAAGATCGATTGTAAATGTGAGCGGGGCGAGACAGACCCTCGGCTGGCGGCTTTAAAAAAGATTAAGTTCGATTGAAACTAGTATATTATTTACCGCGTCAATCCTGTTTGACAGGTTTTGCGGTGTTACTTTATTTTACGCTGAATAAATTCAGGAGGATTTAAAATGCCTGTTCCAAAAAAGAAAACTTCCCGTAGTAAGAGAGATATGCGGCGATCTCATGATGCGCTGAGCGCCCCTTCTGTGTCGGTCTGCCCTAATTGCGGGGAAGCAAAAGCTCCTCATCGAGTCTGTTCCGGGTGTGGTTGGTACAATGATTCCGCGGTCATGGAAACAGAAGAGGCCTAGCCGTTTGAGCGAAAAAGAAGAAAGCTTGACAAAACCAATAGAGGAGGAAGCTCTTTCCCCACAGCCCAGCGACTCTATTGCGGAAGAGCCTGAAAATAGACCTGTGCGCGTCGCTTTGGACGCTATGGGGGGGGACAACGCCCCGGGAGCCATTGTAGACGGCGCCATTTTGGGGATTAAAACTATAAACGACCTTGAGGTGATACTCATCGGCGATGAGGAAACCATCAAAACCGAGCTCAAAAAACAGGATTTCGACTCTCACCCGGCAATATCAGTTCTCCATGCGGAAGAAGCTATAGGAATGGATGAGGCGCCGTCAGTCGCTCTTCGTAAAAAGAAGAACTCATCCATACACATAGGTATCAAGCTGGTAAAGGAAAAGAAAGCGGATGTGTTTATTTCCGCTGGAAATACAGGAGCCGTGATGGCTGTGGCGACTGTGGTGCTCAGGACTATTGAGGGCATAGACAGGGCCGCTATCGCTGTTCCGCTTCCCACATCCAAAGGATACATGCTCATGCTGGACGCTGGAGCCAACGTATCCTGCAAAGCCGCCCAGCTGTATCAGTTTGGAGTTATGGGGGCCGCGTACGCCAGATATATGCTTGGGGAAAGCTACCCTAAAGTAGGCCTCCTATCTATAGGGGAAGAGGATATCAAGGGTAACGTCGTGACAAGAGAAGCTTTTGAAATGCTGAATAAAAGCTCCTTAAATTTTGTGGGCAACACGGAAGCGAAGCTTCTTTACAGAGGTGTGGCTGATGTGGCTGTCTGTGAGGGGTTTACAGGAAATATCGCGCTTAAAATATCTGAATCGATCGTTGAAATGATCAACTCCTCGCTAAAAGAAATGTTCACCCAAAATCTAAGGGGCAAACTCGGATATCTTTTCCTTCGACCTTCTCTGGAAAAATTCAAAAAAAGAATGGACCATTCGGAAGTCGGCGGAGCGTTGCTCCTTGGCATTGATGGGGCGGTATTCATATCTCACGGCTCTTCCAACGCAAAATCAATAAAAAGCGCCCTCTCAGTGGCGAAAAAATTTGTGGAGGAAAATGTAAACGGCCATATACGTGAAGACCTGGCGAAAAATATGGACATTCATGATACCAAGGGTTCTGATGATGAAGGGCTGTGGAGTCAGATGAAACGTAAAATCGGTTTAGCCGGCTCGGACGAGCAGGACCACTCGAAATAGTGAGCCTTGGAGCCAGGATTGTTGGGGTGGGGCGTAGCTTGCCGTCCAGGATTCTCACTAATTCCGACATTGAAAAGATCGTCGACACTTCTGATGAGTGGATTGTTACACGCACGGGGATAAAAGAGAGACGTATTGCCGGAAACGGTGTCTCCGCTTCAAAACTCGGAGCGCCGGCCGCAAAAGAGGCTCTTGAAAAAGCTGGTATCAACCCGTCTGATGTTGATCTTATATTATGCGCCACATCCACGCCGGATAAGGCGTTTCCTTCAACAGCGTGTTATATACAAAAAGAAATTGGAGCCACAGGCTCTCCCGCGTTCGATATTTCAGCCGCTTGCTCAGGATTCACATACGGGCTCGAGGTGGCCAACTGCTTCATACGGTCCGGCGCGGCGAAAAACGTTTTGCTGGTGGCAAGCGAGATATTCAGCAGAATCATTGACTGGACGGACCGGTCGACCTGCGTTCTTTTCGGTGACGGCGCAGCGGCTGTGGCTCTGGCTCCTTCCGACGGAGAGTCTGGAATAATCTCCTCGTCTATCCACGCGGACGGAGAATATGCGGAATTGCTTAAGGCCGGGGGAATGAGTTTATGCGAGGCTCCCGGCGGACAACCTGCCATAAGCGATCATTTCCTTTTGGAAATGAAAGGCAAGGAAACGTTTAAAGTGGCCGTAAAACATATGAGCGATGTATCGACCGCTCTTCTCGAAAAAAATGGTTACAAAACGGATGATCTAACGCTCGTCATCCCGCATCAGGCCAACATCCGCATAATAAACGCGGTCGGCAAAAGTCTTGGAATAGACGAAGAGAAGCTTTTCATTAATGTACAAAAGTATGGAAACACTTCCGCCGCGTCTGTGCCACTTGCCCTGTATGAAGCTGAGGCTGAGGGACGGTTGAAAAAAGGTGATCTTGCTCTGTTTGTCACGTTCGGAGGTGGCCTGACATGGGGCGCCGCATTGATAAAGTGGTGAAAATACGGCTTTAAGCTACAACATATTCTCCGGAGGTTAGAGGCTCTGGCACAGGGAATCCATCTTCCTTAAGCCCTTCGAGGTGCATTTTGATCGCTTCGGCTATCAGTTCCTTCACTTCTTTCGGAGAGTCTCCCACGGCTACACACCCCTGCAAGTCCGGGACATAAGCCCCATAACCTGTATCGCTTTTTTCAATTATTACTAGATAACGCATAGTGAAATTACCTTTGTTTTTGGCGGCGCATCTTTCGATAGTTTGCCAGCGATGGTTACCCTCCCGGGTTTCACAGGATGTTTGAACTGGCGATGGCTACCATTTGTTAC
>CAYNDB010000008.1:0-18905 GCA_964395915.1 uncultured Nitrospinota bacterium | reverse complement strand
TTACCCTCCCGGGTTTCACAGGATGTTTGAACTGGCGATGGCTACCATTTGTTACGAACAGCTTCTTTAATCTTCATTACTTACGAAACAGCCGCCACCATGCATTGTTCAACGAGATAGGCGGAAAACGCGCCTATTTTCGATACGCTCTCCTTTTTCTCCCCTGTCGACACAACGAAAATCGTATCCCCGTCATATGGAGTGTGGGATGGCGCCACCGTCCGGGCGAGACCGTCTTGCGCCATAATGGCCACTCGCTTTGCGTCCGCTTTTGACAGGTAGGCGTCGGTCACGACAACACCGATAGCCGTTGAGCCGAACTGTGGCTCTGGAGGCTCGGCTTCCAGATAATGAACAGGCTCTCCGGTATCGCCCTTAGGGCCAGCGATCATCTTCCCGCTTCGAGGATCCGTCACCGCGCCATAACAGTTCGCCACCATAATCGCCCCAACCGAGACACCGCTTTTCATCGTCAACACTCTCGACGCAAGACCACCTTTTGCGCATTTATCCAGCCCCATATATTTGCCCACACAAGCTCCCGTACCGGCTCCCACAGGGCCTTCCTCTCGTGAAGGGCTCTCAGAATTCAAACACGCCTTATAGCCTTCCTTAAGGCCGGGACGTATCGCCCCATCCCCTGTCGCCAGATCAAAAATCACCGCCGCAGGAACGATTGGCACCAGCTTTCCGGCCGCGTTGAACCCGCGCCCCTTTTCTTCGAGATAGCGACGGACGCCGCCTGCCGCCTCCAACCCGAAAGCCGACCCTCCGGTGAGCAATATTGCGTCTACGCCCGCTACCAGACATGAAGGATCGAGGAGATCCGTTTCCTGTGTTCCCGGAGCTCCACCCGTCACGCAAACAGACGCTGTTGAAGACTTATCGAACATGACGACTGTGCAACCGGTTTGCGCAATGGAATCCGAATAGTGGCCAACGCTCACGCCTGGCAGGTCAATGAGTCGCATATCAGAGTTGAAACGGATCATAATCTTTTCAAAGAACCTCCGCCATGAGGATCGCCACATCGTCCTCGGCGCATTTGGCGCAATCAAATTTGGCTGTCTCTTTCAGCAGTCCGCTTAAAAGCTCGTCTCCATCTTGGTCGAACCTTTGCTCCAACATGTTGACAAGTCTTTTAAATCCGAAAGTGCGGCCATCAGAGTTGCAAACATCTACAAGCCCGTCGGAATAAGTAAACAGTCTGTCGCCCGGATTCAGCGTGACTTTCTCCTGCTCCACCTGCAGGTCGTCATGAAGACCGACAAACTCTCCCGACGCGTCAAGCCTCTGCAAGGAACGGTTATGTTTTCGCATAATATATGGATAGGGATGACCACAACGCACATAACTCATCGAATAATCATTAAGGTCCACCATCCCAAAAAAAAGTGACACGAACCTGTCTTCCGGCAGGATTTTCAGAAGCTGTTCGTTCAGCAGTTTTACAATCCGCTCAGGCTCTGACGAACGTTTAACGTTCTCATATATCAATGTTTTAATTGTAGAGACAATCAGCGCGGCGGAAGGGCCGTGGCCGGATACATCGGCTATTACCACTCCCACTTTTCCATCACCCTTATCCAGCACATCATAGAAATCGCCACCTATGGACGATGTGGCTACGTATCTCGTGTAAAATCGCAGACTCTCCGGATATGGAAAATGTGAAGGTAAAAGGAATGATTGCACTTTTTGGGCCGTAACCATCTCTTCTTCGAAAACCTTGTGCGTAAGGCTCATGTGGCTGGAAAGTTTTTTAATACGAAGCATGGAATTGATCCGAGCCAATAATTCGGTATCGTTAAACGGTCTAGCGATATATTCATCCGCCCCCGCCGCAAGCTGCTTCTGAGTTTCCGCCGGTTTCTCATCTTTACTTATTACCAGTATTATCGGAAGACAACAGGTTGCCTCGGCTCTTTTCAGGAGTGATATTATTTCCAGCTCATGGGTATCAGTAATCCCGGCGCACAACATCAACAAATCCAGGTCTTCCTGCGAGGCGATTTCACTAGCTATTGGAATGCTTCTGGCTTCCAGCAGTTCGTGCCCAAGCCTCTCGAGAGCGGAGCCGATAAAGCGAATGTTATCTTCCACATCACTTATCAAAAGGATTTTTGCCATCAGGAATAAGTTACTGGATTATTTTTGCCACGATTATATAACATTATTTTTTTCTTTGAACCTGATATTTTCGCACAGCGCGGTTATGCTCTTTTAAAGAGCTCGAAAAATAATGTTCGCCATTATTTTTAGCCACAAAGTACAAATAGCTCACATTCGCCGGACTCAACGCCGCGCTTATGGACGCAAGCCCGGGGTTCGCTATAGGGCCCGGGGGTAGTCCGTAATACATATAGGTATTGTATGGTGAGTCGTATGATAAATCTTTTTTCCTGATATTCCCGTCAAATTGCGGCAAAGCGTAAATTACGGTCGGGTCGCTTTGCAAACGCATATTTCTTTTCAGGCGGTTTGCGAACACTGCGGCGACAAGAGCTCGCTCGCTATCATTTCCGGTTTCCTTTTCTATTATCGAAGCCAGTGTTACGACCCTGTGAAGCTTTTGCCGGTTAGAAACAATAGAGCGGGACGCGATCTTTGAAACTTTATCGAAAAAGGTTTTCACCATCTTAGTAACCACATCATCTGGCAAAACCCCTTTACTGAAATGATATGTGTCGGGGAAAAGGTATCCTTCGGCTGAACCGGCGGGGATATTAAAAATGCGTGTCAAATCCGGGTCACTGGCTGAAGAGACGAAATTATCCGCACTCATAAACCCGAGCCGTTCAAGCTCATGTCCGATCTGCCGGACGTTATACCCTTCAGGAATCGTTATCGGTCGCAGGACTGCTTTTCCTTCTGTAAGCCTCTCCAAGTTTTTTCTTATCGAAGCGTTTTTTGACAACATGTATTCACCAGCGCGGATTTTCACATCTTCCCCTGTAAGGCGCGCCTCTATTTCGAAAAGAAAAGGGTTTGATATCACCCCTGCCTTTTTTAGCTTTTCTGAAACTATCCGCAAGGTATCGCCCTTGTCGATTTCGACTAGCGCGTCGCCTGAGCCTCCATGCGATATATTCACCCAGACTTTTAATGTTGCGAATATTGTCGCGCCGATAATCAGAATGATCGCAAAGGCTTTTTTCATTTATTTAATAATCGGCGGACTAGCCGTTTGCCCCAAGCCAGCTTGAGAGGATAATCTGGGCGGCTAGCTGGTCGATAACTTTCCTACGCTTCTTGCGAGAAACATTCGCGGAAATCAGCGTTCGCTCAGCCTCCATTGTAGTCATGCGCTCATCCCACAAGAGGATTTCAGCTTGCACATCTTTTCCCAGTTTCTCAGCGATTTTTTCACACGCAATGGCGCGCTCGCCACGGCTTCCGTCCATGTTCAAGGGTAGCCCGATAACGATTCTTGCGATATCGTATTCCTTCATAAGGCTTTTTACCCACGCAAGATCGGACTTATATCCGGTTCTTTCCCTAACCCCCAGAGGTTGCGCTGTTATGCCAAGCTCGTCGCTTATCGCGGCGCCTGTCCGTTTTGTCCCGACATCGAGGGCTAGTGTACGGCCCATGCTCTCTCCTTTTAAATTTCAAAACGCTATTATGCCACGAGAAGGGGTGTGAACGGTATGCTCACAAAATAGAATTTCTGGGGTATGATAATCAACGTCAACATGTAGCTTACTATTACTCTGGATTGAACTGAAAAGTGACTATAAGTTTTCTGATAATAAGCGGCGGAAAACGCGATGTTTCGCTTAAACGCCTGCTGAAATCCATCGAAGCTCAACGGATAAGCGGTTATGAAACTATCGTTATCGGCAGGATGGACAGGAGAAACACGCCAGCGAACGTAAAGTTTATCGACGCTCCGGAATTGGCGGACAAAGCGGATATATGCAAAATGCGCAATATGGCGCTGGAGTCTTCTTCCAACCCGATAGCGGTCCTTATGGATGATGATGTGGAGCTTGAGCCCGGATGGTATTCGGCTCTCAAAAAATATCTCGATGATGATCGCTGGGATATTGCGGGATGCCGTGTGCTTGGCCCATCCGGCGAAAGGTGGTATGACTGGAACTGGGCCAGCAGGACAGACCCGCTCTGTCCGCCAAGAACACTTGAATATGGCGAACAAAATGACGGACTCTACATAAGCGGGTGCCTGATGATAATCCGTCGGCGCGTTCTGAAAAAAATCAGGTTCGATGAAAATCTGCTCAACCATCAGCGTGACGATGTCGATTTTTGCCACAGGGCGATAGACGCAGGTTTTCATTTCGCAAGCTTCCCGGAAGCTGTCGCCATCCACCATATGGAGCCCGCTGGCAGGAGCAAAGACGATCCTGGCGCGGGGTCCGACAGTTTTTCCGAGGCTATATACCTTTTTCGAAAAGGGGAGCATAAAAAAGCGTTGGAGCTTTTCAGAAAGCAGCCATCATCGACGAAAGTCTTGTATCATATCGCCCTGACATTAAAAGGGCTTGAAAAATGCGATGAAGCTTGTATCGCGTTTGAGAATCTCCTTAAAAGAGCCGATAGGAAAAATATGGATGACCGCAGGTTTTATTATTCCGGCTCGTTTCACATGGGCGCGCTTAAGGAAAAAGAACGAAAACCGGAAGAGGCGCAGAGGTATTACAGAGAAGCCCTTAAAGGATTTCCCGAACATAAGGAGGCTGCGGAAGGTCTTGAACGTGTAACCGGAAGCTTTAAAACGCAATGAAAATAGTATTAGCCAACTGCGTAGGTATCGACAGCGCAGGCTGGCATATCATCCCATACCCCAGCAGATGGACAACATCCGCCAAAGGCCATAGCGACGCTTTTACCTATTACCCAAAAGACTTAGGCTATTTAAGCTCTCTACTGAAACGCGATACCGACGCTGATGTAAAACTTGTGGACGCCTGCCTTGACCGGAAAAACAAGGAGGATTACGCAAAGCTCATAATCGACGAGAAGCCAGATTGGCTCATAATGGAAAGCTCCACCCGGACATATAGCGAAGATATATGGGTGGCCGAACAGGTTCGTGAAACTCTGGGAACAAAAATAATGATGACAGGTCAGCATCCAAGCGCTTTCCCCGAAGAAACCGCCAAACAAAGCGATGTCGTGGTTAAAGGGGAATATCTTGCGACGGCGCTTCAGTTTTTCCAGGATGGGGCAAAAACAAATAACGGCTCCATTATAGAATTTTCCAAGTCGAACCTTATGCCTACGCCCACTATGCCATACCCCGAGGATGACGACGTGAGCAGGTTCGCCTACGCCTTGAAAGGTGACCCGATATGCCAATATAAGGAAATTCAGCTATACACATCGAGAGGATGCCCTTATAGCTGTATCTATTGCGTGGCGAGCCACACCTATTATGGCGGACCGGACTGGCGCCCCAGAGAGCCTGCGGATGTCGTTGCGGAGATGCGCGCGCTCTATGAAAAATATCCTGAATGCGAAGGAATGTTTTTCGATGATGAAATTCATAACGCCAATATATCCAGAATAAAAAAACTGGCGAAAGCGATAATCGGCGCAGGGCTGGACAATAAGAGATACAACGCAATGTGCGCCTATCATACCTTTGACCGTGAGTCTTTGGAGCTTATGAAACGGGCCGGATATTACCTCGTCCGAGTGGGTATCGAAACAGCTTCGGACTCTATAGCAAAAGGTCTGAAGCTCGGCGGCAAACACAGACCTGAGAAGCTTGACAGGTTTCTTGAGATGGCCAAGGAAATTGGCATCGAAGTATACGGCACTTTCACAGTGGGAGGGCCGGGAGCGGACCCTGGCGGTGACCGCGAAACAGTAAAGCTTATGAAACGCCTCATAGAAGAGGATTTGCTTTCCGATTGTCAGATTTCTATTTGCACGCCCCAGCCGGGAGCCCCATATTTCGACTGGGCGTTGAAGGAAAAGGTATTGTCTGAAAAATCGTGGAAGGATTTCGACGGCGGAGTTTCGAGCGTTGTCGACTTGCCTGGCTACCCTGGCAAGCTGATCGAAAAAGTCCGCTGTGAAGCCCTTGAAGCATATGATCTGGCTAGAATGTCGCGTGATAAACGAGGTTTTGCGGTCAACTGGCAAAAAGAGTCGTCAAATGTGGACTTTGCGCCACATAGCATATTGCTTTTCCGGTCGAGCAGGGATTGGCATTTGAATTTGTGTATCGACTCCGTTCACAACAAATGGCCCGACGCGCGGATAGCGATGTTGTGTCACGACGATTTTATCGAAAATTACAGCCGGAAGTTCCCGTGGTTAAAGCTTATACCCTACATGGAAGATGGGTTTTTAAACGCGGATGAGGTTGGAAAAGAGTCTTTAGCGGCCATCACAAAATTCAATCCGGACTTGGCCTTGATCCCTTCAAACATATATCACTGTCGTGGCTATGGCAATGTGGTGGAGATTGTAGAAAAAGCAGAGATTAAAGAAGCGTTTTTCATCAACTCCATAGGGCGAGTTAAACCGATTGATGAAATTAACGTACAATCTTCGTAAATTTCGCGCTTTCGCTCGTCAAATTCCGTATTATTCCCTTATTGTCGAAAACAACCCCATTATAGAATCCTTTCTTATCTACTACATTTGTGTGATATGTTCATCTTCGGTGTGAATCGTATCACCGCGCCATAATTAATTTACATAGTTTATATTTCATTAAAGATGTTTGTACTATATTCCCAACATTGGCAGTATTTACGAATATTTTCTTAAAAATGAGAAGATAAATTCTTTATTAAACAGATATTTATATAAAATCAACGGTTTAAGAATGGCACGAAATATGCCATATATTATGAGTATGAAAGGGGTATTCAACGCATTTGAAACTAGACAGGATTATTTTTACCAGATGGATATGTCAGCATATTTCAAATAATTATTAAAAAATTTAATTACCGGGCAGGTCAAAAAATATGAGTTATAGGAAGTATAAGGTAGAGCCTGAACTAAGGCTTGTATTGGAAGAGGCTCATAACTTAAATGTTGGCGATATAAAGATATTAAAGTTTAAGAGTGAATCTGAGACTAAAAAAATCGCTTATGAGCTTTTTAGTGAAAGAAGACTGCTTTCACGGTATCTGCCGACTGCCAGGGACAGAGTAAGGATAGTAACTGATTTAGTGAATATGGAAGTCAGGCTGGTTAGAGTGGCCTCTTCAAACGTATCGGGCTAATGTCGCTTACACTGATGCGATTTGGCCGGAACTTAGGCTTCGGTCAGGTCATGCGGCTCTTTTCAAGGGAGGAACGAGCTTGTTGGCGGCAAAGGTGTAAGTGGCATAGCCCAAAATAATTCCAACGCTGTTTCAAGCGTCTATGTTTCGCATTGGTGGTTTAGGTCGCCAGGATATGCCAACCTATCTACCCTATATATTTACGCACACGTGGAATAAAATCGTGTGGTTTCATCGGTTTTGTAGAAAAATCATCCGCTCCAAGGTGTATCGCTTTTTGGCGAGTCCTCATATCGGAATCGGCCGTTATCATGATAACCGGTATAGACTCGGTATTTTTGTCACCTTTTATTTTTTCAAGAAAGTCAAACCCGCCCATAATCGGCATCTTTACATCTGAGATAACAATATGAGGCTTCTTTTTTTCTATAGCCGCCAAAGCCTGTTCACCGTTTCTCGCTTCCATAATGTCGATATCCAGGTCGGCTAAAATGTTTTTCAGCAACGATAGAATTAAATTATCATCATCAACTAAAAGGACGGTAGGTTTCAAAAAAGGCAGTTTCACGTAAAAGGTGGAGCCATGACCATTAGAGGACTCTACTTCCAACTTGCCGCCATGAGCTTCCATAATATCGTAACTGAGAGGAAGCCCCAGGCCAGTCCCCCTTTCCCCTCCTGTTCCAAGTGTGGAGGTTTTAACCTCATGCTTGAAAAGGTTCTCCATATCAGCCTTGCTAATCCCAATACCTGTGTCTTTAATTGCGATAGTCGCGCAGTTTTCTTCAGGGGTAAAAAAGGTAATTACGCCGCCTTTATGGCAAAACTTTATAGCGTTGGATAAAAGATTTCTGATCACTTCACCCAAAAGGACCGGGTCGGCGAAAAGACGGGTTCCTATGGACATTTTATTCTCGATCACAATACCTTTTTTGGCCGCAAGATAGCTAAGGTCGTTGATAGCTTTGAGGGGAAGAACATAACCATCAAAAAAACGGCTGTTCAGCTGAAGCGATCCTGTTTTAACCCTGCTTATTTTCAGGAGTTCTTCGATCATGGCGCCGAGGTTCTCGCAGCTTCCCATTACAACGCGCAATGTTTGTTTCTGGCTCTCGCTGAAATTAGAGCTTCCGTTATCATGCAGAATGTTGAGCAACCCCCGCATGGAAATGAACGGCGCCAGCAGATCATGCGCCACTAGCTCCAGAAACTTATCTTTTAATTTTAATGTATTTTCAGCCATTTCCTTGGCGGCTCGCAAGTCTTCCTCAACATTTTTTCGATAAGTTCGATGAAATCTTTTACGGGGCGATTCCATGCCGGAGGTTTCGAGCGTGGTAATATGGCTCTTCAGATGAGAGATTTCCTCGATAAGCTGCTTGTTTGTTTTTCCCTTGCGGCTTAGAGCTTTCGAGTGATGTAAAACAGTGGACACTTCTATTTACTACTTTATACTTGTTACTACTTTATACTTGATAAGGCTCTGTAAATCTTTACACTTCTTTCCAGAACTGTGAAAAAATTTGTACTATTGATATTTTACATGTTATAGCTAAAATTGGCGATAAAAAAAGTAATAAAAAATGTCTGACCCGAAAAAAAAACTGAACAGGCTTAAAGACGAGCTTGCCTCTGTAAGATCAGCGGTGATCGCGTTTTCAGGAGGCGTGGACAGCTCATTCCTGCTGAAAGTGGCGCATGATACGTTCATAAACTGCGGCGGCAAAGCTCTTGCCGTCACTGCCAATTCCCCGACATACCCTGAAAAGGAGCTAAAGGAAGCGCTTGAGCTTGCAAAATTAATCGGCGTTGAACATATGGTGATAGAGTCTAAAGAACTTGGAATAAACGAGTTTACGCAAAATCCTCCCAACAGGTGCTATTACTGTAAAACGGAGCTATACGGGAAATTGGGGGCCTTGGCGCAAGAGCGTGGTTTTGCGGTGGTGCTGGACGGAGCTAACGCGGACGACATGAGTGATTATCGTCCGGGCATGAAAGCGGCCAGGGAGCTGGATGTTAGAAGCCTGTTGCAAGAGGTCGGGCTCACTAAGGATGAAATACGTTTACTTTCCAAGGAAATGGGGTTGCCTACATGGAACAAACCGGCGATGGCGTGTCTTTCCTCGCGTTTTCCTTATTGGACAACTATTACACCGGAGAAGCTCAATATGGTGGAGGTCGCCGAGGTGGCTCTTCGAAACATCGGCTTTGACCAGGTGAGGGTAAGGCATCATGGAAATGTCGCCAGAATAGAACTTGCGCCTGATGATATCGCAAGAGCTGTTAAACCGGATATCGCTGAGAAAATTCATTCCGAGCTGTTAAACGCCGGATTTGCATATGTGGCTCTTGATATTATCGGATACAGGACGGGCAGCATGAACGAGGCGTTGATTGGAGAAAAGGTTGGGACCAAATAGATAAACCGGCCGTTACCCTTCCATATTTTGATATTCGTTTTTCATACTAATAGCCTCTTCAAAGTCAGGATCGATGGAGATCGCTATATCAAGCGCTTTTAAAGCTTTCTTCTTTTCCCCCGATTCACACAGGGCCCTTGCCAGGTTGTAGTAGAGACCTTCATCTTTGGGCGCGACTTTAATCGCTTTGCTATAGATATTGATCGCCTCCTGATATTTGCCCTGTTTACGGAGCGCGATAGCCATTCTGTTATATAGAGGAATGTTACCAGGGTTTATATCTAATGCGGCTCCAAAGGTAGTTTCCGCCTTAACATACATCCCTTTATCCAGATACGCATTACCGATATCCGTTCGGTTTTCCATGTTTTTAGGATCCATAGTAATGGCCTTGTCGAAAGCCTTCTCGGCTTTCTGGTCCATGTTGGCTCCAAGATAACTTTTACCCAAATCCACGTGTGTTTCCGCAGACGCGTCTTCGTCATCAACAGCTTCTTCAAGGGACTTGACCGAGGCTAGGAAATTCTCCCTTTTCTGGTGCGCCATCCCCAATAAGTGATTAATTTTTGGATAGTGCGCGTCTATCCCATGGGCGTTTTTAAAGGAGGCGGCGGCTTGGCCAAACTCTTCAAGCTCCATATAACATTTACCGGCCATGACAAAACATTTTGCGTTTGACACATTTGGATTGGCTTCACGCGCCTTGCGAAAAGCGACAAGCGCGCCTTTGTAGTCTCCCTTTTCAAATAGATCCATTCCATTTTTTTCAGCCACATCCGCCAGGCTTTTCATCTCTTCGGGATCAACACCAAAAACGTCCAAAATCATCTGACGAAGCTCTGAGACCTCAAATGGGCGACTAATAATATTTTCCACCCCCTGTTTTTTTATCTCGTCAAGCTCCTGATGTTTCATTACGGGCGTTATCATGATGAACTTTATAGTGGACAGGGTTTTGTCATCTTTCAGCGATTTGAACAACTGCATTCCGGAATATTTAGGTAGATAGAAATTTACCAAAATAATATCAGGAAGAATTTTTTTGACTTCTGTAAGAGCTTTAAGGCCGGAAGTGATATCACTTATTCCGCCAAACCCAATTTCATTTAAAATCTCGCGCATGTTGCGCACTTCATTCTGGTTCTCCACTACCAGCGCCTTGGTATTCGCTAAATCGAAAGTCATGGCAAGATTTTCAAATTATATTAGTAAAGTGATACCGTCAAACATGAATCTTTTAGATGTAAATTAAGTTAATTATATAACATTTACTGTAAGTAACGAGTAGTTTACCGTTTTTTAATAGTAAATGAGTTTGATTAAATATTTTTTTCGATACGTCATTGGGATTCACTTCATTCACTCAGTGGATGGCTCCGTGAAAAACCTTGATGATAGAAAAAATCAGATTGCTCACTACCAGTTTTTTATAGTCCGCCCATAAAAAGCGAAGAGCCGTGGCAACAGCCAGGATCTCAAGTAGCGCCTGTTTTTCTGAAACTCGTAAAAAGCGCTCGCCAATGACTGGTTCTTTTTTTGTCTCGACCATTGCTACTCGCTTTATTTATCAATGACTATTAGTTCCCATATAATGTTATGTTTTAAAAGGTTATTAAGTTCCATGGGAATTACGGTTATAAGAGCGGCAAAATATATCAACTTCGAAAATCAATTGATTTGACACCCGCCCCACGTGACTTTAATATGAGTTTGTTATTTTTTTCATTGTTAACTACTCACTTGAGCGATTAAATTTGAAGATATCCTGCCATGGGACATGATAATAAAACTGATTTAGAAAACGAATTTATACAAATCCTGCTATCGGCTATGCGCAAGGGAATGACCGTCGATGAATTCTTTGCGATGGCTGACGCTACTCTTAATCATTTAAGGGGAAAAGATGAGAATGAAACGGTGGAAAAAATAATAAAAAATAGCGCCACGCCCGACGAAGTCAAAAAAATGATCGAATCTTTCCAAAAAAAGCAGTAATACATTTACATACCCTACCTTTTAAGTTAGAATTATACGACTTTTGCCGTTAAATCTGTATATCCGCTGTTTTGAGAACGCCTGCAGCGGTCATTTGTGGCAAAGTCATCTTATTTTACTTTTCCCCCTTATTGTGTATTTACAAAACGCCAGTAAAGATGAATTGCTAGGGTATTTCAACAGTTCGGCAATTAAAAGGACGCCGGTAGCCGAAGTTTTGCCTTTTCTGGCCGATAAAATAGATGCCTGTTTTATCATGGGCGATGACGGGAAAAAGCTGGGCTACAGCCTGACCACGGGGCATCTTGACAACCCCAAATATTCCAGAGCCCTGGTGGAAATAGCCGTTGACGACTCCTGCGCCACCACACTTCATTGGCTGATACCAAACCTGGTGCGCCAGTTTAAGTTGCAAGGGATTCTTGTTCGGAGTGACGATTGTACGACGTTGCGCGTTCTGGCGCATTTCTCTTTTACCTTGAGTCATATGCTGGAAATTTATGAGATTCCGGAAAAGACTTCTGTGTCTTTTGCAGACAGAGTAGCCCTAATAAGTCGTCCGACAATTAATTTACGCAAATTTCTTGAAGAGGGTGACGATGACATACTTGGCCCGGAAACCTATTCTCATAACAGAGTTGAGGAAAGGTTTGAATTAAAAAGCGAAGGAAGGATTGTCGGAGCGGCTATCGTTCAGGATATTGGTATTGATGGTTGCAAGGCTATTGTACCAGCGATACGGCCAAACTTTCGGCGTAAGGGGCTGGGATCTGCGCTGATACGTTCCGTAGCGGATAAAATAAGAGAAAAAGGCCATACGCCACTTCTGGTTATCAAACCAGAAAATGATAGAGTCAAAAGAATGTCTAACCGTATGAAACTTATCTCATTGTTTGACCTTATCCGGGTTCATCCACGTTTTCATATATCCTCCACATTTTCAGAGGAAACCGATGAGTAGCTTTCGCGCTACGGTCATTCCTTCTCTTTTTCAATTAATGCTTCATTGGCCTGCATAAGGCTCCTTTTCATCAGTATCGGCCCGATCAATTGATTAATAACCACCGATGCTACAATCAGGGTGGATAAAACGGCGCCCCAACCTGGAAACTGTTTTCCGATTATGACCGCAAAACCGAGGCTGACGCCGGCCTGCCCAATAAACCCTGTCCAGGCGTATCGTCCGACTGACTCTTCCTCTCCCGCCATTTTGAGCCCCTTGATGGAGCCTAACCATGTTCCGGCCATCCTGATTGCCACAAGGATAATGGCGTAGGGCCACATTTGAAACAAGGCGCCTATATTGAGACCTTGTCCCGCCAACGAAAAGAAAACAACAAAAATTGGCAGAGAGCTTGTCTCCAACCCTTTTATCAGCTTTTCTCCCTCTTTCGAAAAATTCTCCACCACAAACCCCGCCGTGATAGAAGCCAGCAGAGGCTCCACTCCCAACGCATGACACACTTCCACCATCACAAGCCCCATTCCAACCATGAACAAAGGAACGGTCTCATGCTCAATTTTAAGGTAGCTGATCATAATCGCCCCGGCCAGAGCTCCCACCAGAAGCGATATGGTGGTGTCATACGCGACTTGTTTGGTGATAGACATCCCCCCGCCACCCGTTTCGGCCCCCAATAACGTTCCCGCCACAGACACGGCCAAACCGAACAAGGTGATTACAAACACATCTTTAAACACCGTGATGGCAAGTATGGTGTCTGGCACAAGGCCTTGCGACCTTGTCTCCGTTATTACGGCGATAGCCGTGGCCGGAGAGTTTGCAGTGGCCACCACTCCAAGTAACATAGCCGCAGAAAGAGTTATCACAAGCGAAACGTCGGGAAAAAGAAAAACTGAAAATAACCCTGCGAATACTATAAAAACAGAGCTGAAAACGAAAAGGGTCTGGGTTAACGCTGTCAGCACAATAGCCCCCATCCTTGTTTTAAATTTTTCGATTTTCAGTTCGCCACCGGCGGCAAAAGCGATTAAGGCAAGCGCCAGATTGTCCACAAGGCGCAATGGCGTGGCGGAAAGCTCGGTTACCAGCCCTAAAACGTACGGCCCGGAAATGACACCGGCGACAAGATAACCTGTAATCATAGGAGCCTTGAAAATCAGCGCGAGTCTTCCAAGCAGGAACGCAAACAAGAGGAGAAAACCAAGAGAGAGCGTGCTTTCCGCAAGAGGTTTAGGCGCTGTAGAAACCGCTCCCATCATATGCGCGACATAGGTCAGGCCGACGAGGATCGCCAGAAGTGAAAGCTTGCGAACAATAATCATGAATCATCCTCACTCATGACACGTCTTATCAAAAACGGAGCCGCTATTTCGTTGACGATCATCATTATAACTATTACACCAAAAACAAGCTTTGGCCCATCGCCTGGATAAACCAGCAGAAAGTTAAGCCCGATGGCCAGCGCCAACACCCCTTGCGCGCAGAGAGCGAGCCCTGCTTTTTCAGGGAGAGCGTTTTCCTTCGAGAGACGCCGCGACACAATGCCCACCGCCGCCATCTTTATCAGCAGCCTTAGCATTACTATCGCTCCAGCGGCGAACCATATTTTCAGATTAAAAGAACTCCACCACAACCCGGTGACTATCAGCATAATCACGTAAAAAGGTTTTTCAGTGGCGTACATCATTTTGAAAATCCTGTCGTCTGTCTTCAAAATGTTGGCCAGGATTATTCCTGTCAAAAGGCTCAGAAATAACGGAGAAAGGTTGAGATAAAACGCTATCCCGGCCATGAACACGATAAACCCTATAAAAACAGAAAGGTCTTCCTCGTTTGACAGCCTGTCTCTTCCGAAATTAAGAAAAAGAATCGAAAGCGCAATAGCCATCAATATCGAATACAACAGAAGCCATGCTCCTTGCTTCGGCATATACATCCCGCCTGACTCAGCCGGGAAAAAACAGAAAACAAGGCCGATAGTCACAAGCGCCGGGGCGACATCCAGCGTCGCCACTATCCGAAGGCTCCGCGCCGCGCCGGCCCTGGATCGGGGAAGCGCAGGAGCTATCAGGCTTAACGCCGTAGGGGAGGAGATCGCTCCGGCGGCGGCGACTATGCATGCCGAGGCGATAGATTCGGCCAAAGGCAAATTGAACAAAAAAAACGAAAGGAAAAGAAAAAACGAGAAAAGCCCCAGCCAAACCAAAAGGAACTGAAACAACGTCAATTTTAAAATAGATCGGTCTACTTTAAGAATATCGGCCCACCTTAGCTGTGTGCCGAATATCAGCCCCGCCCAGCCAAGCCCCAGCGCAATGAAAGGGTCGAGCTGTTCAATCCGCTCTTCCCCGATTATGTTCAAGCCAAGGGGGCCTATGGCAAGCCCAAGAAGAATGAATTCCCAACCGGTAAGGAACGTATCGCGAAGAACAGCCGGAAAACGTTCTTTTGAAAAAACAAAGCGGCCCCCCAGAAAACCGACCGCCATGATAATGATGACTATCCAGACCAAATTCAAATGGGCAAGCCTCCGCTGTTGTTGCGCAAAGCTGAACCTATCAGCCCGCTGTTGACAACCCTTTAACCTTGTTGACCGGCAGGGTAAACACTATGCCGGAGCTAGGCTCGGAAAACGAGGTATATACGCCTTCGATAAGCTCAATGGCCTTGTCTACAAGCTCAGAGTCCATAACCGAAAAAATCGTTACGTTAGTCTCCCGCGAGCCGCTGAACATTCCTTTGAAACCGGCAAAGATCGGGATATCCTGCGAAATTACTTTGCCCATGCCCTTGGTGTCTATAATCGTGCAACCGGTTACGCCCAGTTCAATGAAAGCCGCCACAACATCCTCCACAGCTTCAGGCCGGTTGATAACACATATGAACAGTTCTTGCGGCATGGTGTCACCCATTGCAGAACGAGTCTATAAGGTCGAAAACCTCTTTTGCCGACCCGGTCATAAGGAGCTTGTTTACAAGCTCCTTATTTTTAAGAATCCGCACAATAGAAGCCAGAAGTTGCAAATGCTCTCTTGGAGAGCGGTCGGAACCGACTATCATGAACACAAGCTTTACAGGGGCGTCGTCAACCGCATCGAAATCCACACCCTCCGGAGCCTGCCCTACCGCCACCAAGGTGTTGTCGATATTCTCTCCGGACGCGTGCGGGATCGCCACCCCCCCACCAATTCCTGTGGAAGAAAGGGCTTCGCGCTCCATAAGTTTTTCCAGCAGAATGCTACGGCGATCTTCTGATATTTTTCCTTTATCAACCAGAAGAGCGACCATTTTTTCGCACATTTCATGTTTGTCGGCGGGTTTGAGCCCAACAGCTACCAGGTCTTCTGAAAAGTAATCTGTTATTTTCATAGCTTTGTTAATGGAATGTTACCTGTCTTCATCGTCCGGCTGATTATCTTCTTCAAACGGGTCTTGAAAATCATCTTCGACATCACGCTTCAAGTAGTATCCTTCAATCAGAAAAAAAAATATGACAGCGCCAAGAGCGACTATCAAAATGAATTGGACCACTTTACTCTTTCAGACTAATATAAATTTACTTAAACAAACCTTAACACTCCACCATATTAGCGCCCGGAGCGCGAAAGTTATTTTTTTGAACTTTACCATATTTGCCAGCGGTTTTCCCTCGCATTCGCGCATTTTTCGCATAGGAGATTTACTATCGACAAGTAAACCTGGAAAACTTGCTATTATCATACTAATAGATATAGGAATTGACTTTAGTAACCCAAAAATTATAATTGACAGGTCTTGAATTATTTTTTCAATCTTGGGAACCATGAGAACAAAAACTTCAGGCGGCAGGAGCGAAAGCAAGCTCATAGACCTCACCCGCCAGCATAGCGAAGCCCTTACCGAATGTGTGATGGAGATATTCGCCTTGTACCATGTCAGCAAAGCCCTGAATATTTCCTTGAGCATGGACGACATTTTCGGAGAAGCTGAAGAGCAGATGAAGGAGCTTCTGGACATCACCGAATTTTCCGTCATGCTCCTCGACAGTAAGAACAACGTTTTGTCCGTCTGGAAAGCAAGCAGCGACCTTTACGATGAAATAAAAGACATTACGTTTAATGTGGGTCAAGGAATATGCGGCTTGGTGGCCGAAACAGGAGAATCAATCACTGTCGACAACACGGCCAAGGATAAAAGGTTTGTTTCCTACGGAGAGACCCAACAGAAAATCGCATCGCTGTTTTCCGCTCCACTAAAATCAAGAGACGGAGAAGTCATCGGCGTTTTCAATGTGCATAAAAACGAGCCGAACGCTTTCACAGAGCGAGACACCCTTATATACAACGCTGTGGCGACGCATATAGCCCAGGCTATTGAAAATTCCCAGCTGTACAACAAGACAAAAAACCAGGCTATTACCGAGGGGCTGACCGAGCTTTATTCCAAGCAATATTTCATGGAAGTATTGCAACATGAAATAAGCGACGCTATAAGGCGGAAGAGCAACTTTTCAGTATTGATGCTTGACGTCGATAACTTTAAAGCCATCAACGACACCTACGGTCACCCTGAAGGCGACTCTGTTTTGAAACAAATAGCCATCATACTCAAGGAAAATACCCGAAAAGGAGACGTGCTTGCGCGGTATGGCGGAGATGAAATCATAGTTTTCCTTCGTGGGACGGACAGGAGCAAAGCCATGTATGTAGCTAACAAGCTTCTGGTCAATGTAAGGGAAAACGTTATCATTAATGGCGGCTCCACTGGAGGAGCTAATAACAAAATTACAATCTCGGCAGGGGCGGCTTGTTTCCCGGAAAGCGGCGTAGACATAGATGATATTATCAAATCGGCGGACAAGGCTCTTTATAACGCAAAAAACTCCGGGCGGAACAGGGCTTGTCTTGCTCCACTAAGCTAGCGTTTCGTCTCGTTATCGGCGTTCAGCCATATAAATCCTTCGCGAACGGTTAAAATCAAATGTACTTTCAGGACGTAATATTAAATCTTCAAAGCTTCTGGGCGGAGCGTGGCGCGCTGATACTCCAGCCAACCGATCTCGAAGTCGGAGCCGGCACTTTCAACCGTCACACGTTCCTGCGCGCATTGGGGCCGGAGCCTTGGGTTGCGGCGTATGTGGAGCCATCGCGCAGGCCGACCGACGGACGGTATGGCGAAAATCCTAACAGACTGCAACATTACTACCAGTTCCAGGTCGTTTTAAAACCAAACCCTTTAAATACACAGGACTTATATCTGGAATCGCTCATTAATCTCGGCGTTAAGCCGGAGGAGCACGATATCAGGTTCGTGGAGGACGATTGGGAGTCTCCTACGCTTGGCGCATGGGGTTTAGGCTGGGAGGTGTGGCTCGACGGAATGGAGGTAACACAGTTTACCTATTTCCAGCAGTGCGGCGGGATAGACCTGAAACCGATTACAGCAGAGCTTACCTATGGGCTGGAGCGTATCACCATGTATCTTCAAGACGTGGATAACGTGTATGACCTGAAATGGGCGGATGGCGTGACCTATGGCGACGTGCATCACAGGGACGAGGTTGAGTTTTCCGACTACAACTTCAACCACGCCAATATCGACCTGCATGTCAAATGGTTCGACGAGCAGGAACAGGAAGCGCTGCGGCTTATAGACAAAGGGCTTATCCTGCCGGCTTACGACTTCTGCTTAAAGTGCAGCCACACTTTCAACATGCTTGACGCCCGCAATGCAATATCGGTTACCGAAAGAACAAGATATATCGGCCGTGTCCGCGCCATCTCCCGCAAAGTGGCGGAAGGTTACGTCGCGTTAAGGGAAGAGATGGGGTATCCGTTGCTTGTGGGGAAATAGAAATAAAATTTTGCGGAAAACGAGATGAATGTGGAAGAGTGGCAATCGCGCCTTGAAAAAACCTTTGGGGAAAATGGAAATGTTGGGGCTCGACTACTTAATGTCACTAAAAAAGAGAATGATTATGCTGGGTACGCTTTGTCAAACTTCAAAGGGTACAAGGTTCTTACAGATAGTTTTTTAGATTTTTACATAGAAACATTTGAGCTGGCTAGCAAATTATTAGCCTCTTCCAACTCTGGCTCTCCATTAAACTATTATCCAATGTTTCTGGTGCATTTTTACATTTTCAGGAGCTTCCGAGCAGCCGAAACACTCTTTTACAACGGCTACCCTTTAAGCGGGTATTCTCTACTGCGAGACATAAAAGACCGCGCAGTATACCTATCTGCTTTATTGCGCAATGAAACAACTATGACTAGGTTGCAAGGTCTTGATAAGTATGAAGCAAATAATACTGATTTTAATGAGCAACAGTAT
>CAYNDB010000007.1:40230-42349 GCA_964395915.1 uncultured Nitrospinota bacterium | reverse complement strand
AATGGCACAGGCAATGGAACTAATGATAACTATACAGCCTACGGCCGTGTGGCAAGCGTAGCGTGGACTGTTCCCGCAGGGACCTATACCGACACACTGTCGGTTACTTTGACTTTCTGATCAGAGCTTTATTTTCTGTTGTAAAACGGGCCTAATTTAATGATTTTCTCTGTGTCTTTTCAAGTTTTTATTGTATTATAGTAAAGGTAAACTCTCTTATATCTATCGGGGGAAATTTTTTGATAAACAGACTTCTCTTCTGGGGTCTTGTCGTTATTTTTTCAATTCCGGCTCAATCCGCATTGGCAGGCTCCCTTTCCGTAACCCCTACAAGGGTTTATCTGGACAGTGAGGCCAAGTCGACGACTGTCCGATTGACAAATCGCAGTGATGGGGAGTTATCGGTTCAGGTGGAAATGTTCAAATGGACTCAGGATAGCGAAGGGAATGATTTGTATGAGCCGACAAACGATGTGATATTTTTCCCAAAGATATTGAAAATTAATGTTAATAGTGAGAAAATCATTCGTATTGGATTCCGTGGAAAGAGGTCTGTGGCGAAGGAAAAGTCATACAGAATGTATGTAACGCAACTTCCCAAGGTTAAACCTGGTTTTCAGGGAGTTCAAGTTTTAATCAGAATGGGTGTTCCGGTTTTTATTGTTCCCAGCATTAAAAATGCGGTGATCAGCCCAGCTATCGAAAATGTAGAAGTTAAAAAAGGGGAGTTGATTGTGCGCCTTAAGAACAACGGCGTCATGCACTATATTCCGAAAATGATTGTAGCGGCAGGGTATGATAGCTCTGGCGAAAAAATATTTCATAAAGATATTCACGGCTGGTATATCCTTCCAGGTTATTCAAGACCTTTTACCGCCGATATTCCTGAAAAGGAATGTTTGAAAATTAAGAGCATAGATGTTTCTGTGAAGCTCGAATCGAAAAGCCTCGACAAAAAGATAAGTATAGACAGCGCAAGTTGCGCTAAATAATCCCAAAATAAAACCCGATCATCTACAGTTGTCGGGCAAGCTAGAAGATAGGTTCAGGTTTCGATGGTTGAGCAGGTTCGTTATAACCTATTGGTTATTTGTCTGGTATTGCAAGCTTTCCTCACTGCGCCAATTGTTTACGCGAAATCTTCCGACAGTGACACCAGCAAAATATCATTGAGATGGATAAGGACGCTGGACGCGCCGCTTGAGAAAGGGCTTGGTGTTGTCATGGGAAAAGCTCCCAACGTCATCTTGAAAACCGCGGACTTCGTTTCCAGACCTTTTGACAAAAAACCCGCCAAAGCTCTGGCAAAGAGAAGGCCCATGGTGAAGAAAGCGCCAGTAAGGGGTATTGCCAAAAAAAGTCGGCCACAGGCTTCTCCAGCTTTGAAAGCGGTTACAAAAATGCTTGGGAAAGTCAAAGTCCAAGCCACTGAAAAACCTGTGTTTTTGATGAAGGAACCATCAAGAGCGCCTGAAATAAAGGATGAGAAGCCTCATGAGGTAATACCGAAATCTTCCGATTTTGTCTTAATGAAGGTACTCCTTAACACTATGGATATGGGGGAGCAGTTTTTCATGCTCGCTGACGGTGAAATACCGCTTTTCCCGGTTGAAGTGTTATCAGAATTTTCCTTGATTGATTTTTCGGACAGGGCGCTTGAAAGCGGAGGTGAGCTTCTGGTACCATTGTCGTCCATCAGCGGGGTGAGCTATAAGATAAACTATGACACGCTCACACTTGAAATAACCGCGGGCCCCCTCCTTTTTAAACCAAATCACGTTGATTTGAGCGAAAAGCCGCCGGAAGATATGGTCACCTTGAAAAGTAATTCCTTGTTTTTCAATTATGGGGGCATTTATTCATATAACGATGAAACCGGTTTCCTGAACTTGAGCGCTCCAACGGAGGTTGGCGCAAGGATTGGCGATTTCCTGCTATTGTCAAATTTCTCCTATTTCCAGGATGATCTGCAGAAAGACTTTGACCGGCTTACAACAAAAATAGTCGTAGACAATCCTGAAAAAATGCAACGAACGCTTCTTGGTGACTATACCGCAGGCTCAGGTATCGATGGCGGAAGCGGGTTGTTTGGCGGAATAAGCGTCAGCAGGAATTTCGG
>CAYNDB010000007.1:38296-40130 GCA_964395915.1 uncultured Nitrospinota bacterium | reverse complement strand
GGCTTAACCTCTTCGTTTACAGTTGGAGGTCTTTTTGATGTGGGGATGTCTATTTCCGGTAGCCAGATAATTGAAGAAGCGGCGGTAGCTAACGGGGATAGTGTGAAAATTGATGAAGAGGATAAATATGGGTATGGTGGTTCTTTAGCCATGAATCTTTACATAGGAAGATGGCTTACTTTCAATCTGTTCGGCCAGGGATATTCAGAAAAATATATTAATACTTCCACTTCATACAGAATAAGATCTCCCCGCCTGAGCGGTCGGACAAGTCTGGGGCTGAACCTTGGGTTTTTAGGTTCTCTTTCGCTCACCTATTCTCTTACGGAGGAATGGGAAGATGAGGGGAAAAAGTCAGCGATAGCTTTCTATTCGAAGAATATCACAAATAATATCAATATGTTACTTACAGGATCGTGGGGAGTGCATGACGGAGAGGAGCAGACAAACGTTCTTTTGGGATTTAACTATGTGATGGAGCATAACAGGCTTTTAAGCATGACAGGGTTGAACCAGTATAAGGAGGATGACTCAAGGAGCAGTGGGTCTCTTGTGTTCCAGCAAAGCACACCAGGAAGATGGGGGTTGGGTTACAAGCTACAAGCTGACACCATATACTCGGATCAGGAGGAAGGTAAGCAGGAAACAGGAGGTCGCGCCGAGTTTGAGTATAAAGGTAAATACGGTATTGTTGGTCTAACCGCTAACCGGCAAGCCACTTCGGAAAGCAATGATTTTTTGGCGAACCTGTCAGGCGGTTTGGTTTTGATAGACAAAGGATTGCATATCACCAAACCGATATCGGATGGTTTTGCTCTGGTTCAGGTAGGGAATGTGGAAGGTGTTGAGGTATATTACAACAATGAAGCTGAGGGGGTAACAAATAAAGACGGTAAGCTTATACTTCCAGAACTGCTCGCGTATAATGTAAACAGTATCTCGATAAATCCCTCCGCTGTTCCGATGGACTATACGCTTCTTTCCCCGGACAGGATGAAGGTTACCACATATTACAGGAGCGGAGGCGTTGTTAAGTTTGAATTGATCCAATTCAGGGCATTTGAGGGGAATATTTTCTTTGTTGTGGATGGAAAGAAACAACCAGCCAAGTATGCCGGACTTAACATTAAAGTTGGCGATAAAATGGTAGAATTTGTTACAGGTAATGGTGGAGCTTTTTATCTGGAAAATATCCCCCCTGGCACACATTTTGCCACTGTTTATGATGATAAGCAGTCATGTGATTTCAGTATAACCATACCTCCTGAAAGCGAAGAAACTATTGTTAGTATGGGTGATCTGACTTGTGAGGTGAAGTAGCGCCGTGTCGCGTATTCCTGGAGGTCTACATCTCAAGCAATGGTTCATTTTAAGGTATTAATATAGTACAATATGAATATGCACAAGTGTTTCGAGGGGGTATTGTGAAGTATAAACACATCCTGTATAGCTTAGCTATTCTGATTTTTCTAACGGCGGGGGCCGTAGCGCTAAATCATTACATGAGTTTTGGGAAATCCTCCCTGGTTACCTACAACATTAATCAAAACCCGGAATATTTTAATAAGTTTACAACTTCGAATATTACCGAACAGATGATGGACAATCCGGAATATTTTGATCTGTTTACAACTTCTGACACCGGGTTAGGTGTGGGCATGGGCGGTTCGGGCGGCTTCACTTGCTCAATTGGTTCCATTTCAAACCTCGCTTTCGGGAATTACGATCCTTTCTCTTCAAGCACCGTCACAGGCACAACCACATTCACCATCTCGTGCTCAGGTTGTACCACATGCGCTGTTACCATTACGATAAGCGCAGGAGGTGGAGGAAG
>CAYNDB010000007.1:28712-38196 GCA_964395915.1 uncultured Nitrospinota bacterium | reverse complement strand
CCGGACGGAAGCGCTCCTAAGCTTTCCGGAGAGTATGTGTGACAGGTTGCGATATATTTTCCCTGCTGTATTATCGTCGCATCTCAGGAGCGAAACCTGGTGAAGGACCAACGCTTGACAATCGGTTTCCGCGATGGCAGTGGCTGAACGCGGGGCGCCATCGATGATTCCCATCTCTCCGAAGACCTGACCGCGTTTCAAGATATTTATCAAAATGGAACCGGAGTCGTTGTTCCCTCTTGTTATACGGACATCGCCCGACATGACAAGATACATCTCTCTTGCCACCGTGCCTTCTTTGAATATCACATCCCCTTTTTTATATTTTTTAACTTGGCAAACCTGGAGCAGCTTGTATATCTGGCTGTTGTCCATATCAAAAAAGAACGGGAAGCTTTCACGATATTTTCTTAGAAGCTTAAGCGTCTCTTCTGTAATAACCTTCCCTTCATCCTCGAAAAAGCTGTTGTTTATGATCTCGTCCAGCTGGTCGGCGAAAGCTTTGCATGAAGGAAGCCGAAGGTCGGCGCTTTTGTTCAGACAGATAATTATCAACGCCGCCACTTTGTCTGGTACAGAAGGGTCGATCTCCTGCAAAGCCACGGGTTCCGAGCGCAATATTTTCTCGTACAGGTTAAACATGTTGTCCGAGGTGAAAGGGCGCTTTCCGGACAACAATTCGTAGGCGACCACAGCGAGCGAGAAAAGATCGCTTTTAGCGTCGACTTTCACCTTGTTGATTTGCTCCGGAGACATATAGTATGGAGTTCCGCCAAAGGACTCGATAGTCTCCTCAGTCACTTTGATGTTCGACTCGTCGGAGATAGTCGCCACGCCGAAATCCATCACCTTGGTCTGCCCGTTTGAAAGCGCCATTATGTTGGACGGCTTTATGTCTCTATGGATGATTCCGCGCTGATGGCCATGGTGGAGGGCTCTCGCCACCTGTATAAGGATCTCCAGCTTTTGGCGCATGTCACGTTTAGCCCCGGCTCCTTTAATGATTTTGTCCAGAGTCGTCCCATCCATAAGCTCCATGACAAGGTAGCAAAGATCGTCCTGTCGGCCGGCGTCGTAGATTGTAACGAAGTTATGATGTGAGAGCTGGCCAGATATTTGCGCTTCCCGCTCGAACTGGCGCATTATCTTCTGGCTGTCGGTATTTCCCCAGGCTTCATCTGTGGTGTTGGTGATTTTTATGGCGACATTTCGGCCGATGAGGTTGTCCAAACCACGATAAATTGTGGCCATACCGCCTTTGGCGATCTTTTCTTTAATTTGGTATCGCCCGATATATTCCGGCGGTTGTGTATTCCCAGAGTTTGCCATAATTCTCGTCATCAATTATATGTCATTTTTTGTACTATTAACCTTCCCAAATGTCCAGTAGTGAACAATTCAGAGTAATATAGGGTTATAGAGCTTAAGAAGCCGCCAAGGAAAGATGGAAATGGTGATTATCGCTGGCTATTTGCGCTAAACGTATTATCATTAGTATATATGTAAAATGGTATTCGCTTATGAAGGTTGGATTAAGCTTAAGTGGTGGAGCCGCAAGAGGGCTGATACATATAGGCGCGATGGAGGAGCTTGAAAAAGCTGAAATCCCCGTAGATATGATCGCCGGTTGCAGTATCGGGGCGATTATCGGAGCGTTATATTCATTAAACCCTGACATTGAACATGTCAAGGAACGTATAACCGAATTTCTGGAAACCGCCGAAGGTGAAATACTCCCTGTCACGTATCTCAGCGACGAAGTCGAAAAAGAGAGACGAAGCATTGTAAGGACGATCGCCAACAGTCTTAAGAGGACAATTTACTACGGCATATCGCTAACTCAGATATCTCTTCTGTCGACCGACCATCTAAAGAAAAGTATCTCAAAGCTTCTTCCCGATATCGATATATCTGAGTGCAAGATTCCTTTCTGTTGCAGCGCCACGGACCTTACAAACAACAGGGCGCATTACTTTACGAAAGGATCGCTCATAGACGCCGTTACCGCGTCATGCTCCATCCCGGGTCTTTATCCACCTGTAGAGATAGACGGAATGGCGCTTGTGGATGGAGGATGGTCCGCGATGAACCATACAGACCAGTTGCGGGAAATAGGCGCCGATTTTATCATTGCGGTGGATATTCAGCGTGAGAACGAAGAAGGAGAATTGTCTAACGGTCTGGATGTGGCGTTACGCTCGAACGTCATTACCAGAAAAGTTTTATCGGATCTGCAGTTGAGAGGGGCGGACGTGATAATTCAGCCGGACGTCTGTCATATCAACTGGTGGGATTTCGCAAATTCCGGCCAGTGTCTCGTGCTTGGAAAAGATAGAACGACCGACCAGATGGCGGAGATAAAAAGAAAACTTCGCCGGGCGAAGATTAGAAAACTTTTCAGGTAATGCGAATGTCATCGCGAGGAAGTATAAGCGACTGTAGCGTTTGTGTTATCCCGGACACCGGTCCGGGATCCCGTCGCCTGAATTGAGATGCCGGACTAAAGCCGGCCGGACTCTATATATTCCGCCAACGCTTTTTTCCAATGGCGCAACTTTTCTCCCGTTGTTTTTTCGAATAGAGATGTGGAAAGACTTGAATTATGCGGACGGGGAGCGAGCGTTTGGTAATCGTCTGAGCCCACCCGGTTTACAGTCACACCACTAATACCGGAAAGCCTTAAAGCCTCGACGGCGAACTCATGCCATGAACAAAATCCGGAGTTTGCCACATGGTAAATACCTTTGGCGCTTACTTTTGCAAGGCTGAATATCGCATCCGCAAGATCATCCGCAAAAGTGGGCGAGCCAAACTGGTCGTCCACCACGGAAAGGTTTCTTGTCTCTCTGGCTTTGCCCAGGATTCTGGAGACAAAGTTTCCTCCTCCATAACCGAAAAGCCACGCCGTGCGTATAATAAGCGCGTCGGGACAGTAGAGAATAACGTTCTTTTCTCCATCGGCTTTGGATATAGCGTATTTCCCGACAGGGCAGGGCGCGTCGGTTTCCACATATGGCGCAGACTTTTTTCCATCAAAAACATAATCGGTCGAGATATGAACCAGCCGTATGGATGACAACGCGCACGCCTCCGCCACATTCCCTGCGCCTATTGCGTTGACTGAATAGGCAAGGTCTGGCTTGTTTTCCGCCTCGTCGACTTTTGTATATGCGGCGCAGTTAATCACTATGTCCGCGCCAGAATCGGCGACACTCTTTACGGTTTCATTTTTGTTTGTTATGTCGAAGTCGTCCCGTGTAGCTTTTATTAATTCGGTGGCAGGGTCGATCATCGGTATCCGACGCGTCAATGCTTCGCCCAACTGTCCCTTGGAGCCTGTGATGAGAATTTTCACTGTTTACCCGGTTATTTTCTCGATTTTCTGGCAAGGGCGAAAACAACGGCGGCCGCAACGCTTTTGATATGGGTAAGAGATATATCCATGCTATCTATCCCCATTTCGCCGGATATTTCCAGCGCTTTTCCGTCAAGTTTCAGCGACGGTCTTCCATCAATTCCGGAAACAACTTCTATGTTGTTGAACCCTACATGCCCTATACCGGCGCCAAGAAGCTTCATGACGGCTTCCTTTGCGGCGAACCTTGCGGCGTATGACGGGTATGGATTGGCGCGGGATGAGCAATATCTGATTTCCCCTTCGGTGAAAATCCGTTTCAGAAAACGTTCACCATATCTTTCGATGGCTTTTCTTATTCTGTCGATTTCGCAAAGATCGATTCCGGTTCTGGGTATCTGTCCATAATCAGGGGAATGATCCGATTCAAGCGCCATGGATATGGGCCTTATCTGTATTATCCACTCACAGCGGCGTTTCTAGCGGGTTCCAGGCCGGCTTCTGTCTGGGACAAAATTGTTTCCACGGAGCCAGGAATATCCACGACGTTTTTCAAACGTTCGACAAACTCGTGGTATTCTCCAAGAAGGTCTTTTTCACTCTCGATAGCGGCTTGAAGCTTATCTTCATGTTCGTTTATTTCCGCTTTATACATTTCCAGCTTACGCGCAAGGACGCCGCGGCTAAGCTGGCATGCTTTCATATTTCTTATATTAGAGCCGCTCCGTTCCACCAGCTCCGCTCTCCGTTTCTTGAATTCAGAAATCTTGACGTCGAGTTCGTCGAACGCGTTGGTTACATTTTCCAGAAATTTTCTTTTCCGTTCGGCAAGGTCGGAGCTTTCTTCGGTTTTATCCGATTCAGGGGTAGTATCGTTCGCTGGCTCTTTTTGCGTCGGCAGGCGCCCTGCGAGAATCTCTTCATATTTACTGTTGGCCACATTCTCGGCTATTTTGAGAAGGCGCAACTCCTGTTTTCCCTTGAGACTTTCTTTTTCAAGCTTATCGATTTTTTTCACGACGCTGTTAAGCGCTCTGATAGTTTCCCGTTTCCGGTCTGAAACTTTTTGGAGAGACTCCATAAGCCTGTCCACCCGGTCGCCATGGGTTTTGTGCCCTTCCTTGAACCGGGTTAGGATATTGCCGAGAGAATCCATGAGAGAAGCCCCCTCTCTTTCTTTTTCAATCCACTCAGCTTTTATGGATTCGAAGTCGTAGTCCATACGCAATCTCCAACCACCTTATATTCAAGAGATTGTAACAAGTTTCGGCTACAAGGGTAACAAAAAATTGCATTTGCCACTCAAATGCATCTGAACATAGAAAATGATTGACGGTTTATGCGGTATTTTCGACATGGAATCGCCGCCAAAGCCAAGCCCCCAGAAACAACGTTCCGTATAGCGCAATTTCCAAAAGGAGCGCCAGAAGACTCTCTGTCGAAAACGGATCGTTCCTGTCGGGAGGCGGAATAAAAGGGATTATGAAGTATTTATCTGTCAGTGGCCATAACAGTGGCAGGCCTATTCCGTTGAGCGCGTAGCCGTCGAAATTGAACATGTCTATGATCGAATGAAGCCAGCACAGGGAGAATGAGACCGCAAAGATTTTGCCCGGTTTATTGAAACGCCACAATTTTGCCGCTATCCAGGCGGCAAACCCGATGGCCAGGGAAAAACCTAGCGAGTGACTTATCCCATGATGATATTTCCCGGTGAGGATAAGCCGGCCTTCTTCAAAATGGAAAAAGTCGAGGTCGGGGATGTTTGACAATACGATACAATATGCGGCCCACCCCAGGGTTTCCTTGCGGAAGAGGGGCTGTTCTTTCTTTTTGTCAGCGGTCAGGGCAAAAACAGCCAGCCCTGCAAGCGAGTGTCCTATAGGTGTCGGCATAACCTGAACAGGTTACATCTTTTTGCGTCCTCTCGCGTTAAAATTGTAAAAGTTTAATGGTGGGATGTTTTGATCTAATTGTTGAGATCCTTCTACAATAACCCTTCGGGTCACGCGAGACCAGGGTGACGGTGTTAATGAGATTCTTCGTCGCCACAGGCTCCTCAGAATGACAGCCTTATGTCATCCTGAACGCAGTGAAGGATCTCAGGAATTGTGATAAAGCAAACCGTCCCACTATCAAAACGCCCTTAAGCGCTGGTAAAATAGCCACACGGATTATCGCGACACAATAACGTAAACTTGGACGAAGTTTTTATGATTATTCATAAATACAGCGAATACGAAGAGCCGGAAGAGCCTCCTTTCTCCATGGACGATGTCATCCGCTCCATAACGGAGATGATGATGCGCTACCACATCGATTTCAACGAAGCGTTGCGGCTCCTGATAGAGCGCGGGCTTCCAATAAACGAATTTCTCCGCGATGAAGAGATGGACCATGTTCTTGACGAGTTTATCGAGCGTGTGGAGTCGATGAAAAATGATCTGCATGATAAATACGATCTTGAAGAGTTGACACGTGACAGCAGAAAAAATTTATCTGGTCAGGCGTCACGCATGGTGGGGAAGCTTGGCGATGATATTGAGCTTAATGATATTTTGCAAGGCGCGACAAAAAATCGTACCGCGTCCTCTTTTTACCGCTTGAAATGGAGCGTTCAGGAGAATAAGGATTTACGTTCCGACCCGGAGCTCAATAACGTCATAGACAGAATGATCCGCAAAGCTGAATTTCTGGAAATGCTGGAGCTTTTTTACGAACGTTATGGCGAAAGGTTTCATGGCGTCTCTATCCCGGACAAGGAGAGGGCCGCTAAATTGATTCGAGAATACGAGGCGCTGGAAAGCTTGCAAAACGAGCTTGTGGACGCCAGGGAGCGGGGCGACCTTTTTGGCGTTGACGAGGAGAAGCTTAAAGCGGCGTTTGGTGAGGAGGGTTATGAGCGTTTTTCCGAAGCTCGCGAGAACCTTATGTCCGCCCTGAAAGAAGCTATGGAAGCTACGGGCAAGGTGGAGGAGGAAGACGGAATATTCAAGCTGACTCCCGCGGCGGCTCGCAAGGTTGGGGAGCGAACCTTGAGGCAGATTTTTGCGGAGCTGAAAATAGACGGGGTGGGCGGGCATATTGTCGGCCGGCCCGGTGAGGGAGCTATCGAAAAGGTTTCAACACGGCCATACGAATTTGGTGATTCGCTGGCGCATCTTGACGTGGCAAGCTCGATGATAAATTCCCTTGCGCGTTCAGGGTCGACGCTTCCCATCGAGATGAAAGTGGAGGATATGGAAATCCACGATACGTTAGGCGTGGCTCGTACGTCGGTGGTGGTAATGATAGATATGAGCGGCTCGATGAGCAGGTTCGGAAGGTTCTATAACGCCAAGAGAGTGTCGCTTGCGCTCGACGCCCTGACCCGCGCCAATTACCCTGAAGACGCCATACATTTTATCGGGTTCGCGACTTTTGCAAGGCGTATAGTCGTCGGGGACATTATAAACCTTGCGCCGGAGCCTATAACGTTTATGGGCGGCGGCGTAAACCTGAAGGTGGATTTTCGTTCTGTACGAGACCACGACAAGGACCTTGCGCATGTGCCGCGCTATTTTACGAACTTGCAGAAAGGGCTGGAGCTTTCACGCAGGATATTGACCGGCGAACACGGGACAAATAAAGAAATAATTTTGATAACAGACGGAGCGCCTACGGCGTATTACGAGGGGCAATATTTATATCTGACATATCCTCCACAGGAAAAAACATTCTCCGTAACGTTGCGGGAGGTTCGGGCCTGTACGGATGAGGGGATAATTATAAATACGTTCATGTTAGGCTCGGATTTCGATACGGGGTTTTTTGGTGAGGATGTTTTTATGGAGAAGATGCTCAAAACCAATCGCGGCAGGCTTTTCCATCCACAGCCAGATAGCTTGACGCAATATGTGCTGCATGATTACGTGTCGAACAAAAGAAGGCTGATCGACATATAAACCAAGCAGGCTTAAGCTATCTTACTGCTCTTCTGTCGGCTGTTTTACGCTTCCACGGTCAACCATTTCGCGAAAGTCTTTGCCGGTTTTAAAGAAAGGAACTTTCTTGGCGGGAACGATGACCTTTTCGCCGGTTTTCGGGTTGCGTCCTTCTTTTTCGGCGCGTTCACGCACACGGAAGCTGCCAAATCCACGGATTTCAACCTTGTCACCTTTCGCCAACGCCTCCATTATGCTGTTGGCAAAGATATTGATTATTTCTTCGGCTTGTTGTTTTTTGACGTTGATCTTTTCGGCCAGCTTCTCCGCCATTTCCGATTTTGTCATAAAAAAATCCTTTAGGTATTATTGCCAGCTAAATATATTACTTAATGCAAATAGAGCCTAAATCGCTTTAAATAATCGTACTTTTTGGCTAAGCAAAAAATTAATTCAGCTTGTCTTCAAACGCGTCTTCAAAATGGCTGTCAACGTATTTGTCGACCATATCGTTAAGCCTGTCCTGAAAATAGTCTATATCCGCAATGTCGGTAAGGTTGTCCAAAAAATGTCTCGCCAAAGATTGAACAAGCGCTTCCACTTCTTCAAGCGTGGCTTCCTCCTCGACAAGCAGATTGTTAACAGAAGAAATTATTTTGCTGATTTTGTCTTTGTCCATTTTTCTACAAATGCTTGGTTTTTTAGAAATTATAGTAAATTATAGCCTATTGTTCAACGCCTTTTACCAAAAAATGCTATACGAGGCTGAACACCGTGAACATCATTACCGATTTTCCTCTAAATGGAAAGCTTTTATTGCGAGGCTTACTACTCCGACATTTCAGAGAGCTTCTCGAAATCGTGAATAAATATTTCTTTTCCTTTTACAGATATTATTTTTTCTTCTCTCATTTTTTTAAGCGCTCTTTCCACCACTTCGAACGATGTTCCGATAATTTCCGCCAGATCCTTTCGAGTCATCGTGAGGGTCAGCTTGATCCTGGAGTTTTTTGAGTCGTCAATTTCACTGGAAAGCTTTATGAGAAAACGGGCAAGCCGTTTCTCGACTTTCTGAGTGGACAACGACCCAAGGTCATCCGTTAACCTGCGCATTTTGGCCCCCATTTGAGCCATCATCTTAATAGCCGCGCCAGGAGCTTTTTCAAGCGACTGACGAAAAGATTCGGACGGTATGGCTCCCGTCACAGAATCCTCCATCGCGATAGCGGAAGCCGGATATGGCATTTTATCTATCGCCGCGACTTCCGCGACAAGGCCCCCGGACTCGAACAGCCCGAGAATAGCGTTTTTACCGCTGGCGAATTCTTTAACGATCTTTATCCTCCCGCTTACGATCGCATAAACTTTGACAGAATCCTCCCCTTCATGAAAAAGGTATTCACCTTTACGGAATGTTTTCCATTTCACTTTGGAGCCCAGCCACGTGAGGACATCGTCCGGCATCGCGGCGAAAAGCTTTATTTTTTTAAGATCGGTCTTTTGTTCCATAATGGTTTAAAATGGGCATTTAATATCGTGATTATAGTAGTATATATTAACCTGTATTTCTCTTGCAGAAACCTCATGCAGTTAAATTAACCTCCCGATACCCCCGTAAAACATGAGCGGACACGATTCATAACCTTTTTTTAGGTAGATTCGATAAGTGAAAGCGATAACTGGTTTTATGCGTATATTCGAAAGGCTCCTGGCCTTTTAGAGGCAGCTAGCAAACTTGTCGATGGCAACCTCCCGGGTTGTGGGAACAGGGTGATTTTGATAAGCTCAAACCAATACTCAGGTTATTTTGTAAGCGCTGAAGAGTAATAATTTAATTGCAGCCTTGGAAATAGGGCGGAAAGTTGTAAATGAGTCATTACCAGATAAAACACGACGAGAATAATAACCCGATTTTTGAGATTGATCAGGCGGGGTCTGACATTTTACATAACCCGTTGTTGAACAAAGGGACGGCGTTTACAGCCGATGAGCGGAAAGAGTTTGGGCTGAATGGTCTTTTGCCGCCGCATGTTTCCACAAAAGAAGAACAGCTAAACCGGGTATACGAAAATTTCCTGAGTAAACCGAACAACATCGAACGCTATGTTTTTCTCCGCGCCCTGCAAGACAGGAACGAAACGTTGTTCTATATGCTGGTAAGCTCACATCTTGATGAAATGACTCCTGTCATCTATACCCCGACCGT
>CAYNDB010000007.1:14918-28612 GCA_964395915.1 uncultured Nitrospinota bacterium | reverse complement strand
CGCCATCGGCTTGTCTTCCCATATGTCTCGATGTTGGCACCGATAATAAAGATTTGCTTAACGATCCTTTGTATCTGGGGCAAAAACAGCGTCGTCTTGACGGAGATCAATATACCGAGTTTATAGACAGTTTCGTTTCCAAAATAAAAAAACTTTATCCAAAAGTTTTATTGCAGTGGGAGGATTTTTCCAAGCAGAACGCCTTTTCAAATCTGGACAGGTACCGTGAAAAAATTCTTTCTTTTAACGATGACATACAGGGGACGGGGGCTGTGGCGCTCGCCGGAATTCTGGGCGCTATGAAGGTTAAAGGAGAAAAATTCGATCATCAACGGTATTGCGTTTTTGGAGCCGGGGCGGGGGGTATAGGAGTGGCGCGGCAGATACTTAACGCCTTAACCGTGGCGGGGCTTTCACTAAAAGAGGCGAAAAATAAAATAATGGTTGTGGACAGCCGCGGTCTGATTACAGCCGGCCGCGACGGTATGGAGGAATACAAGGCTTCCTTGGCGACCGACAGGGATTTCGTAAAAGAGTGGAACGTTGAGAATCCGGACCGGATAACACTGGAAGAGGTGATTGTTAATGGCGGGATCACAGTTCTGCTTGGACTGTCCGGCCAGCCGGGAGCGTTTACAAAGCGGATAGCGGAGGCTATGACGCAGAATACGCCCATGCCTGTAATTTTTCCTTTAAGCAATCCTACAAGCAAGGTTGAAGCTCAACCAAAAGACATATATGAATGGACAAAAGGCCGCGCTATTGTGGCGACTGGCAGCCCGTTCGCCGACGTTAGTTTTGAAGGCCGAACATATAGAATAGGGCAGGGCAATAATGTATTTATTTTCCCGGGTATCGGGTTGGGGGCGCTTGCCTCCGGGGCGGAAATTATTACAGACCGGATGTTTACCGCCGCCGCTCATCGCCTTTCAGACTTTACGCCGTCGGACTATCGTGAAACGCATTGCGTATTTCCACGCGTCGCAGAACTTGCCGATGTCTCCAGGAAAGTCGCCCTTGCTGTATTCGAAGCGGCGGTGGAAGAGGGTGTGGCGACGGTTTTAAAAGATATCGATCCAAACGAAGCTATAGAGCGGCGTTTCTGGAAACCTGAGTATCCGATATACCGCAGGTCTAAAAAGGCTTCTCTCTGAAATAGTTTTTTATCACAGTCGTCCGGTTTATTTGGTCATTTGCGTTGCCCCCAAAGCGGCGGATTGAGCCTTTCATGACAGAGAGCCGCCCCTACTAAAGATAACGCCGAGATAACAAACGAAAAATATAAAAAAACGGTCGATATGATTTTTGTCATATCGGAAGTATCTTGTTACGCGCTATTTTATAATTGTTTTAGATCGATTTTTGGGTCATATAAATGTAATTTCTGAAAGAAAATCAAGATCATGGATAAATATTCAAGGCTTTTTATAAGGGCTTCGGTCATGTACCTGGGGTTTGGAGTTTTGCTGGGGCTTCACATGTCTTTTAGTGACACGGTTGTGGAGAAAATCAGGTTTGTTCATATCCATAGCATGTTGCTTGGTTTCGTGGCGATGATGATATATGGAGTGGCATATCATATCCTTCCGCGATTTAACGCAAAGCCTGTTCCATACCCGAGTTGGATTCCAATCCATTTCTGGCTTGCCAACGTTGGCCTGTTGGGGATGCTTACAACATTTTATTTTGGAGCGTACTGGACAACCGGGCCAAAGAGGATGATGTTTGCCACGTTTTCTTCCATTGAGGGAGTGGCGATATTTCTTTTTATTATAAATCTTTTTCTGGTGCTAAAAGATGACCCGGCGCCGGAGATAGAAGTGGTAAGAGAGCCAGAGCCGCAATCCGCTCCGGAGCCAACGGAAACGATAAAGGTAAGCCCTTCGATGAAAATATCGGAAATAGTGGACAAGTGGCCCGAAATGGAGGAGACGCTCATGATGGAAGGGCTGGGCGATGTGGCCAACCCTTCCGCCCGACAGACCATAGGAAAGATAATATCGCTGGAAAAGGCGGCAAAAAAAGCGGGGATAGACGTGTTTGGGCTGATAGCGAAGCTTGAAGGGAAAAACCTGGTTACTCTGGATAACGACGGGGAAAAAACCGCTCCTGCGCCTCCGTCACACCCTGAAGGGCACCTTGCTATGGGCAGACAAATAAATCGTGGCGAGCTGGCTTTAGTGGACACCCAAATTGGTAATTTGCTTGAAACTTACCCGGAAACACGCGAAGTGTTTGCCACGCATTATGGCGAAGGATGTTTTACGTGTCCCGGCCAAAAGACTGAAACTATTGAGCAAACAGCAGCAATGCATGGTATACCAGCGCAAAAGATACTTGACGAAATCAACGCTATCATCGAAACTGTTCGCTGAACGTAATTAACGCTGTTTTTTTTTATAGCGTAACAATTACTGGCCCTTGGCTCCTTGCCTTCAAAGGAAGTTAGCCTGTACAGGAGCGTCTTGCGCCCTTAGCTTAATGGGTGTGAAAAACGTAGAGTAGGCAGGCAGCCGCAATTTTAATAATTATGGTGGTTTGAAATATGAGCGATAAGTTTATTATCCCGCAGTGGAGCAACAAAGTAGCGCCTTGCGGGGGTGTTGACGGGTGCCCGGCATACACCGATATCGCTGGCGCGTTGCACGCTCTTTCAACCGGTGACGCCTATAAAGCGTGGCGTATAATGATGGAAAGCCACCCGTTAAGAGCTATCCTGGGCCGCGTATGCTACAGCTTTTGTGAAAAACCGTGTAACCGGGGAGAGTACGACTCACCTATATCGATACAAATGCTTGAGGCTGTTATCGGGGATAACGGTTTTGACCCTGAATTCAGGCCGGAACTCGCTCCGAGGAATGGCAAAAAAGTGATTATCATAGGCTCTGGCCCGGCCGGGTTGGTGGCGGCATGGTATCTGAACATTCACGGCTTTGAAACCGTGCTTCTTGAAGCGGATGAAAAAGCCGGCGGCGTGTTGCGCTATGGCATACCCGCATACCGATTGCCCAAAGACGTTTTGGACAGGGAGATAAAGCTTATAAAGGATAGCGGCGTCGAGATAAGGCTGGACAGCCGAATGACGGACGAAAAGCTGGAAAAACTGATCGCCAAAAGCGAATATCACGCCGCAATAGTCGCATCAGGCGCAGGGATATCAAAATCGGCCGGAATCGAGGGTGAGGATAAGACCGTAAACGGGATTTATTTCCTTCGCGAGGTGAACGCGGACAGCGAGGAAACGCCTGATTACACAGGGAAAAAAGTTGTCGTTATTGGTGGTGGAAACGTGGCGATGGATTCTTGCCGCTCCTCCATTCGTCTCGGCGCCGAATCTGTAACGGTGGTCTACCGCCGTACAGCCTCTATGATGCCGGCTCATGAACATGAAGTAAATCAGGCGATAGAGGAAGGGATCACTTTCCGATTTCTTACGACGCCTGAATCTTATGACGGTAAAGAGCTTACAGTTCGCATGATGTCGCTGGGAACACAGGACAGCTCTGGAAGAAGAAGGCCGGAGCCAACAGACGAGGTGGGAAAAATGGCGGCTGACGTTGTGATTATGGCTATCGGGCAGGATCCTGAGCTGTGGAAGTCGTGCGAGCGAGACAATGTGCATCTTGTCGGCGATGCCGCGGAAGACTCCATGGGAACGGTGATACATGCTATAGCCTCTGGAAAGGCGGCCGCAGAGAGCATTTGCCGAGACCTCACAGGAAAAGAAATGTTTGCGCCTCTGGCCGAAGAAGTGCCTTATAAAAAACTGAATATAGACAGGTATTTCGAGCCGAAAATGCGACTTCGAACATTTAGCGCGCCCGCTTCCCGGAGGCGAAGCGGTTTTGAGCCTGTTGATAGTGTTGTCAGCCTTGAGGAAGGGGTTGTGGAAGCCGACAGGTGCTTCCGTTGCGGGATGTGTCTTGGCGGGATAAATTCAGATTGCGACTGGTGTTTCCGCGCTTGTGATGAAAAAGACGGGATAAACAAATTTATGGTCGAGTGGGATCATAAAGGCCCGCTTTTTGAAATTAGCTCCGATTGCGACGGGTGCGGCAAATGTTGGGAAGATTGTCCCAGATATGTGGTGACCCCTGTTGAAATCGAAAACGACGAGGAGTGAAACGGATATGGAAATAGATTGGCCGAAGGCAAGAGCTGCGGAGGACGCTAACTCCGTCACACGCGCCGATTGTGGCGCTGATGGTGTTGGGCCGGGAGCGTGCGGGCTTTATGCGGCCATAGGCGAGGTGAACCTTAAGGCGGCGCTTGAATCGGCCAAAACAATGCAGGAGCGTGGCACGTTTGGCGCCGGTGTTATGTTGCGCGGCATATATCCCCACAGGGCCAACTATTACGCATTCCATGTTATGTACAGGAATAAATCTATTGCCAAACAACTTGAGCCGCTGTTTACAGACAGAGGGCTTGGCATGCAGCAGTTCGGTGACAAGGAGCCTCTGTTCACTCCCGAATCATACCGCAAATACGCTTTACCTCAGATGGAACGCTACTTTATGAGTGTGCCGACAAAAGACGACATGATGAGGATCGCCCAGACAAGCGTGGAGTATGAGTTCGTCCGTAAAGTGGTGGAGCGGTTTAATAAAGAATACATGGGAGACGCGCGTATTTTCTCTTCGGGGAAAAACGTAGGGACGTTTATCACCGCGATGGAGCTTCAGGACACTATTGAGGTGTTCGACCTTTATCAGTACGCCGACAGGCCTTTGACGGCCTTCATGTCGCACATGAGATGGCCTACCAGCATAGTGTCATCGGGTATATGGTGGGGCGCGCATCCTATCAGTTTTTTAAATTCGGCGATCATACATAACGGCGATCTTTCATCTTCACCGTCGAACAAGCAGGGGCTGGAGGCGGCGAACGTGCCGCGCCAGATTGGGACAGACTCGGAAGCTATGTTGCTGGAGCTTGAAAACCTGCTGGTGGGAAGAGAAAAGAATTATCAAAAGGCTGAATGGATAATGTGCCAGAAGTTTCCCGCCGAGCTTGTCGCCATGGATGACAATATTCGCGCTGAATACCTGGCGGAAATAAACGATCCGGTTTTGGCGCGCTATAAAATGAGTGGCCCCTCCTCCTTTGTCGCGATAATAGGCTCAAAAGTTATCGCCGGGCGCGATAGAGACGGGTTGAGGCAATTATGGATGGGGAGATCCAATGACGGCAAGACTGTGATATGGGGTTCCGAGGAAAAGGTTATCTATCATAGCGCATGGATAGCGAAGAAAGATTTTAAAGCGATAAACTGCGAGCCGGGCAGGCTTATAGCCTATGAATTGCAGTATGACGGCTCGATAAAAGGAGTGTTCGGTGAAACTCTCTGACAGGACAATAGAATACGATCGTCCGTTGAAAATCGGCATCGGCCAGATGGGCGGTGAGTTCAAAGTGACGGTAGACCCCGATAAATGCGTATGGTGCTATACATGTGTTGAGCAATGCACTCATAACCTTTCCGATAAAAGTCGTGAATTCTGCGTCTTCGAAGGCCGGGACATTTATCAGGATAGCAAGGGGCGAAGAGTATCGGAGGAGACATCTGACAAAGCGTTATTAAGGCAGGAACTGCATATATTCGACCTGGATTGCTGCAACTGCAAGCGGTGTGTCGCGATGTGTCCCACAAACGCGATCACGGTAGACCGTAATCCTAACTTTAACGAAATCGGCACTCCTGATCATGGACCGAAGGTAATATTCCAGAACCTTCGCCGTTCATACGGACATGTGATGACAAGCTCGATGAATGAATATAGCCAGGAGCCGGACTACGAAGATTTTCATATCGACGCGTCGATTATTCTTAACCCGCAACGGGACAATAGAAATGAATTCGCAGGACAGCTTTCCAACTGTCATATGGGCAAACATCCTGACCGGCGGATACATGTCGGCACACCTGTTCTTGACTCACATATGAGCTATGGCTCAAATAGTCATGAGGCGTTTCTCGCAAGATTGATGGCGTCGATAGATTTGGACAGGCCGTTTTTTGTTGGAGAGGGTTATCTGCATCCGGATTTCGCTCCGGCGTTCAAGCATAGCATCTTGCAGTTTGGCACCGGCGGGTTCGGCCCGTGGGTTGACCTTTCACAATTTCTTGGTGTTTCGATGAAATATGGACAGGACGCCAAAAAAGGAAAAGGCGGGAAATTGCCCGCGCCGAAAAATGACTGGGAGATTGCTCTTATCCGGTGTATCGAGCCTTACAAGGATTTGAACTCGCCAAACCCGCAACACCTTCAATATTCGATTGAGGAGCTTCGGATGAGGATTGCGTCATTGCGAGCGGCTCTTGGGCCGGACAAGCTCGTCGGCGCGGATATATACGGCACAATCTGGAACGTGAACCATATCGTGGTGGCCCTTGCCCGCGCAGGGTTCGACTATATTACACTTCGAGGCGGCGGCGGCGGCACCGGAGCGGCTTCGATATCCGATTTACAGAATAGAGGGTTGAACACCCTTTATATAGGGAAAATAGCTCATGACGCTCTTGTAGCGGAGGGGTTGAGGGAAAAAGTCACCCTTATTGGTGAAGGCGCCATATTGAATCCTAAAATGGCTCTGCTTGGCTTGATGGTGGGATACGATTTTGTTGGAACAGGCACAAGACATTTAATTCCATTGGGTTGCACAATGTGCAGAAGATGCCACACCGGCCAGTGCGCATGGGGGATAACGTCGCGGCCCAACGGACACAGAATTGACCCTGAAGATGGGGCCAAACGGATAGTTAATATGATGAACTCATGGAAACGTGGCATGGAAGGTCTTACAGCGGGCCTTGGGTTCACCACTCATGAAGATGTTATCGGCTCCCGCCGGTTCCGTTATCACGGTAAAAACCCGCTGCTATACGAGACGTTTGGCAAAGAACCGTTTTAAAACGAATATTTAAATGACAAAAGAAAATCTAAACGAGGAAACGTTGGCGCTGGACAGCAAGGTTTCGCTTGAAAAAGTTTCCGGTCTTGCGCGTGGCTATAAGAAAGTCTCGATCGATTGCGGCGTGATGGAGATGAGTGGCGTGACTTTGAACTCGATGATGAAGGCCGCAAGATCCGCCGGGGTTACTGATTTCAAGTTGCTAAACGTATGTGGTCAGACTCTGGTTGGCACAGGTATGGATGGCCCCGCCAATATCGAAGTGCATGGGTTGATAGGAAATCATTCCGCCGCGTTTATCGATCAAATCAAGCTGGACACGTTCCCGACATATTTCCCTAACGAGGTGTGGTGTCCTGGCGACGCCCAAGTGGCCATAGGTAATACTTCGAATCCCACGGAAATGAACATAGGTGGTTCGGTTGATGACCTTTTTGCCAGTTACTGTCCGTCTGGAACGTTCCGGGTAGCGGGGCAGGGCGGCAACAGATGCGGCCTGCGCGCCGGAGCCGGTATCCCTCATGCATGGCGTGAAATAAACCATTCCCAGTTTGAGGGGATGGATAAACATGAGATCAAGGAAACTCTTCTGCGCAAATATCAGCTTAGAAAAGCGAGGGTAAACAATATCGGCTGGGACGATTATCTTAAGGAGTTCCGGCTAAAGGTTGAGGACAGGAATCCTCCCGTCATTATGTTCGGACGAAAAGTTCGCGACTATTTCATGGAATACGCTCAGGGCACTATTGGAATCGTGCTTAATGTATACGATGTGGAAACGCCCGTGGGTTACTATGTCTGCTCCGGTATGACCGCCGGTAAAGCTTTTATTCGTGGTGAAATACCGAAAGAGCGGCTTGGCATTCGTGTTGGATTTGCCGAATTAACCGATGGGGACAGGGATTTTGTCTCCGAGCAGATCATCGGTTTCTACAAAACCTTCGACGGGCGTTTGGCGGACACATACCAAGCCCGTCTGGATCAGCTAATGGAAAGGTTTTACAATAATCGGGATGAGCTTCTTGGCACGTTCAATAAAATCGTTTCCGCGTACTAGGCGTCTTCACCTATTTTTATTTTCAGAGTGACAAGTTAATGGAGCGGCTTTTCACAGGGAACCGTACGAAGTCACTTTGTTACGTCCCGACTCCTTTGATCTGTACATAGCCTTGTCCGCGCATTCGATAAGTTCAACCGGTTTTGCCCCGTCGGCCGGGCTCGTGGCGATCCCTATGCTTACGGTCATCTTGCCGCTTGGTTGTTTTTCTTCACCGGGGAAAGAATAGCTCTCAACTTCAGCCCGGATTCTTTCAGCGACATAGAGGGCCATCTCCTCGTCCGCCTGGATGAGGATAATAGTGAACTCCTCACCTCCGAACCTTGCGACAATATCCGTATCCCTCGCCGCGCTACTAAACAGGTTGGCAAGAGTTTTCAGGATCATGTTCCCTTTTAAATGTCCGAAAGTGTCATTGTAGTGTTTGAAGTGGTCTACATCTATTATGAAAAGACTGACGGGATATCCATAACGATTCGCCCGCTTCATCTCTTTTTCAAGAGAGCGGACAAAATATCTATGATTGTATAGCTTGGTAAGCTCATCGGTCACCGCCAGTATCTCCGCCTTTTCGAGAAGAAGCGCCTTGTCGATCGCGGCGGCGGCCTGCACGGAGAGAAGGTTGAGCATATTTACCTCCCTGTTGGTAAACTTTCTCTCCTTGAAATCATCCAGATAAAGAATGCCGACAATTTTCCCTTCCACCTTTAGTGGAGTGGCTATGATGGCCCGAACCCCTCTTTCAATCAAAGAGGCGGCATCGAAATCACATCCGTCACGTAAATCTCCAATAACCGTGGGTTTATCGTTTGAGAGTATGTGGCCTGTAAGCCCCCCAGGGCGTACTTTCCAGCTGAAATTTTCGGCGATTCGCGCTTTATCAAAACCGCTGGACACCTTGATCTGCATTATTCCTCTTTCCTCGTCATAAAGAGCCAGCGATCCTGCGGACATGTTTGTGAGGTTCAAGGCCGCTTCCATGATAAGGTCCAGCGTTTGTTCTGTATTGGCCGCCGAGGCGAGCATCACGCCTGAGCTATAAAGAATGTTTTGATCTTCAAGGTTTCGCGACACCTCATTCTGGCGTTTCTTGTATTCACTGACCATATTCCACATAAAACGGGCGCCGGGACCGAATAAAACTTCTGACTTCGATTTTTTTTCATTTGCAAGGTAGCTCAAGATATTCTTTGCGCCAGTGGCGTCGATAACGAGGTCGACATCGTTCTTTTCCACAAGTTCCCTGAAGTCTTTAAATAAAGGGATTTCCATTTCGCGAGCCAGCGCCACCGCTGGCCTCTCTTCATTTCTGTAATATATTCCAGCTATGTCAAATTCATGATCCTCTGAAAATATTTTCAGCAAGGCGTGGGCTCCGTTTCCTGCGCCAAGCAACGCCACTCGAATATTTTTCATTTTGCTACGAGCCTTCCTTTGGGAAGATGTGTTGTGCGGATTATGTCGTTCCAGAAATTACGTTTTATCATATGACATGCTTTACAGGTATTTGCTTTCCTATAACGGTCTTCACTATACAGAATTGGCTTTTCCGTAAGGTGCTGTTCAGAATTAAAATCACGATGTAAATGACAGCTTTGGCAATATTCTACGGTGACTTTTATTTCTTCGGAGTAGCCAAGCTTGCCATCAAAAGCAAGGTCCACACGATTTGAGGCGCACGCTGCAAATATCAGCAAAGAAAAACTTACCACCAATAAAGAGTATAAATTCATCAAAAAACCCCTAGACCCCGGAAAAAAGATAAATTAAAAAAATTCAATCTAAAAATTATAAACTAAATTGTGTAGATCAAGAAATATTGCTGTAATACCATTTTTTTCTCACGGAACCTTGCTTTTCCCATTGAAGCATATTATCTTTATCCGTTAGCGCTCCTCCATGGAGAGCGCTAACGGATGGATTATTGTCGATCTACCCTGAAAGATCAATAATTTATCGACTGATATTGCATTTACTTAAATTGAATTCAAGGAGGTAACTAGATGGGCGTTAATATTAAACCGCTGCATGACCGTGTGCTGGTTCAACCGGCTGATGCTAAGGAAGAGGTGAAAGGCGGAATTATCATTCCCGATTCCGCGAAGGAGAAACCGCAGGAAGGGAAAGTTGTCGCTGTAGGCTCCGGCAAAATAGCGGATGATGGCTCTACACGCGCCATGGCGGTGAAAAAAGGGGATAAGGTTATATATTCCAAATATGCCGGGTCAGAGATAAAAATCGATGGTGTCGAATATCTGCTTATGCGTGAAGACGACATATTGGGAATTGTCGGCTGACAGCTGTTCTATCTAATTTGAGGAAAATAATAAACACTTACGTACGAGGTATTAAAGTAACATGGCAAAACAGATAATCTTTGGTGAAGACGCCCGTCATAAAATTATGAGTGGTGTCGATCAGCTTGCTAACGCGGTCAAGGTAACTCTCGGCCCTAAAGGCCGGAACGTTGTAATCGATAAAAAATTCGGATCACCTACGATCACCAAAGATGGTGTAACCGTAGCAAAAGAGATTGAGCTTAAAGATTCTTACGAGAATATGGGAGCGCAGCTGGTTAACGAAGTGGCTTCGAAAACTTCCGATGTGGCTGGTGACGGAACCACCACGGCAACCGTTCTTGCGCAGGCGATATTCCGTGAGGGGATGAAAAACATTACAGCCGGCGCAAACGCCATGGACGTCAAGCGCGGTATCGATATTGCCGTTGAAGCTGTTCTTGGAAAGCTCAAGAAACTTTCCAAAGCCACAAAAGATAAAAAGGAAATAGCCCAGGTAGGCTCCATTTCCGCCAATAACGATAAGGCGATAGGTGATCTTATCGCTGAAGCTATGGATAAAGTCGGCAAAGACGGCGTTATCACGGTTGAAGAGGCGAAATCAATGGAGACGTCGCTTGAGATCGTCGAAGGTATGCAGTTTGACCGCGGCTATCTATCTCCCTATTTTGTCACCAATCCGGAGCGGATGGAGTGTGTGCTGGAAGATTGCTATATTCTTCTCCATGAAAAAAAGATATCCAACATGAAAGATCTTCTTCCGATCCTGGAAAAGGTCGCCAAAATGGGCAAACCATTGCTGATTCTCTCCGAAGATGTGGATGGTGAGGCTCTGGCCACTCTTGTTGTGAACAAGCTTCGCGGAACTCTCAACGTTTCTGCGGTCAAAGCTCCAGGTTTTGGGGATCGCCGCAAGGAGATGCTAAAAGATATCGCCATCCTGACCGGTGGTAACGTTATTTCCGAAGAGCTCGGAGTGAAACTTGAGAGCGTTGATGTAAACGATCTTGGTCAGGCCAAGCGTATTACTATTGATAAGGACAATACAACGATCGTTGAAGGCTCCGGCAAGGGCAAGGATATCGAAGGCAGGGTCAGGCAGATTCGCAATCAGATAGAGGAGACAACCTCCGATTACGATCAGGAAAAACTGCAGGAAAGGCTTGCCAAGCTCGTTGGCGGTGTCGCGGTTATCAACGTAGGCGCGGCCACCGAAACCGAGATGAAAGAGAAAAAGGCTCGTGTCGAGGATGCGTTGCACGCAACACGCGCCGCCGTGGAGGAAGGTATTGTTCCTGGAGGCGGAGTGGCTCTTTTACGGTGCATTTCATCTCTGGACAAGCTGGAAACAGCTAATGCCGACCAGCAGATCGGCGGAGACATTGTGCGCCGCGCGTTGGAGGAGCCAATCAGGCAGATAGCCAACAACGCCGGTCTGGAAGGCTCGATAGTTGTTCAGGAAGTTAAGAAATCAAAGCAGAGTGTCGGCCTTAACGCGGCCACCGGCGAGTATGTCGATATGGTACAGTCCGGTATCATCGACCCGACCAAGGTGACCCGCACAGCGTTGCAGAACGCGGCGTCGATAGCTTCGCTTTTGCTTACCACAGAGGCCATGGTAGCGGACATTCCTGAGGAGAAATCCGCAGGCGGCCCGGCAATGCCAGGAGGAGATATGGGCGGCATGGGTGGTATGGGCGGCATGGGTGGCATGTATTAACCCTGTTTGCTAGAAACTCAAAACCCGCGTCATTTTTTCAGGTGGCGCGGGTTTTTTTTACTCAATAAATAGTTATGTATAAATTTAAAAAAAAAGCTGGTTATATAAGATAATTTCTATATAATCTAAGGTAATTTTATGTGCAGGCGTTTTTTATGCCATATTGTGGTACAGTCTTACACATGATAAAAATGTTTTTATAAGTAAAACTGAGTGTTGCAAAGCTCTATCATATCAATTGAGAACTTGATGGTTTTTGGTTTTATACGAAGTTATGACTATTTCCTTCCTTCTTTTTCCTTATCCTTTTTCCTGAAATCGGAACATACGCAATAGATAAATAATCCCTTTATGCGTGCAGAATAATATGCCTTCGATCAAGAATATTCATAGGTTCGCCTTTTCGCCAATCGATAAAAACAAACCTTCAGGCGAAATAACGTCTAGGTTCGTTCAAAAACGCGGACTTTTACCAGTCTGTTTATATTTATCCATAAAGCCGTTTTCAGCCTCGGAGCTGACGGCATAGTTTAATTTTTCAAGGAGAGCAAAGAAATGTCGAAAACTATTTATGTTGGTAACCTTCCTTACAGCGCCACTGAAGATGAGCTTCGTGACCTTTTTGGTCAACATGGAGAGGTCACTTCGGTAAAACTGATCAGCGACCGTGACACCGGCAGGTTCCGTGGTTTCGGATTCGTTGAGATGGATGACAACGATGCCGGCGCGGCTATCGAGACGCTTAATGGCTCCGACTTTGGCGGCCGAAGCCTGAGAGTAAACGAAGCGAGGGAGCGAGCTGACAACAGACGCGATAAAAAAAGCTGGTAACGTTTTTCGGTATTTCCGGTCAAGCGTAGGGGTATACGTAAACCTACAATCTCAAACTAACGCAACGGCCTGTTTTTTAGGAGCTGGGCCGTTGCGCGGTGTTGGGATTCTCTGGTTTAAACAACGATATAACCCTTGAAACCATAGCTTTGAACACCCTCCACAGCTTTGGCGTAATCCATAAAGCAAAGAGGAAAAAAGCCAAAACAAACCCGAGCATTGCATACGGGTAGTTAAAGGTGACCCATAAAGCCGCTACCGCCGCAAAATCTTCACTGATAGATGCGAACCAGTTTGTGACAGGCTCAGGAGAAGTATTGATGGCCAGGCGCCCGACAGCCTTTACTCCATGAGATGACGCCGCCACGGCGCCACCCAGCATAAACGCGATGATCTGCGCTTCCTGGCTGATCTCTCCTACTGACCCAGCGGCTATTATCGCTCCGGCGGGTATACGTATGAAACTATGAACGGAATCCCAGGCGGAGTCTAGTCCGGGGGTTTTATCTATAAAAAATTCAATGAAGTACATGACACTGGCGATAGCTATTACGCCAGGACTGGTAAGCGGCTCAAGCTGTTCCGGGAGGACTATATTGCCCGTTGCCCCCATGATCCCAAGTACAGCGACCGTTGCGTAAAGATTGATGCCTGAGGCCCATGCAAGGCCCATTGCCAACGCAAGATATTCGACAGTTTCCATGTTTCACCTCCGGTTTCCTATTATCACATGTAACGGACGATAATCACAAATTTGGGAACTTTCTATAACAACTGGATGATCTTTACCCTTCGGCTCAGGATGAGATAAAACTTTTAATCAGATGTTACAGCGAAAAAATAGAGATAACAAATAACATGCTCGTCACGGCTG
>CAYNDB010000007.1:0-14818 GCA_964395915.1 uncultured Nitrospinota bacterium | reverse complement strand
ATCAGATGTTACAGCGAAAAAATAGAGATAACAAATAACATGCTCGTCACGGCTGGCCTATAGCTAAAATAAATGCATAATATATTTAACGTGGCGTTGGAAAATTATTTTCGCAAGTCATTCTGAGGAGCCTTTGGGCGGCGAAGAATCTCACAACATATAATGGAGAATAAATGACACAAGGGTTATGGCGGGTCTATCTGCTGAAATGCAGTGATGGAAGCTCCTATTGCGGAGCCACGAATGATCTTGAACGAAGGGTGGGAATGCACAACAGTGGCAAGGCTTCCCGATATACCAGGGGCAGGCTTCCTGTGAAGCTTCTTGCCTGTAGCGGGCAGATGAATAAAGGAGAGGCTCTTTCACTTGAAGCCAAAATAAAAAAACTTCCAAAAGAGAAGAAGGTTTTCATGATCGAAGAATCTCCTGGCACAGCGCCTAAAGGCCAATAGCCCGGCGCAAGCTGGTATAGTGTTTGCCATGATACGTTTAGAAAATATCTCAAAGTTTTATGGAGCCGTTGCTCTGTTTTCAGAATTGTCGTTTCACGTCAAACCTGGTTTGCGCGTGGGTTTGGTGGGGGATAACGGGGCCGGGAAGACCACGTTGCTCAATATCCTTGCGGGAGACACAACGCCCGATGATGGAAGGCGCATAGTTTCCTCCGAAACCCGCATCGGCATGTTGCGTCAGGAGACCGGCGGAGATGACAATGTTTCCTTGCTCGAAAGTGTCCTTGCAGGCGCCAAATGGTTAAACATATTGCAAGAGAAGATCAACGAATGTTCGGATAAATTGCATAAAGCCGAGCGTGATGGAGACATGTCGGCGGTCGAGCGGCTTGCCGAGGCGCTGGGAGACTATCAGGAGCGGTTTGCTGATATGGGTGGATATGCTCTCGAAGGCAAGGCAAAAGCGATCCTTTCCGGTCTCGGTTTCAAGCCGGATGAGTTTGGCCGCCCTGTAGATTCCTTCTCCGGCGGCTGGCGTATGCGGATGCAATTGGCGCGGCTATTATTATCGCATCCGGACCTGCTTCTGCTCGACGAACCGACAAACCATCTTGATCTGGAATCATCTATATGGTTTGAAAACTTTCTTTCGGGCTATGACGGAGCGGTAGTGATTATCAGTCACGACCGATTTTTTCTCAATCGTATGGTTAAATCGATAGCCGAGATCGAACGGGGTAAGCTGACTTTTTACCCTTACCCATATGACAGGTTCGTTATAGAGAAACAGAAGCGGCGCGAGATACTTGATGCGCAAGCTACGCGCCAGAAAAAAGAGATTGAACGCCAGGAGAGTTTTATAGACCGGTTTCGAGCCAAAAACACGAAGGCCACTGCCGTGCAAAGCAGGATAAAAGCTCTTTCAAAGATCGAACGTATCGAAACAATAAAGGATAGAGCCGGTATCGGTTTCAAGTTCGAGGAGACGGGCCGTATTGGGCATACGCCGGTTGAGGTTTCACAGGTGACTGTGGCTTATGGCGACAATATTGTGTATAACGATTTCGATTTTACGATACGGCGGGGTGAGCGTATAGCGCTTGTCGGGCCGAATGGCGCAGGTAAATCCACCCTTATTAAATTGCTGGCTGGAACTGTATCGCCGAAGGCTGGCAGGGTAAGGATTGCGGAAAGCGTCGCCTTGCGTCATTTTGCCCAGCATCAGGTGGAGGCTCTCGACCCGGAGAAAACGGTTCTCGATGAGTTAACCAGCGATATTCCGTTTGATAAAATCAACCGCGCCAGGGCAATTCTAGGAGCTTTTCTGTTTAGAAAAGATGATGTGGATAAAAAAGTGAAGGTTCTTTCCGGTGGCGAAAAAAGCAGATTGGCGCTGGCGAAAATCACGCTCAACCCAACCAACTTGCTGCTTCTCGATGAGCCGACAAACCATCTTGACCTTAAGAGCAGACAAGCGCTGGAAAAAGCTTTGGCGAACTATGGGGGCTGTATCCTTTTTATCTCGCACGACCGCGCGTTCATCAACGCTGTGGCGAATAAGATTGTTCACGTGGAGGATGGGCGGACTACGGAGTTTTTAGGTAACTTTGGATACTATGAATCGAAAAGAGGGGAGCGGCTTCAAGCTTCTTCCGATCCGTCAAAGTCGTCACAGATCGTTGTGGCTCCCGGAGCTAAAAAATCAAAAAAGGAGAGCCGCCAGGAAGCCGCAAAGCAGAGGCAGGCTCTTAACGAAACGGTTGGGCCCGTTAAAAAGAATCTTGCCTCGGTTGAAAAGCGTATTATGAAAATTGAGGCCCGGCTGGAAACCATCGAATTTGAGATGGCTGACCCTGAAACTTACAAGGATGTCGCCAAGGTTCATGACTCTTCAAAGGAAATCGCCGCCCTTAAAAAAGAGGTCGGCGATTTATATGCGCGCTGGGAAAGGTTGTCGGAAAGAATAGAGCGTCTCGTCGCAGATTAGAACACCTGGCGATTCTTGTTATCGCAGAACCGACAAACGTTTTGTGGCGTATTTCTTTGCCTTTAACGCGTTTGCTTTTAAAAAGTCTGTGACCTCATCATGATCCCTGGCAGCCGCAATAATATCGTCAAGAGACCTTATGACTTCCTTTAAGGCGTCCCACGATTTTATTTTGCTGAATATTTGTGAGCCTGTGACAGGGTCGTCAAGATCAACACCTGAAAGCTCCAGAATCTTTTGTTTTTCATAAGCCAGGTCGAACTTTTCTCTGGATGGCACTCTTACAACCACGATCTTTTGTTGCGTTATGGACACCTGAGCTTTTGGTTGCGCTGGAAATTTAATCGGCGGTATTTTGATCTCAGGTATTTTAATAGGAGGTATCGTAACTTTTACAGTACCCGGCTTTTTGGCGGCCAGCTTTTTGATTGCGTCGGCCTGCCTGTTCATTGCGGCGGCAAGGCTTTTATTTGATTTTTGCATGGCCTTCAGAAGGGCTGTGAAGGAATCGGCCTTTCCCGGTTTTGTGACAGAGTCTTCCGGCAAAGCTGTTATAGTCGCGCTACGAAGCCCGATCGTTTCGGCGATAGGAGGGTAGATATCCATGACGATGAGAGTAAGGAACGCCGCGACAGGAGCCGCCAGAACTATTGTGATGAAAAGACGGAAAAATCCTGTCGAATGTTCTTTCTCCACAGGCTCTTCGGGCTCTGTGTCAACATCTCCAAAAGCTTGGGCTATGTCCTCCTCGTTAAGAGGGAACATATCTTTTTCCCGGTCGCCAAGTTTTTTTCTTTGATCCACTCTATTTATTCCTCGAAAAATATGTCTGTAAGCAAGTATAACTGATTGTATGAGAACGCAAAAGATGTTTCGGCCAATATTTGCCATACTTTTTTTCATTTTTCTGTTTGCGGGATTTGGAATCACCTCGGCGGAGAGTGTCGCCACCGGTTTTGTCGTCCGTGTTTTTGATGGAGACACTCTGCTCGTGCGGATAGAGGGGCGTTATGAAAAGGTGCGACTCGTCGGGATCGATACGCCGGAGAAAGACGGGCCGTATACGACACTGGAGCCTTATGGAAATGAAGCGACGGCTAGAACCATGGAGCTCGCTCTTAAAAAGGTTGTCAAGCTTTCATATGGCGGATCGACAATGCGTGATAAATATAAACGGTTGCTTGCCCATGTGACATTGCCGGATGGAAGGATATTAAATGAAATTCTTCTTAATGAAGGCTTTGCCGAAGCGTATCGAAAATTCAGTTATACAAACAAGGAAAAATACCTGGAGCTTGAACGCAGGGCCAGGAAAAAATGTAAAGGATTGTGGAAGCTGAAGAAACCTTGTCTGAAGTGACGGCAGCTAATCATGACAACACAAGATTATAATTTTAAAGAAGTTACGCGATCAAACCGGATTTAAACATGAAATGAATCCAATTAAAGAATATTTAATCAAATAAGTAGCGTCAAGATAAAGTATTTACCTTGATATGATATGTGTGCGCTCGAATAACGCCTGGCTTCTGTTGATGCTTTCTTAAGTTGTGGAGATTACGATGAAACGGTTCCTGTTATTTTTTATTCTTGGAAGCGCTGTGGCATGGGGCGTGACGGGCATCGACAGTACAAAACCTCTCCAGATGAACATAGCGGACAGCAAGCCCATACCTGTGGCAACGAAGACCGCGATATTTGGCGGAGGGTGCTTCTGGTGTATGGAGCCGCCTTTCGACTCCATCAATGGAGTTATCTCCACAACCTCAGGATATACTGGAGGAGATAAGGTAAACCCGACTTATGAGGAAGTGTCGTCCGGAGAAACGGGGCACGCCGAAGTTATAAAGATCGTGTATGATCCGCAGAAAACAAGCTATTCCCAACTGCTAAAAGTGTTCTGGCGGAACATTGATCCTACAACAAAAAACAGGCAATTCTGCGATGGTGGCACGCAATACCGCTCCGCTATATTTTATTTCGATGAAAACCAAAAGAAGCTGGCCGAATCTTCTCTTGCGTCTCTTATGGAATCGAAACCGTTTCCCGAGGATATCGTCACGGAAATTACCATGGCGTCAACCTTCTATCCAGCGGAGGAATATCATCAGGATTATTATAAAAAAAATCCGTGGCGCTATAAAATGTATAGCGGAGCATGCGGCAGGACGCAACGCTTGAAGGAGCTTTGGGGAGAAGTGAAAAAATGAACAGGCGCACTTTTATTTTATATGCGTTTTCTGTGGCGGCCCTGATAGCCTTATTACCAAAAGCGTGGGCGAAAAATGGAAAGAAACGATCGATGATTGAGCAAATCAATAAATCAGATGAAGAATGGCGGAATATATTAACGTCGGAGCAATTTGATGTTTTGAGGCATTCAGGCACCGAACGTCCATTTTCCAGCCCGTTGGACAAGGAGTATGGCAAGGGTGTTTATATATGCGCGGGATGCGACCTTGACCTATTTACATCGGATATGAAGTTTGACAGTGGAACCGGCTGGCCCAGCTTTTACACCTCTATTAAAGGACATGTCGACACCGAGGTTGATTACAAACTGATCTTTCCCCGCACGGAATATCATTGCGCCCGTTGCGGCGGGCATCAAGGCCATGTGTTTAATGATGGCCCGAAACCTACGAGACAACGCTGGTGTAATAATGGCGTGGCATTACAGTTTATACCGGAAGTTGGAGAACGGTTTTAAGTGTGACCTTATCTGGTGGCGTAAAATAAAATTTGCGTTTACAGACAGGCGGCTTCTGATTGTTGAAAGCCTTTGCACTTTGGTTCAGGATGACGTAACCACGAAGTGAATCTCAACCATCGTTTCAATTACGCAATGTTTTCCAAACTGAGACACTACCGATACGCCGAACCCATTGGTGAAAGTGTCCATTTTTGGTAAATTACTATTAATACCTGTTGCAGAACAAGGATTTCAACCCGACCGAAGCGGGGGTTTTCTTCCGTGACTGGCTACTGGAAAAACGGTAACAAGCTATTGTTTTCGTAAAACACCGCTAGTCAGATAGAAACCGCTAGAGGTAGAGTTTCCCGTAGTGGCGACATAGTAGACCCTGTATGATCCGTCACCCAGATCAACCGCTGTTGGATCGAGGGCGTTCCCGCCGCTGACGGTAATGATCGGATCAGCTTCGACGCTCCAAGTGAGTCCGTCAGTTGATGTCCCGATATATAATTTCTGTGGCGGCTGTCCTGGACCTGTGGAGAACAAACCGACCCAGTCGCCGGTTTCGGCTTTCAGGATGTAGGGGTCGACATATCCGCCCGTTGTTCTTGAACCCGACTCTTTTGTAAACGTGACACCATCAGATGATATTGCGCTTTTGATTATTTCCAGGTCTGAACCGGAAACCGTGTCGACCCAAAACATGCGTATCGACCCATCTGGAAGGGAAATAGTATCGGGAACACCCCATGCGGGCTTTCCAGTGGTATTGCTGATGCCTGTGCTCGTCTCAAAAGTGAAGGCCAACCCATCGGGAGATGTTGCGGTCTTGATGGTTTTATCCATCTGGTCAACGTAGTAGATACGATATGAGCCGTCGTCGAGCTTGATGAGTGTCGGGTCCGAGCCTTGGGGAGTAGAGGCGGAAACCTCTGTAAACGTGACGCCATCGGCAGCAAGGTAGACACTGATTCCACCTCCGCCCGTGGTGTAGAGACGCACCGAATCGTCCGACAGCAGGATCGTTTCCGGAGACACGATTTCAGTTATGCCAAAATCGATATTATCCGAAGTGAAACTCCAGGCCGATGAAGAGCTGGCGGCGGCGCTTGTATTGTTCGATGAACCTCCTCCGCTGCAAGCCATTAAAGAGAGAGTCATAATCGCTATGAATATCAGTGTCGGTTTCATCTGCAAGAACTCCTATTGGCGGTATGTGAACAACAGTCTTAATTATAATACGAAGAGGTGTTTCAGTCCAGCTTGCATCGGCGTGACGAGCAAGTGTGCTTTACAGGAAACGCCGGACTAAATACGGCATGACACCATAAAACCGCCAAGGCTTTCGGATCGGCCAAACTCGATCGTTCCGGAGTAACTATCCACGATATCCGCCGCTATAGAAAGCCCCAGCCCGTGCCCCTGTCCACTTTCATCTAAACGGACACCGCGCCCCTTGAGTGATTCCAGTTCATTTTGCGGACAACCCGGCCCGTCATCCTCAACGACAAAAGAGATTTCAGGCGCGCTTGTGGCGGTAAAAATGACCCTGCTTTTAGCCCATTTGCATGCGTTATCCAGCAAAATCCCTAAAAGCTCCACGATATCTTCCCTGTCGGCCATAATAGAAAATTCTTGCGGGGCAAGGCTCCATTCGATGGAGAGGTTTTTGTCGCGATAAATCCGTTCAAGCGTGCCGATTAAATCTGAGATATCTTTCTCGGATACTGCGCCCTGTCCTATCAAAGAGGGGCCGGCAAGCCTTGCGCGGGCAAGCTCCCGGTCTATGAGATTGTTAACAACCTCGGTGTTTTTTTTGAGAGTCGCCCGAAGCTCACTATTTGTAATATCGTTTTCCTCGGATAACCTTGTGATCGAGGTTAGAGGGGTTTTAAGAGCGTGAGCCAGATTACCCATAGCTTTACGCGACCTTTTAAGTCTTTCAGTCATGACCTTTAGCAAGCGGTTTATTTCATCCACCAGCGGCCGCACCTCGGATGGAACGCCGGATTCTATGCTTTCTATCTCGCCTCTCTCAAGTTTTAGCAAATCCTCTTTTGCGCGACCAAGAGGCGCAAGGCTCTGCCGCACAATTATCCACTGGGTCAGTATGAGTATGGCAATGGCAAGAAACGAAACTATTGTGTATCCAGCATGAAAACCCTTTATATCAGCCTCCATTTGGGTCACGTCTTCGGCTACGGATATACTCACAGTCCTGCCATGTCTCACATATGCGCTGGTGATAGTCATAAGGTTTTGGTCTTGGGGACCCATGACTCTTGTTTTCACCGACTCGCCAACCGTAAGCTGTGGTGTCTTAATATCCTTGTCCCACAACGAACGTGAACGCACAGGCTCACTATCTTCAACAAAGAGCTTGTAATAATGGCCGGAGAAAGCGCGATGGTAGATCGCGCCTGTTTTTTCCACCGCAAGCTTTATGGAGCCGTTATCGTCGACATAAAGAGCGGACAAAATACTTTCGGAGTCATGGACCAGCCTGGACTCGACATATCCTTCAACGAGATGGCGAATGTAGCTTGACACATAGAACCATTGGAGGAAGAGAAAAATGATAAGGCTTATCACAAGCCCCACCGAAAGCCTGCCCCTCAAAGACGCCATTATTCAGCGCTCCCGAATACGTAGCCTTGCCCCCTGCGGGTATGTATCATCTCTTTGCCGAGTTTTTGCCTTAACCTTTTTATATAAACTTCTATGACGTTGCTGTCCTTGTCAGAATCATAATTATACACATGCTCCGTTAGCGTAGACTTGGATAGAACTATTTCGGAATGCAGCATGAAATATCTGAGTAAACGGAATTCAACGCCGGTCAGCGCAAATGTTTTTCCATCTTCGGTGGTCACAGATTGTCTGTTTTCATCAAGAGTCAATCCATTCACGCAAAGCGTCTCTTCGCCAGTATGGTCGTGAAATCGCCGAATCATGGCGTTTATTCTTACAAGAAGCTCTTCAACATGAAACGGCTTGGCGAGATAGTCATCGGCTCCGGCCTTGAAACCATCAACCTTTTCATGCCAGGCTCCTCGCGCCGTAAGAATGATAACAGGTGTCTTGAGGTTATCGTCGCGCCATGTTTTCAAAACATCCAAACCAGATTTTACGGGAAGGCCAAGGTCGAGAATAACCGCGTCATAAGGCTCTTCCGTTCCCATAAACTCGGCATCCTCCCCGTTGTTGGCCGTATCCACCGCAAAACCCGCTTTTTCAAGATCGGCTTTCAAGCTTCGGCTCAAAGTCTCATCGTCCTCCACCAGAAGAAGTCTCATCGTCAGTCTTCTTTTTTCCCTAGAAATTTGCCGGTTTTAGCGTCATATATCAATTCCCAAACAACGCCGGACTTATCCAGTATTTCGATCTCATAAATATATCCGCCAGGCTTTTCCTCAAGCTCCGCTTCAATTACTCGTCCCGGATGTTTGGCGGCGGCCTTTTTGATAATGATCTCAAGTGGCAGGATGTCTCCGGACTCCTTTAGTTTTTTAACGATGTTATGGTCATCGTCGGCGAAAGATGTGTCGGCGGGCGACAGCGCCATAAAAAGCGCCAGCGCCACAGACCCAAACACTATTGGCGTATTGATCGAAAGCATATCAATTAATCGTCCCATTTTCCGAATCCGGGAATGTTTACATTATGCTCGTTGAAAGAGCCAGCTTCGGCGTTCGCATGACATCTGTCGCAATAACTTAATGACTTTACCTTGGGGTTGTCCTTCCACATTTTTGCGGGGATCTCGTTATGCTCATTAATAAAGTACGGGGTGTCGGTTATCCTTAACGGATTACCCATACCATCTAACGACCGCGATATTTTTATCGACGCCTTGTGGTCGGAATAGTCCGCCGAATTGGCAATAAGGTACATGGTTATCTCAACCTGGTCCTCTTTAAGCAATTCCGCGTTATCTCCAAAATGATTTTCAAGTCCGGCCATCATTTTCTCCCACGAGAGCGCAGGCAAAAGCCCCGGCTGGTAGGCGAAATGACAGGAGCCGCATTCTTTTTTGTAGAGAACGTTTTCAACAGCCGCCACATCAGCCTTACCTCCAAAGCCATCTTTTCCGCCAAAGAACCCGCCGCGGCTATCATCATCTTTATCACGCTCCCTGCCGTTCTGATAATAACCGCTTCGATTATTATCGTCGTCGCCATCGTCATCCGCGAATACCTGTCCGGCTATAACGGCCATACCTGCCGCCAGCGCCAGAAATATAACTGATAGTTTAACTTTATTTTCCTTCATTTTCTTTATCTCCTTCTATAAAGATGTGTTTTTACTGTTTTTGCAGAAACAGCAGAAAATCGCCTTTTTCCTGATTTGTGCATTCACGTCCAAGTGTCCATTTACAATTTCGTTTAAACCATTTTTCGATAAACTTGATCTCTGTGAACCTTGCGGGGTTAACGGACGGGGCCAACGGGTTGATTACCTCACCGGTTTTATAATGTTTCCCGCTTGCCTTAAGGTTTTTCGTGTGACACGTTTGACAGCTTCTTATATCGCCCGCCTCCCGGTTCTTATAAGTTTTTAACCACATTGCCTCTCCACGCTTCGGGCTAAACTCTTTTACGTTTTTTACCTGATAGCGGGACAACAGGTTATCGACCGCCCCTGCGAAAGATGATGTTGAACCCATGGCAATGAAAAAAGCGGTCGTGAATATCAATCTTTTCATCTTTTGATCTCCGAACTCGATTGGTTGAAACTGAAACTGTCTAAAGGGGTGGACCGAGGCGGCGGTGGTAAAAGCACGCCCCGGCCCAGGGGAATATTAGACAGCGCTACACTTTTATCTTTCTCATGGTCAACATTTCCTGAATTGCTTAGTTAGAGTCACTTATTTCAATAGTGGGGCTGGTTTGAGGGTTTCCACTCTTCTCCCACATATTTTCAGCAACCAGCTCTTTTCGCTTAAATCCCGTAAACATTGACAGGACAAGGTTCTCACCGTGCAACACACTTTCGGCGATTGCGCCTATTACATGCAATGCGGCAAGAAAAACTGTAAACCAGGCCAGGAAACCGTGTATCTCCTTAAGCTCTTTGCCATAGCGCCATCCATAGTCGAGCATTATCGTTGCGAACGGGCCGGACACTTCCTTGGCTCCGTATGTCAAAGCGCCTGTCAGCGCCGTCGCCGCAAGGCAGATTAATAGAACAAGCGCCATTGTTCCGGCTGCCGGGTTATGACCTATGTACCGCTTGTGCCGAAGACGCGTCATGTCCTTTATATAAGTTACGACAGCCGCAGGTTTGTATACAAAATCGGAGAACCTGGCGTTTTTCTCGCCAATAATTCCCCAAACTATTCGTAACGAGACAAGAAGGGCCACCACATAGCCTGCGAACACATGAAGCCTAAGCTCGTCGAACTCTGTAAAAAAAGCGACTGTGAATGCAAGAAAAAGAGCCCAGTGAAACACCCTCACGAATGGATCCCAAACCTTCACCCTCTCGTTGTTCTTCATCGTTCCGGCTCCTTTATGTTTATTCATGGCCACACGATAGCAATCGAAGCTGAAATCAAACTGAACAGGAAAACGTATCTGTTTTTTTAATAGTGATTTGTGAAGGCCCTGTAAATATTCTGGTGGCTGGAGCGGGACCTTTGCGCCCGGAATGACGCGCCCACATATGAGGGGCAACAGTTTTTTTAAATGAGGAGGAGTGGAGTGATAGCTTGTTAAAACATTTGGAGCGGGCGAAGGGATTCGAACCCTCGACCCTCAGCTTGGGAAGCTGATGCTCTACCAGCTGAGCTACGCCCGCATCCACTATTAATTCAATAGATTACAAAATCCTGTCAATGGGGCAAAAGTTTCCCCCCACACTATCCCCCACATTGGAAATCTAATTTGCTATTTGTAGTTAGCATCTGCTTGACTCGGGGTAGACCTTTATCAAGCGCCAGCCGGAGTAAGGCTGCTTCGGGCATTCCTGTTGTTTTAGCTATTTTGGCCAGCATCTTCTTATGTCGTCCAGCAATATAGGATGTGTATTGTATGCGCTCATCATCGTCCAACAAATGCAGATTGAGACGTTGTTTACCTGCCATTTTTTTTCTCTCAGATAATGTATATTACAAAGTCATTATGGCTTAATCTAGGGTTTCGTGCAAAGGTTGTCAACACCTCTCAATGGTTCTCCTTTTAGCTTTTCAACATGATGTTAAATAATCGAAAGCTCACGATCTATTTTATGCTTTCTCATTTGACGAGATCGCTTTGGCCTCGTTAGGAGTTTGTGATTGATTTTCTAGATTGACGAAAAGGCTTTAACGAAAATAGCAGCGCTAATTTCCTGAGACCATTACACATTCAGTAGCAGGCTGTCACAACATATGTTAAGTGGCAAGCTCAGGCGCAGTCGTTACTTAGGATCAGCCAAAAACGTTTGCAGGCGTTTAGGTTTCAGGCGCCAAAAGATGATCGGTCTTGGCGTCTTTTTAACTTTCCTCTCTCATTCTGTGGAACATTCCAAAGCCGAGCAGAGCTGAGCCCAAAAGAAGTAAAGTGGCTGGTTCCGGAACTTGTCTGTAGTTGAAATTGTCCATTACAAATGTTCCATAGCCATGAGTGGAAAACTCCAATGTGTCTATTCCCAAATAGTTAAAAGCAAAGTAAGACGCTCCGGATTTATTGAGGGTTACGGTATTGTCGCCGATGAGGGTTCCCCCGGTTCCGCCAGAATAGCCTCTAACGGTAACACCCAAACTGTCTGACCATGCCGCATTGAGATAGGCTCCATAAAAATCAAACAAGCCTACGGAGGTGATAGTCGCGTTCAAACCATAGGTGTTGTAAGCGATTTGGTTAGAAGACACCATGCCGTTAGTGTATCCAGTTTCCGATACTCCCCAGACCGTATCCAGATAATCACGTATTTCAGCTGGATCACCATAGTCCATGTTATCCCAAGTCAACCCGCCATAGGTACCGTAACTGGAAATGTAGTCAACTGGCTCTGTGCTGCCATCCCATGGTATATCTGGGAGATCGTCAAACGTAAGCGTAGTCCCTGTAGCAGGAACTGCAAAAGATACAGCGACCATAAAGGTTATGGCCATTACAAATTTTCTCATTGTTCCCTCCCCTTATATTAATTTACAAGGATCCATAAAAGGAAAGTGACAGTTTAGCCCACATTATCGAAACAGCTGGCAAGCAATTGCAATTTCCCCTCTTTGCTTTGAACCCCCTGCGCAAAGCAGTTTATAGTAAGCAATATAGACCTAAAAATATTATTGTAAATAAAAAAAATAAAAAAATTTATCCTTTTTGTATTCTTGTAACGGTTTTTTGCATTGGCGGATATTATCGTTACAAGTTACCGGCGTGCCGAACATACAGAATATAAATGACTTCCATGTTATATTTGTCTTACTGATCTTGTTTGAACGGACATAAGTGTGACCACATCAATTTTTATCGATAAACTTACCAAACGGTATGACCTTTCCGGTGGTTTGCGCGCTTTTCTCACCCGGGCGGAGTGCGGGAAGCCTATGCTTGCAGTGGATGATGTGACGTTGACCATAAGCGAAGGCGAGCTTTTCGGGCTTCTTGGCTCTAACGGCGCAGGGAAAAGCACGTTGATAAAAATGATTGCTGGCCTGGTTCTGCCTACCAGTGGAACGGCAAACATAAAAGGAGTCGATCTCTCCGACCCAATTTCGGTCAAGCGGATGATCGGGCTTGTCAATGGTGAGGAGAGAAGCTTTTTCTGGCGGCTTTCGGTAAGGGACAACCTAACGTTTTTCGGAAAGCTCCATGGTGTCTCTGGAAGAAAACTTCGAAAACGTATCAGCGAGATAACCGCCGTGCTCGACCTTTCGGAGTTTATAGACACACGGGTGGACAGGTGCACCACCGGAATGAAACAACGGCTCGGTATCGCCCGCACTTTGTTGCACAACCCGCCAGTATTATTTATGGACGAGCCGACAAAGAGCGTTGATCCCAAGTCATCAAACGCGTTGCGAGAATATATCCGGCGAATTTGCCGAGAGGAAAATAAGACGATCGTTCTCGTCACACACCAGCTACATGAAGCGGAGCAGATATGTGACAGGGTGGCGATAATGAGCAAGGGGAAGGTCGCTGTTGTGGACGACATGCGTTCGCTTAGAAAGAATTTAGGAACTGGGCAGTCTATCTCCTTCTATCTTAGGGAAAAGTCTGAAGAATTGATAAAGAGATTGATAAGCCTGCCTGGCGTTAAAGATGTGACTGTGGACGATAAAAACGAAAATCGTATTTTAGTATCGGTCCGGCTGGTTGATGATGGTTATAGCTCTCTCAACGAGGCGTTTTCCATTATGACGAAATCGCAAGTCCACATCGAAAATGTGAATGTCGCTCAGGCGGGATTGAGCGAGATATTCGAAAAATATACAAATGATTAAGACAATAGACTTCGTTGCGGATATCCGGCGGATAGGAGCTTTTGTCGTCAAAGACTTAAAACAGCAGCTAAGCTACCGGTTCGATTTTCTACTACGGGTTTTCGGAGTTCTTTTTTACGCCACGACTTTCTTCTTTGTTTCGAAGCTTCTGGGGACAGCGCCAAACGAGTCTTTAAAAGAATATGGCGGAAACTATTTCGCCTTTGTGCTGGTCGGCCTGGCGTTCAACAGCTATTTATCCACGTCGCTTTATTCGTTCAGCTCAAGCATCCGGGAAGGCCAGATGTCTGGAACTTTGGAAGCGGTGTTCGCCACGCCAACAAGCCCGGCCTGTCTGCTTATCGCCTCCACCTTGTGGAGCTTCATAATGGCTTCCTTTAGCGTAGCGGTGTTTCTTCTCCTCGGTGTATTCGTTTTTGGCGTGGATATGGGCGATGCGAACATTCCGGTCGCTTTCGTTACGCTGTTCTTGTCGATAGCCGCTTTTCTTCCTTTCGGCGTGTTGTCGGCAAGCTTCGTAATCGTGTTCAAGCGGGGAGACCCTGTGGCATATGCCATCGGCGCGTTATCACAGCTTCTTGGCGGCGTATATTACCCTGTCTCGGTGTTGCCAAACTTCCTGGAATACGTTTCGCTAATTTTCCCAATTACCCATTCGCTTGAAGCTATGCGGCTGGCTCTTCTTCAGGGAGCGCAGTTTGTTGATGTGGCTCCGAACCTTCTTTTTCTTTTAATCTTTTCCATAATCACTATTCCGATAAGTCTGCGCATATTCAGCTTTGCGTTAAAGGAAGCCATGAAACGCGGAACGCTTGCTCATTACTGATCTGGGAATGTTTAATAAGACTGATTCCTCATTTCCGTTTTTTCTTCATCGTGCCAGCCGCTATGCCCATCCCTAGAACCACATAAAAATAGGCGGTGTTGGCGGGAATCTGGAAGTTGAAATCCACAAAGGCGTGCAACAGCAGTGAAAGGGATCCGACTAACGAAGCGAACAGTATGCTTCGCAAGAATAAATCTTTTCTTTTTGTATAGGCGCCCAAAATTCTGCTCATCAACAGGAATAGCGATAGCGATAGCAGGGTAAAACCGATAGCTCCCTGTTCCACTAAAACCTGCAGATAATCGTTATGCGTGTGATAATAGTATTCGGCCGATTCCTCGTATAACATGTATATATATCTAAATGTACCCGCTCCCGCGCCGAATGCCGGATGATCGGAAATTGCGTCTTTTGTTTGAGACCA